>NZ_JBHUIW010000039.1:0-29637 GCF_042682915.1 Rhodoplanes azumiensis | reverse complement strand
ACGGAACGGCCCGACGATACTCGCTCTCGCTGTTACAAGGGTGGGCAAAGGCGCGCCGAAGGCGCGTCGTGCCCACGCTGGCGGGCGCCGGCGACATCGACCGCGTGGGCACGCCGCTGTCGCGGCTTTGCCCACCCTACGGCGCTCGAGACGTGGATGCCCGGCACGGGGCCGGGCATGACGGCTCCGAGAACGCGGAGATCGCCCGTGAAAAAGCTCCTTCTCGTCGCCGCCTGTGCGCTGATCGACGCCGACGGGCGGATTCTGCTCGCGCAGCGTCCCGAGGGGAAGGCGATGGCCGGGCTGTGGGAGTTTCCGGGCGGCAAGGTCGAGGTCGGCGAGACGCCCGAGGCGTCGCTGATCCGCGAGCTTCACGAGGAGCTCGGCATCGGCGTGAAGGAGGCGTGCCTGGCGCCGCTCACCTTCGCCAGCCACACCTACACGGACTTCCATCTGCTGATGCCGCTCTACGTGTGTCGGCGCTGGGACGGCATCGTGACGCCGCGCGAGCACGCCGCGCTGCGCTGGGTGCGGCCGCAGACGCTGCGCGATTATCCGATGCCCGAGGCCGACATCCCGCTGATCGCGCATCTGCAGGAGCTGCTTCGGTAACGCTCGCACCGGATCACGTCCGTCGCGGCCCCGCCTTCTCGCCGGTCGAGATCTCTCTGGTGCCGAGCGCGTCGGCGAGGCGGTGCGTCGCGCTGCCGGGCTTCAGCGGCTTCTGCTGACTTTCGTGCGGCGCCCAGCCGGACAGCCAGACGATCTCGACCGTCGCGCGCACCCGGCCGTCCGGATCGGAGAACTTCTCCGCGTAGATCTCGGCCGCGCGCATCAGCGTCGCGCGGCGCAAGGGCGTTCGTCGCCGCGCCACCAGCGGATTGGTGGCGCCCATGCGGCGCAGATCCGAAAACAGCGCGAAGGGCGAGGCGTAGCGCACCGTCACCACGTCGACATCGGTGACCGGCAGGGCGAAGCCGGCCCGCTGCAGCAGCGCGCCGATGTCGCGGATGTCGGCGAAGGGCGCGACCCGCGGCGACAGCCCGCCCTCGCGCTCGGTCTCGGCGAGCGCGAAGCTCTGCCGCAGCTCGGTCAGCGTCGCGCCGCCCAGCAGCGCCGCCAAGAACAGCCCGTCCGGCCGCAGCGCGCGGCGCACCTGCGCGAAGGTGCCGGGCAGGTCGTCGACCGCCTGCAGGGCCAGCCCCGACACGACGAGATCGAGCGACCCGTCGGCGAACGGCAGGATCTCGGCGTCGGCGACGACCGCGACGCCGGCAGTTTCGGCGCGATCGGCGAGCGCGTCGACGCCGATCAGGTTGCCCAGCCGCGGATGGCCGGCGAGCGCACGGCGGATCGCGTCACCGGGGGTCGCGAGATCGACGCCGCGGGAAAACGATCGCAGCGTCGCCGCGAGCCGATCGGCCATGTCCTCGGCGATCCGGTCGAGCAGGAACGTGGCGGCGCCGAGGGCGATCGCGCGCTGCCGTCGGCGCAGGATCAGCGGACGATCGAAAACGTGAGGAGCACTCATCTACCACCCTGGTATAATGCTGTGTGGGTTTCGCCGTTCGACGGGGCGGCTTCGGTGCGGATTGGGTCCGGACCGCGTTCGATCCGAACCGGCGCGACACGCGACGGTCGAATCCGGCATCGCGCTGGCGCGATGCTTGCATGGATTCTCGCCGAGACGGTTGGCGGCCGCGATGCCGCCCGCCCTGTCGACGAGGTCCGACGTGCCCGACACGTGATCAGATGCGCGACAGCGTCGTCTGGGCACGCGCCGAGCGGTGTCGATGAACAAGGGTTCATATGGCCACCCGGGCGATATTGGCACGGACCGGACTGCGCGCCGCGCTGCGGTTCGCCGTCGACGCCGTTCTGCCGCCGCTGTGCCCGGCCTGCAGCCGGCCACTGACGGACGACGGCGCCGTCTGTGCAAGCTGCTGGTCCCGCTTGTCGTTCATAGCGCGTCCTCATTGCGAGCGTCTCGGCATTCCGCTGCCGCACGACGCCGCGCCGGGCGCGCTCTCGGCTCGGGCGATCGCCGAGCCGCCGGCCTTCGGACGGGCGCGCGCCGCCGTGCTCTACGACGACGTGGCCGGATCGCTGGTTCATGCGTTGAAGTACGGCGACCGCATGGAAATCGCACCGATGATGGGGCGGTGGATGGCGGTCGCCGGCGCCGAGCTGACGGCGCGGGCCGATGCGCTGGTGCCGGTGCCGCTGCATTGGCGGCGGTTGTTCGCGCGGCGCTTCAACCAGGCCGCCGCGCTCGCCGCCGTGATGGCGGATTTGTCGGGCATTCCGATGCTCGCCGGTGCGTTGAAGCGAGTTCGATCGACGCCGCAGCAGGTCGGTCTGACGCGCGCCGAGCGCGCCGGCAACGTGCAGTCCGCCTTCCGGGTGCCCGCGGCCGCGCGGCCGGATGTGCGCGGCCGTCGCCTGATCGTCGTCGACGACGTCATGACGACGGGCGCCACGGCGGAAAGCTGCGCCAGAACCTTGTTGCGGGCGGGGGCGAGCAATGTCGACGTGATCGTGTTCGCCTGTGTCTCGGGTGCAACGGTGATATGACTGCTGGGTGACACGGATTGTTGATAGGTCGCCATATCCACTATAGTGATCTACTGCAGTTTAGTGTGCGGTGCGAAAGTCATCAGCTCGTGGGAAACGTCCATGGCGATCGGTCGCCATCGTCCGGGATCTGCGAGCGACCGACCTCGATAGCGACCCACTTCGATAGCGACCGGCCGGGAGAGCGTCAGACGTCGGATGACCGAACGCGGACACCCCACGGCACGACCTGGAACGACCGGATTTGGACTTGACCGAATCTGACACGACCGAAGCGACCGAGCTGAACGAACCGGCCGCGCTGAACGAACCGAACAAGTCGAACGAACCGAACGAGTTGAACGCGAGACCCGACGATCGATGCCGAACATTGAAATCTACACGACCCCGTTCTGTTCCTACTGCTCGTCCGCGAAGCAATTGCTGACGCGGAAGGGGGTCGCGTTCACGGAGATCGGCGTCGCCGGTCTGCCCGACAAGCGCGCCGAGATGGTGACGCGCGCCGGCGGGCGGACGACGGTGCCGCAGATCTTCATCGGCGAGACGCATGTCGGCGGATGCGACGATCTCTACGCCCTCGACGAGGCGGGTCAGCTCGACCCCCTGCTGAAGGCGTGACGGAGGGCTGTTTCATGACCTTTCAACTCAGAGAGAATTCGACCTTTCGGGTCGCTCTGATTCAGATGCAGTCGGGTCGCCGCCCGGCCGCCAACATCGATTCCGCCGTCAAGCTCATCGGCAAGGCGAAGGATCGCGGCGCGCATTACGTGCAGACGCCCGAGATGACCAATGTGATGGAGAGCGATCGCGAGCGTCTGCTCGCGCTGATCGCCCCCGAGGAGGCCGATCCCGGCCTCGCGGCGCTGCGCGACACCGCGCGCAAGCACCGCATCTGGCTGCACATCGGCTCGCTCGCCGTGCGCATCGGGCCGGAGTCGGCGGCCAACCGCTCCTATCTGATCGACCCGAACGGCGACATCGTCGCCTTCTACGACAAGATCCACATGTTCGACGTGGATCTCCCCAACGGCGAGAGCCATCGCGAGTCGCGCATGTTCCGCCCCGGCGACCGCGCCGTGGTGGCCGACCTGCCGTGGGGCCGCATCGGCCTGTCGATCTGCTACGACCTGCGCTTCCCGGCGCTCTACCGGGCGCTGGCCGAGGCGGGCGCGTCGTTCATCGCCATCCCGGCGGCGTTCACGCGGCAGACCGGCCAGGCGCATTGGCACGTCCTCACCCGCGCCCGCGCCATCGAGAACGGCTGCTACGTCTTCGCCGCCGCCCAGGGCGGCGTGCACGAGAGCGGCCGCGAGACCTTCGGCCATTCGCTGGTCGTCGACCCGTGGGGCGTCGTCATCGCCGAGAACAGCACCGAGCCCGGCTTCGTCATGGCGGAGGTCGATCCGGCCGCCGTCACGGCGGCGCGCAGCCGCATCCCGTCGCTGCAGCACGGCCGCCGCTTCGAGCTGGTCGAGCCGAGCACGGCCGCCGTGCATCTGCACGCGCTGCAAGAGGCGAAATGATCCGATACGCCCTCGCCTGCCGGGGCGGGCATGCGTTCGAGAGCTGGTTCCGCAACGCGGCCGATTACGACGACCAGGCGGCGCGCGGCTTGGTGTCGTGCCCGGTGTGCGGCAGCCCCGAGGTCGAGAAGGCGCTGATGACGCCGCGGCTCGGCCGCTCGGCGAAGCTCTCGCCCGAGCGCATGGCGTCCGTGGCGGCGGCCGCCATGGCCGAGATCGCCGAAGCGGTGGCGAAGGAGGTGCCGGCGGCCGCCGCCCCGGCGGGCGCGGTCGGTTCCGTGCCGCCCGATTCCGGCGTGCCGGCGCCGGAGGCGGCGATCGACACCACCAAGGCGGCGCTCGCGCTGATGCCGCCCCAGCCAGCGTCGCCGCAACTCATGTCCCCCCAGGAGGTCGCGCTGCGCCGCAAGCTCAAGGCGCTGCGCGACCATCTCGTCCAGACCGCCGAGCATGTGGGAGAGCGCTTCCCCGAAGAGGCGCGGCGCATGCACTACGGCGAGATCGAGCACCGCTCGATCTACGGCGAGGCCTCGCCCGACGACGTGAAGGCGATGCTCGACGAGGGCATCGAGTTCCACGCGCTTCCGGTTCTGCCCGACGAGCGGAATTGAGCCACGATTCGGTTTCGGATCTCGTCATGGCCGGGCTCGTCCCGGCCACCCACGTGTTACGGCACCTTCGGAAGAGAAGGGCGTGGATGGCCGGGACGCGCCCGGCCATGACGGTGTGCGGACCGCAGCCCGTCACGCGCCGCTCACTGCACCCACAGCAAGAGCACGACGCCTCCGACGATCAGGGCGATGCCGAACAGCTCGCGGGCCGTCGCGCGCTGGCCGAAGGCGAAGCGTGACACGGCCTGGGCGAACAGCACCTCGACCAGCGCGACGGTGCGCACGTTCGCGGCGGCCGTGAGCGCGAAGGCGAAGAACCAGAGCTGCGAGGCCATCGCGCCCATGACGCCGGCGAGCAGCGACGGCCGCCACGCCTTCAGGACGGCGATCAGCACGGCGCGGTCGCGCAGCGCCAGCCACGTCGAGAGCAGCACGGCCTGGATCGCGAGCGCGAGGCACAGCGTCGTGCTCGCCGCCGTCACGAAGCCGGCCGGCACGGTCAGGATGGCGCCGCGATAGCCGATCGCTGACACGGCGAACAACGCCGCCGCGCCGAGGCCGAGCAGCATCGGCCGCAGCCCGCCTATCTGGAGCCCGGCTTGTCCGGGCCGCAGCGACATCAGCACCACGCCGACGGTCGCGATCACGATCGCGGCGACCATGGGCAACGTCACGGCATCGCCCAGCACGACGAGTCCGAACAGCGCCACCTGAACGGGCTCGGTCTTGGTGTAGGCCGTCACCACCAGGAAGGAGCGCTCGCCCATGGCGGCGAGCATCAGGGCCGTGGCGACGATCTGGGTGATCGCCCCCGCCGTGACCCACGGCCAGAACGTGGCGGGCGGCGCCGGCGGCAGCGTGCCGGTCGCGGCGGCGATCAGGCCGAGAAACACGACCGCGAACGGCAAGCCGAACAGGAAGCGCACATGGGTGGCGCCGACCGTGCCGAGCGTGCGGGTCAGCTCGCGTTGCGCGGCGTTGCGCACCGTCTGGGCGGCGGCGGCCGCGATCGCGAAGGCAGCCCACCACCAAGCTCCGTCCGACACGTTCGGCTCCGAGACAGGAATGTTTCGCCGTGACGGCGAATCCGAGTCGTCATGCACGCGAGACGACGCCGGCCACGCGACGGCGCCCGCGGCCGCCGGGGTCGGCTGGTGCGGGCAACGCCCAGTCGTTATATCTCACCATCCGGACTTGTGGGGCCGCCGCGCGCGTGACGGTGCGTCCGGGCGGCCCGCTCCTTGCCTCGCGGCAGGAACCGACGGGCGAATGCCAGAGTGGCGGCGCCTTGACGAATCGCGCCTTTGGCGAGCAAGCCGGAGGGGCGGAGAACGGCGGCGTGCCGGGGTCCGGTGCGTCTCGCCCGATCGGGCGATACTGCAGGAGGGACGCCATGAAGGCCCTGACGGTCGGCGGAGCCATGATCGATACCATCGCGATCATCGAGAGCTCGCGCATCGAGCGCATGGCGATGTCGAACGCCGACGTCTCCTATCTGCTGATGGAGGAGGGCCGCAAGACCGAGGCGCTCCAGATCTCCACCCACACGGGCGGCGGCGCCGTCAACGCCGCGGTGTCGATGGCGCGGCTCGGCTTCGACGTCTCGACCCTGGTCAAGCTCGGCCAGGACAACCGCGCCGAGACGATCCTCTCCACGCTCGAGAAGCAGGGCGTGTCGACCCGCTGGACCAAGCGCGACGAGCGTGCGCCCACCGGCGCCTCGGTGCTGATCTCCTCGCACGACCGCAACGCCGCCGTGTTCACGTTCCGCGGCGCCAACACGCTGTTGGAGCCCGCCGACCTCAACGACCTCGCCTTCGCCGTGGACGTCGTCTACATCGCGTCGCTCTCCGGAAAATCGGCCGAGCAGTTCCCGGATCTGATCCGCCGCGCCAAGACGCAGGGCGCCATGGTGGTCACCAATCCGGGCGTGCGCCAGCTCTCGGCCCGCGCCGGCCCGTTCCAGGAGGCGCTGCGCATGGTCGACATCGTCGCGCTCAATCGCTCCGAGGCGTCGACCCTGGTGCCGAGCCTGATCGCCCAGTTCGGCGAGGGCGGCCCCAAGCTGCCGCTCGGTCCCGGCGAGGAGCGGCCCGACATCGACAAGCGGCCACTGTCGGGTGGCGGCTTCGACATGAGCGTGGTGCAGTTCTTCCGCGCCCTGATCAGCCTCGGCCCGAAGCGCGTGCTGCTCACCGACGGCAAGCGCGGCGCTTATGTGGCGACCCCGGACGAGATCGTGTTCTGCCCGTCGGTCGACTGCGTGGTGGCGGGCACGGCCGGCGCCGGCGACGCCTTCACGTCGACCTACGCGGCCTACGAGGCGCTCGGCGCGGCCCCGGTCGAGGCCCTGAAGGCGGCGACCCTCAACGCCGCCTCGGTGGTCGGGCACGTCGACACCCAGGCGGGCCTGCTGCGCCGCGACGAGCTCGACCAGCGTATCGCGGCGACGCAGTTCGTCACCCGGACGTGGCCGCTGCACTTCGAGACGCCCGCCGACGACCGCGGCAGCGATTTGGCGGCGGAGTAGGACGACGTCCGTCGTTCCGGGGCGCCGCGAGGCGGCGAGCCCGGAACCCATAATCCCTGTCTGTGAGTATGGATTCCGGGCTTGCGGGCTTCGCCCGCGCCCTGGAATGACCGGTCCGGAATCGGGCCGCGCAGAGTCCCCACCGCCCCATGACCGAGCCCCGCCTCAACACGCCCGAATGGACCGTCTCCGAGCTGTCGGCGGCGCTCAAGCGCACCGTCGAGGACGCCTACGGTCATGTCCGGGTGCGCGGCGAGATCTCGGGCTTCCGCGGCGTCCACGCCTCCGGTCACGCCTATTTCGCCCTCAAGGACGAGACCGCCCGCATCGACGCGGTGGTCTGGCGCAACGCCTTCGCCCGCATGCGGATCAAGCCCGAGGAGGGGCTCGAGGTGATCGCCACCGGGCGGCTCACCACCTATCCGGGCCGCTCGACCTATCAGATCGTCATCGAGACGCTGGAGCCGGCCGGCCTCGGCGCCCTGATGGCGCTCTTGGAGCAGCGCAAGCAGGCGCTCGCCGCCGAGGGCCTGTTCGACGAGGCGAGGAAGCAGCTCCTGCCGTCGCTGCCGCGCGTCATCGGCGTCGTCACGTCGCCGACCGGCGCCGTCATTCGCGACATCCTGCATCGCCTCGCGGACCGCTTCCCGCGGCCCGTGCTGGTGTGGCCGGTGCGGGTGCAGGGCGACGGCGCGGCCGAGGAGATCGCCGCCGCCATCCGGGGCTTCAACGCGCTGCCCGAGGACGGCCCGATCCCCCGGCCCGATCTGCTGATCGTCGCCCGCGGCGGTGGCTCGATCGAGGATCTGTGGGCCTTCAACGAGGAGGTCGTGGTGCGGGCGGCGGCCGAGAGCCACATCGCGCTGATCTCGGCGGTCGGTCACGAGACCGACGTCACGCTGATCGACTTCGCCTCCGACCGCCGCGCTCCCACGCCCACGGCCGCGGCCGAGATGGCCGTGCCGGTGCGCTCCGAGCTCCTGGCCCGGGTCGACGGGCTCGGGCGGCGGGTGACGACCTGCTGGCGGCGCGCCCAGGAGGGTCGGCGCGTCGCGCTGCGCTCGGCCGCCCGCGCCCTGCCGAGCGCCGACGTGCTCCTCGCCACGCCGCGGCAGCGCCTGGACGCCGCCGCGGGCCGCCTGCCGCGGGCGCTGCGCGAGGGCACGAGCCGGCATCGCGCCGATCTTTCCCGGATCGCCGTCCGGCTCGCGCCGATGGTCTTGCGGACCCGCATCGCCCGCGAGCGCGAGCGGGTGAAGGCCCTGTCGGACCGCACGCTGCGCGGCCTCGCCGTGCAGCGGGAGCGTCGCCGCGACCGTTTCGTTGCGATCTCGGGCCGGCTCGGGGCGGCGCTGCGGGCCTCGCTGGCGACGCAGCGGCACGCGCTGTCGCGCGACCGCGAGCGCGTCGCGGCGCTCGCCAAGCGGGCCGAGCGGGCGTCCAGGGGGGGACTCGCCGAGCGTCGCGCCCGCCTCGGCCGCGCCGCGCAGCTCCTGCGGGCGCTGTCCTACACCGGGGTGCTGGCGCGCGGCTTCGCCCTGGTGCGCGGCGCCGACGACCGGCCGCTGCGCTCCGCCGCGGCCGTGATCCCGGGACAGCGCCTGGCGCTCGAATTTTTCGACGGCCGTATCGCGGCGCGGGCCGACGGCGGTATGCCCGCTCCGGCCTCGGTCCCGCCCTCCGCGACCGCGGCCCTCGCCGGGGACCGGCCGAAGCCCGCCAGCAAGCCGGCTCGCCGAAAAACGCCGGCGGAGGGGCAGGGCTCGCTGTTCTGAGCCCGGCCGGCCCGGTGGAACCCGGGGTTCCGTCGCGGCGCGGGAGCGACTACATTGGTTCGATGCGTCGCCGGGACGCCCGGCCCATGCCGTTGGGGAGGTCTTACGTGCTCAACCGGTTCGACTTCCGCTCGCCGCAGACGGGCGAGGCGGAGGTCCGCTATCTCGACGCCGACTTCCGCGTGCTGCGGGCCGGCGCCTTCGTCCGCTGTGCCGTCACGGGCGTGCCGATCCCGCTCGAGGAGCTGAAATACTGGAGCGTCGAGCACCAGGAGGCCTATGCGGGCCCCGAGGCGGTCGCCCAGCGCCTCTACCCGGACCGCGTCAAGCCGCAGTCCTGACGTCGACCGTAGAAGACCGTAGAGGTCAGATCCGCAGTCCCGTCCGCGCGGCCAGGACGGCGCGCAGGCCGGCCGCGTCGTCGAGGACGAGGCCAACCGGCAGGGTGGCGCTCGCCGCCGCCAGCGCCGCGAGCGCCGGGTCGCCCTGCAGCCGCAAGAAGTCCTTCTCGGTCGTCACCAGCCTCAAGCCCTCGTCTCGCGCGTCGGCGATCAACCTGGCCGCCTCGGCCGCGCTGAAGGCGTGGTGGTCGGGGAAATGCGCGGTGCGGACCGGGGCGAGCCCGGCGTTCGCCAGCGTCGCGAAGAACTTCTCCGGATCGGCGATCCCCGCATAGGCGAAGAGACGTTGTCCACGCAGCGCCGCGACCGCGGCCGGGTCCGGCAGCATGCGTCCTGCGAAGACCGGTAGGCCGCGCCGGCGCGCGCCCTCGACCACGGGCAGGGCGAGGTCGCTCGGCGGGCCGATCACCAGCAGTGCATGGGCGACGTCGAGCTGCGCCTCGAGGCCGAGCCGCAGGGGGCCGGCCGGGAACACCCGGCCGTTGCCGATGCCGCGCCGCCCGTCGAGCACCACGAGCGCGAGCGACTTCGTCAGCGACGGGTTCTGCAGCCCGTCGTCCATGACGATCACGCGGGCGCCGGCGGCGAGCGCCGCCTCGGCCCCGGCGACACGGTCGCGGGCGAGAATCGTCGGCGCCGTGCGCGCGAGCAGCAGCGGCTCGTCGCCGACATCGGCGGCCGCGGCGCCGGGCGCCACCGTCAGCGGGCCTTCGAGTCGGCCCTTGTAGCCGCGGGTGAGGAAGGTGGGCTTCAGCCCGGCGCCCTGCAACAGGCGGGCAATGGCGATCGCGGTCGGCGTCTTGCCGGCGCCGCCGAGCGTGAGATTGCCGACGCAGACGACCGGCACGGGCAGGGTGCGGCCGGGGCGGCGCAGCCGCGCCGCGGCGATCCGGCCATAGACGGCGCCGAGCGGCGCGGTGACGGCCGCGGTCAGGCCGGGGACGCGCCACCAGAAGTCCGGCTCACGCATCGGGAGGCTCACACATCGTCGCGGCGGCCCCGCAGGCGGATCTGCACGAGGTAGGGCTCCAGCGCCGCCATGGTGCGCTCGACCGCCCCGGCGAGCGTCCGGACCGTCTGCTCGCCGGCGGCGGCCAGCCGCGCCTGGGCGCCGGGATCGCCGAGAAGGCCGGCGAGCCGGCGCGCGAGGTCGGCGCCGTCCTGCACCGCGACGGCGCCGTCGGCGCTGTCGAGCGCCTGATAGAGGTCGGAAAAATTCTTCACGTGCGGGCCGTGCAGCACGCCGGCGCCGAGCTTGATCGGCTCGATCGGGTTCTGGCCGCCGTGCGGGATCAGCGAGCCGCCCATGAACACGACGCGGCCGAGCCGATAGAGCAGCCCGAGCTCGCCGAGCGTGTCGGCGACGTAGATCTCGGTCGCCGCGTGGGGCAGCACGCCTTGCGAGCGGCGGGCCGCCTCCAGGCCGCCGGCGCGGGCGAGCGCCGCGATCTCGGCGCCACGTTCGGGATGGCGCGGTGCGATGACGGTGAGGAGGCGGGGGAACTCAAGCCGCAGCCGCCGGTGCGCCTCGATCAACGCCACCTCCTCGCCCGCATGGGTCGAGGCGGCGACGACCAGCGGCCGCCCGGCGAGCGCCCGCTCCAGCTCCGTGAAGCGCGCCGGATCGACCGGCAGGGCCGGGCCGTCGAGCTTGAGGTTGCCGGTGACGCCGAGACGCGGCGCCCCGAGCGCGCCGAAGCGCTGCGCGTCCTCGGCCGAGCGCACCAGGCACAGATCGAAGCGCGACAGCAGCGCCTCGATGGTCGTCGGCGCCCGCTGCCACTTGGCGAAGGAGCGCTCCGACAGGCGGCCGTTGATCAGGATCAGCGGGATGTCGCGGTCGCCGCAGCCGATGATCAGGTTCGGCCACAGATCCGACTCGACGAACAGGCCGAGGTCGGGTCGCCAGTGGTCGAGGAAGCGCGCCACATAGGCGGGCGCGTCGAGCGGCACGAACTGATGGACGGCGCCGCGCGGCAGCCGGCGCGCCGCCACCTCGGCCGACGTCACGGTGCCCGAGGTCACCAGCACGGCGATGCCCTGCGCGGTGAGCCGCTCGACCAGCGGCAGCGCCGCGATCAACTCGCCGACGCTCGCCCCGTGCACCCACACCAGCGGACCGCGCGGCCGCGCCAGGCCGGCCTCGCCGCGGCGTTCGGGCAGGCGCTCGGGATGCTCCTTGCCGCGCTTCAGGCGACGGCCGAGCAGGTATCTCGCGAAGGGTGTGGCGGCGCGGGTGGCCAGCCGGTACGCCGTGAAGGTGAACGGCAATCGTTCCACCAAGACCGCCGTCTCCTCGTCGGTGTATCGCCGGCGCCGCGCACTCCGGAGTCGTGTAACCGGAGGTGCAGCGGCTCAGCGGGACGTGCGCGCGAGCTGCGCGACGATGTCGCGCGCCGCCCGATGCCGCGCCGGATCGGCGGCGACGAGCGCCTCGTGTCGCGGCACCGGACGGTTGTACCGGATCGTGTCTCCGGCCACCGTGGTGAGCGTCCCCGCGGCTTCGTGCACCAAAAGATCGGCAGCCGCAAGATCCCAGTCGTGACTGTCCTTGGACGCGAAGGCGACGTGAATTCGCCCGTGCGCGACGCGGGCGATGCGCAGCGCGAGCGAGTGCACCTTGGGCACCGGCACGACCCCGGCGGTCGCCGCGGCGAAGCGTTCGAGGAGGCGCGGCGGGCCGGCGACGGCGGCGCCCGCGAACAGTCCGGCGTCGCTCGCGTCGGCGGCGGGCGCCACCCGGATCGGCACGCCGTTGCGGGTGGCGCCGCGCCCGGCGACGGCGACGAACATCTCGTCGGTGACGGGCGCGAGCAGCGCGGCGAGCACCGGGCGATCGTGCTCGACCAGGGCGACCGAGATGGTCCAGTCCGGCTTGCCGGCGATGAAGCCGCGGGTGCCGTCGATCGGATCGACCACCCAAAGCCGGTCGCAGCCGAGCCGCGCGGGATCGTCCTCGGTCTCCTCCGACAGCCAGCCGGCGTCCGGCAGCAGCGGGCCGAGGCGCTCCTTCAGCAGGCGGTCGACCGCGAGGTCGACCTCGGAGACCGGCTGGTCCTGACCCTTGCCCTTGTACCAGCTCTTGATCGGGTCGCGGATCGCGGCCAGCGCCAGGGCGCCCGCCTCGCGCACGATCGTCTCGAGCGGCGCGACGAGCGTTCCGTGGTCCGCCGTGTCAGACACCCGCAACGGTCAGCCCCTCGACCCGGACGGTGGGCGCGTTGACGCCGTAGCGGAAGGCGAGGTCGTTCGCCGGCCGCAGCGCGCCGAACATGTCGATCAGGTTGCCGGCGATCGTCACCTCGCTGACCGGATAGGTCACGACGCCGTTCTCGATCCAGAAGCCGGAGGCGCCGCGGCTGTAGTCGCCCGTCACCATGTTGACGCCCATGCCGATCAGATCCGTGATGTAGAAGCCGTCGGCGATGTCGGCGATCAGCGCCTCGGGCGTCTCCCGGCCCGGCTCGAGATGCACGTTGGAGGCGCTCGGGCTCGGCGTCGAGGAGACGCCGCGCTGGGCGTGGCCGGTCGTCGTCATGCCGAGCTCGCGCGCCGTCGCGCAGTCGAGGATCCAGGTCGTGATCACGCCGTCGTCGACGAGCGCGAGCGGCTTCGCGGCGACGCCCTCGGCGTCGAAGGGGTGCGAGCGCAGGCCACGCTTGCGCAGCGGATCGTCGACGATCCGGATGCCCGGCGCGAACACGCGCTGGCCGAGCTTGTCGCGCAACAGGCTCGTCTTCCGCGCGATCGACGATCCGTTCACGGCGGACACGAGGTGCGAGACCAGCGAGCCGGCGACGCGCGGCGCGTAGACGACCGGCACCTTGCGGGTCGACACCTTGCGCGGATCGAGGCGCTTGACGGCGCGCTCGCCGGCGGTGCGGCCGATCTTCTCGGGATCGTCGAGATCGCTCGCATGCACGGTGGACGACCAGTCGTAGTCACGCTCCATCTTGGTGCCTTCGCCGGCGATCGCCGTCATCGACACCGAGTGGCGCGAGCCCGCGTAGATGCCCGTGAAGCCCGTCGAGGTGACCAGCACCATGCCGCCGATGCCGGCCGAGGCCGAGGCGCCGCCCGACTTCGACACGCCGGCGACCGCGAGGCCGGCGCCCTCGGCCGCCTTGGCGCGCGCCTCCAGCACGGCGACGTCGGGCATGTCGCGGTCGATCAGATCGAGATCCGGAACGTCGCGCGCGAGCAGCGCCGGATCGGCGAGCCCGGCGTAAGGATCCTCCGGCGCGACGCGCGCCATCGCGACGGCGCGCTCGGCGAGCGCGTCGAAGCCGTCGCCGGCGAGGTCGTTGGTCGACACCACGGCCTGGCGACGCCCGACCAGCACGCGCAGCCCGAGATCGTCGCTCTCCGAGCGGGTCGATTCCTCGACGCTGCCGTCGCGCACCTCGACGGAGAGCGAGACGCCGCGGGTGGCGATCGCGTCGGCCGCATCGGCGCCGGCGCGGCGGGCCGCGGCGACGAGACGCTCGGCGAGCGTGACGAGCGCGGACTGATCGAACAGGGAGGACATGCGGCTTCTGGCGCTTTCGGTGCGGGGCGGGAACGACGGCGCGGCGGCTTCTCGCTCCACGACATGGGGCGCGGCGCGGTCGCGATCAAGCCGAAATTCGTCGCGGCCCGGCGCCGGCCTCGCGACCCGCTTTCGGGCGCCGCCGCGAAAGACCTTTCGACGTTTCCGAAAAAGCAACGCTACGGGGCAACGCTCCGTTGATCATGCGGTTCGAAGCATTGCGGAAACGCCTGATTAACCGAGGGTTTTAAGACGAAACCAAACCATCGACGCTAATCTCCCAGGAAAGATCGGGCCGCCAGAGTCCGAACAGGGATGCTGTAATAAGCGAGGCGTCGAATGAGTGCCGGTGGGGTCGCTCCCTCCGGGTCGAGCCGGCATGTCCGGCTCGACCCCTTCGCTCTTCCGGTCCGGTTCCGGACCGCGGACCAGGCGTCCGATTCCAAGGAGCGGATCGTCGAACTCGACCACGACACGCTGGTGCTGCGGCGCGCGGTCGCCGGAATTCCGATGAAGGTGTCGGTGCCGGTGGCGAGCTTCCTGGGCGTCGCGCTGCGCGTCGCGCCGCCCGACGAGACCAGCGACGGCTCGGTCGCCGTGGTGCTCGAGCACGACGATCCGGCCCTCACGGTGCCGCTGTTCGTCGCCGACGACGGCACCGACGCGGTCGCCGAATGGCAGCTCTGGGCCAACCGGCTCGGCCTGCCGCTGCTGGTCGCGGAGACCGACGGCACGCTGCGCGAGCCCTTCGCCCGCATGGGCGGCGTGCGGCTCGCGAAGACGCAGCTGCGCCGCCGCCGTGCCTCGCCGCTCAAGCGCCGCCGCGCCTCGATCCTGATGCGTCGCAAGCCCGGCCGCCTGCCGGTCGCCCCGTGCGTCCACAAGGACGAGCAGGAGATCATCGCGCGCAACTGATTCTGTCGCGACGCCGCCTCTTCACCCCGCCCCGCGCGCGGGGACAGGGACGTCGCGCTCTGCGCGGGCCTCACAGCAGCGCGTCGAGCACCATGCCGGCGAACAGCAACAGGCCGGCGTCGCGGTTGGAGCGGAACTGCATCAGGCAGCGGTCGGTGTCGTCGATGTCGAGCGTCGTGATCTGCCAGGCGAGATGGATCGCGAAGGCGCCGAGCCCGACCACGAACCAATAGCCGCCGCCCGCCGCATGGCCGGCGAGCCCGATCAGCACCACGGCGGCGCCGTAGAACAGCATCAGCATCCGCCGCGTGCTCGCACCGAACAGCAGCGCCGTCGACTTGATCCCGGCGAACAGGTCGTCGGCACGGTCCTGGTGCGCGTAGATGGTGTCGTAGCCGATCACCCAGGCGATCGCGCCGAGATAGAGCAGGATCGGCGCGACGTTGAGCCGCCCGAAGGCCGCCGCCCAGCCCATCAGGGCGCCCCACGAGAAGGCGAGCCCCAGCACGATCTGGGGCCAGTGGGTGACGCGCTTCATGAACGGGTAGAGCGCCACGACACCGAGCGAGGCGATGCCGGTCGCGATGGCGAAGCCGTTGAACTGGATCAGCACCAGGAAGCCGACCAGCGACTGCAGGATCGCGTAGGCGAGCGCCTGCGACAGCGTCACGGCGCCGGACGCGATCGGCCGCAGTTTCGTGCGCTCGACCTTCTTGTCGATGTCGTGGTCGGCGATGTCGTTCCAGGTGCAGCCGGCGCCGCGCATCACGAAGGCGCCGACGAAGAACAGGATCAGGTGCCACACGTTCGGCAGCGACCACCCGGCCGCCATGGCGGCGAGCGCCGCCGACCACCAGCACGGAATCAGCAGCAGCCAGGCGCCGATCGGGCGATCGAAGCGGGAGAGGCGGAGATACGGCTTGACGGCGGGCGGGGCGTTCCGGTCGACCCAGTTGCCGACCGAATCCGCGATCCGCCCCTGCAGCGTGCTCATCGCGCGATCGAGCTTCCGGTGAGGGTGTTGAACGTGCCGGTCGGCTTGCTGCCGCTGCCGGCGGCGCCGACCGGGGCGCGGGCGGTGCCGAGCGCCTCGCTGAGGCTCGGCGGGCCGGCGGCCGGGCCGGGGCCACCCATCGGGCCGGCCGCGCAGGCCTGCTTGGCGGTCTTGCCGATGTTGACGCTGCCGGTCTTGAGCTGCTGGACGATGTTGGGCGGGATGCCGCAGGTCGGCGCCTTGTCGGCGGCGAACTTGGCCCAGCTGCCGATCGCGCTGGCGAAGCTGGTGAACAGCTTGCACAGCTCCTCGCGCGGCAGCTTCTTCTCGACGCCCGCCTTGGCGGCCTTGCCGCGCTTGTCGGTCTCGGCCTGCAGCTTGGTGAACTCCGCCATGCAGGGCGGCTGGCCGCCGGCGCCGCCGCCGCCCGGAACCGGGGTCATCGGGCCGGCCCCCATCGGGGCGGCGCCCATCGGACCCGGGGGCGGCATGGTGCCGGTGCGCGGCGGGCTCGCCGGCCACGGCGCGCCGGCGCCGCCCCCCGGCTGGGCCGGCGGATCGCCCGGCCACGGCGCTGCACCGCCGCCGCTCTGTTGTGCCGGCGGGGCATCGGGCCACGGGGCAGTCTGCGCGAGAGCGCCGGGGGCGACCGCGAGCGGCGCCAGCAGCCCGGCCGCGAGCAGCCCGGCCGTGCGCCGGCCGAGACGGATCGGGCGGTGCGGACCTGGTCCGCCGGATCGCATCGTCCGCATGCCGTGTTTCCCCCTGTCCGGACCTGATTTCCACATTACAAGAGCCTGAAAATCCGGCGAGAAGGGGGCGCGCCTGCGCTTCCCCTCGCGTTCGGTCCCGGCGTCCGGTACGCCCGGACCGCCAATCCCGGAGGAGCGCGATGCCGCGCTACGAGTTCCGCAGTCCGCGCCTGTTCGTCGAGGCGCCGCTCGCCCCCGGCGTCCGGGTGCCGCTCGATGCCGCGCCCCTGCATTATCTCAGGGACGTGCTCCGTCTCAAGCCCGGCGACCCGGTGCTGGTGTTCAACGGCCGCGACGGTGAATGGCGGGCCGAGCTCGCCGAGGCGGGGCGTCGGTCGATGGCGCTCGCCGTGGTCGCGGCGACGCGGCCGCAGACTCCGCCGGGCGATCTCCACTACCTGTTCGCCCCGCTCAAGCGCGCCCGGCTCGACTATCTGGTGCAGAAGGCGGTCGAGATGGGCGCCTCGCGCCTCGCCCCGGTGGTGACGCGCCACACCCAGGCCGAGCGGGTGAACAGCGAGCGCATGCGGGCGAACGTGATCGAGGCGGCCGAGCAATGCGGCGTGCTGGCGTTGCCCGCGGTCGCCGAGCCGGTGGCGTTCGACAAGGCGCTGGCGGCGCTGTCGCCCGACCGGACCCTGATCTTCTGCGACGAGGACGCCCCGGTCGCCGACCCGGTGGCGGCGCTCGCCGCCGCCCGCCGGCCGGCCCCGGGGGAATCTGCTCCGGCGGAGACCGCGGGACCGCGGCCGCTCGCCGTGCTGATCGGGCCGGAGGGCGGTTTCTCCGAGGAGGAGCGCGCCGTGCTGCTCGACCGCCCCGGGGTGGTGCGGATCGCGCTCGGTCCGCGCATCCTGCGCGCCGACACGGCGGCCGTGGCGGCGCTCGCCCTCGTCCAGGCCGTGCTGGGCGACTGGGGCGTCGCGCCCGGCTCGACGGGCTGAACGCAGGTCGTGGCGTGTGCCTCGACGGGGTGTGCAATTCTGAAGGGCAGGTCGCGGCAACAGAAAAATCGAAGCGAAATCAGGTGGCTTTTTGTGTCACGGCGGCGCCTGGACTTCACCTCGCATTAAGGCGACGAGTCTATGACCCGAGCCGGGTTAACCCTCGCTGGAACCGGTCATGTCCCTCCCGACCCTTCGCCTGTCCGCCCGTATCTATTCCGGCTTCGCCGTCCCGCTCGTCTTCGCGGTCGGCCTCGCCGTGTTCGGCAGCTACGGTCTCGCGACGATCGGGTCGTCGGTCGAGCGGATGAGCGCCCTCTCCGAGAACACCATCCGCAGCCTGCAGATCGGGAAGGATCTGGAGGCGATGCGGCGCAGCGCGCTGCAGTACAAGATGGACGGGAACGAGGCGGCACTGGCCGACGGTGCCGCGACCGCCAAGCACGTCGTGGCCATGCTCGACGAAGCGTCGGCGGCGACCCGCTCGGACGAGCGCCGTGCCCTCTACGGCGACATCAAGACCGGCGTCGCCGGTTACGAGGCCCTGCGCCAGAAGCTTCAAGGGCTCGGCCGGGAGATCGCCGGCGAGCGGAAGAAGCTGTTCGCGGGCGGCGACGCGCTCTCCGCCGCCGTCACCCAGATGATCGAGGCGGCGCGCGGCAACGACAGCCTGCCGCTCGCGCTGGCTCTCTCCGACCTCGACAAGCACGTCCAGGCCGTGCGGGTCGCCAACTGGCGCTTCCTCGCCATCCGCGACGCCGCCGGACCGGCCGTGTTCAAGGCCGCCGTGGCGAAGGCCGAGGAGGTGCTCGACCTGATGCAGCAGTCGGATCTGCCGCTCGACGTGCTGATGAAGCTGTCGCCGGTACGCGACGCGCTGTCCGCCTACGCATCCGGCTTCGCCCTGCTCGCCTCGGCGCTGGAGCGCGGCGACGCGCTGTTCGCCGGCGAGATGGTGCCGGCGATCGACCGGCTGCAGGCCAAGACGGCGGCCACCGAGGCGAGCCTGCAGGCCGACTTCGCCGCGTCGCGCAAGCTTTCCGAGACGACCATCGCCGGCACCGTGAGGGTGCAGCAGATCCTGGCGGCGGCCGCCCTGGTGCTCGGCGCCCTGATGGCCTGGCTGATCGGCCGCGGCATCGCCGGCCCGATCCGCCGCATCACGGCGGTCCTGATGCAGATCGCCGGCGGCGACAAGACGGTCGAGATTCCCTATGTCGAGCGGCGCGACGAGGTCGGCGACAATGCGCGGGCCGCGCAGGCCTTCAAGGAGAACCTGATCAGGATCGAGGAGGCCGAGGCCGAGCGGCACGCCGCCGAGGCGCGCGGCGCGGCCGAGCGCAAGGCGCTGATGCAGAAGCTCGCCGGCGACTTCGAGGGTGCCGTCGGGGGGATCGTCGAGACGGTGTCGACGGCCTCGACCGAGCTCGAGGCCGCGGCCGGCACGCTCACCCGCACGGCCGAGACGACGCAGGCGCTGTCGACCGCGGTCGCCGCGGCGTCGGGCCAGGCGTCCGCGAACGTCCAGAGCGTCGCCTCGGCGACCGACCAGATGACCGCCTCGGTGCACGAGATCAGCCGTCAGGTGCAGGAGTCGAGCCGCATCGCCGCCGAGGCGGTGCGCCAGGCCGAGAAGACCGACAGCCGCATCGTCGAGCTGTCGCATGCGGCCCAGCGGATCGGCGACGTCGTCAAGCTGATCACGGCGATCGCCGAGCAGACCAATCTGCTGGCGCTCAACGCCACCATCGAGGCGGCCCGCGCCGGCGAGGCCGGCAAGGGCTTCGCGGTGGTGGCCCAGGAGGTCAAGGCGCTGGCCGCCCAGACCGCCAAGGCGACCGGCGACATCGCCAGCCAGATCACCGGCATGCAGGCGGCGACCAGCGAGTCGGTGACGGCCATCAAGGAGATCGGCGGCACCATCGGCCGCATCGCCGAGATCGCCTCCTCGATCGCCGCCGCGATCGAGGAGCAGGGCGCCGCGACCCAGGAGATCGCTCGCAACGTCCAGCAGGCGGCGCGTGGCACCGAGGAGGTGGCGCGTAACATCGGCAACGTCGAGGTGGGCGCCGGCGAGACCGGCTCCGCCTCGGCCCAGGTTCTGTCGGCGGCGCAGTCGCTCGCCGGCGAGAGCAACCGGCTGAAGGCCGAGGTGGCCCGCTTCGTGTCGACCGTCCGGGCCGCCTGACGGTCCGGCGAGAGGTCGGAGCACGGTTCTCGTCGAGGTGGTCGTCCCGCCCCGTGACGGGGTCCGAAACGACACGGGCACATTGCGGGGGCCGCGCCCCGGTCGCACGGACGCGGCCGGGCCGGTCGACGTCACCCCGCGTTCCGGCCCGAAATCCGGGGGCACAGCAGCCGGTCGCCGCGCCACCGGCCGTGTGAGGCCGAGCTCGAGACGAGGCCGGCCCGTGACGGACCGGCCTCCGTCTCGCGGCGGCCCTCCGTCGGCGGCCGGTCGTTCGATCGATCCGGAGTGCTCCGGCCGCGCCGTCGTCGTGGCCTGATTAGTTCATCACGGCTAGCGGCGAGATTGCCGCGCGACGCAGGCTCGCGCCGTTCGCGTAATTTTGTTAATCATTCCGCGTGATCCTCCAAGACTACGTCTTTTTGGCGAGGCGACATCGGGGTGGGCCTCCTCACCGCCGCTCGCGTCCGCCGCCTGTCGATTTTGGGGGATTTGGGGACAATGCCGCGCCTTCGCTTCACCATTGGCCGCAAGATCGTGCTGCTCATCGCGCTCGCCGTGCTCGGCCTGATCGGCCTCGCGGTGCTCGATTCGCGTCAGCTCGGCTCGAGCCTGACCGAGCAACGCAAGATGGAGCTGAAGCACCTCACCGAGCTCGCGATGGGCATCGTCAAGGAGGAGCACGCCGCGACCGCCGGCGGCCGGGTCGGCACCGAGGAGGCGCAGGCCCGCGCCAAGGCGCGCATCGCCGTGCTGCGCTACGGCAACGGCGACTACTTCTGGATCAACGACATGGAGCCGCGGATGGTGATGCATCCGACCCAGCCGCGGCTCGACGGCAAGACGCTCGGCGATTTCAAGGATCCGAGCGGCAATCCGCTCTTCGTCCGCTTCGTCGAGATCGTGCGTCGCGACGGCGCGGGCTTCCACGCCTATCAGTGGCCGAAGCCCGGCTCCGACACGCCGCAGCCGAAGCTCTCCTACGTGGCCGGCTTCGCGCCGTGGGCCTGGGTGATCGGCACCGGCGTCTATGTCGACGACCTCGCCGCCCAGACCTGGGCGGCGGCGCGGACCTCGTTCGCGATGGCCGGCGGGATTCTGCTGATCACGCTTCTCGTCGGCGTCGCGCTGGCGCGCAGCATCACGCGGCCGCTGCGTGAGATGGGCGTCGCGATGGGAGCCCTCGCGCACGGCGAGCTCGACGTCGCCGTCCCGGGTCTCGGCCGCGACGACGAGATCGGTGCGATGGCCGAGTCTGTCGCCGTGTTCAAGACGAACGCGATCGAGAACCGGCGGCTCACCGCCGAGCAGAAGGAGGCGGAGGCGCGCGCGGCGGCCGAGCAGAAGGCCGGCATGGTGCGGCTCGCCGATCAGTTCGAGCAGGCGGTCGGCGGCATCATCGCGACCGTGTCGTCGGCGGCGACCGAGCTGGAGGCGACCGCGACGACGCTCACCCGCACGGCCGACACGACGCAGACGATGTCCGCCACCGTGAGCGCGGCCTCGGAGGAGGCGTCGACCAACGTGCAGGCGGTCGCCGCCGCGGCGAATCAGATGAGTGCCTCGATCGTCGAGATCGGCCGTCAGGTCCAGGCCTCGAGCCGCATCGCCGCCGCCGCGGTGACCCAGGCCGCCAAGACCGACGCGCGCATCGGCGAATTGTCGCTCGCGGCGCAACGCATCGGCGACGTGGTGAAGCTGATCACCGACGTCGCCGAGCAGACCAACCTGCTCGCGCTGAACGCGACCATCGAGGCGGCGCGCGCCGGCGAGGCCGGCAAGGGCTTCGCCGTCGTCGCCTCGGAGGTGAAGGCGCTGGCCGGGCAGACCGCCAAGGCGACCGGCGACATCTCGGCGCAGATCTCCGCCATGCAGGCGGCCACGCAGGACTCTGTCGCGGCCATCAAGGAGATCTCCGGCACCATCGCCCAGATCGCCGAGGTGGCGTCCGCCATCGCCGCGGCCGTCGAGGAGCAGGGCGCCGCGACCGCCGAGATCTCGCGCAACATCCAGCAGGCCGCGGCGGGAACCAGCCAGGTGGCGCAGACCATCACGGAGGTGAGCCGCGGCGCCGAGGAGACCGGCTCGGCCTCCGACGAGGTGCTGAGCGCCGCCGCCCAGCTGGCCCGCGAGAGCAGCCATCTGCGCAGCGAGGTCGGGAACTTCCTCGCCACCGTCAGGGCGGCGTGAGACGACGCGGAAGACGGCCTCGTCCAGGTCACGCGGCTCGGCGCTCTGTGCGCCGGGCCGCGTCGTCATTCATGACCTGTGCGTCCTGAAAAACGAGACGACCGGCCCGGCATTCGGCGGCGTGCCCCGGACGAGGCGCGTCGGGCCACGAGCCTCATGCCGCACAGCCGAGACCCGAGGCTGCGCGCGGCGAGGAGAACGATCTCATTCGCGCGAGGATGGTCGGCGTCCCAGAGCATTCAACTCACGCAATATAATACAGCATGGTCCGGCTACGGCATTCATCTTAGTCTGAACTGATTATGTTCCCGCTCGGATCGGCATCCAGTTCGCCATTCGACATAAAAGCCATGAAAAATCGAGCGAAGTTGCCATCGACTCCCATTCATTTAAAAGTTTCGAAATGTCTGCGGTCGCTGAATGGGGCGTGGACACCTCGCCGGACACGCCATCATGACCAAACTGTTCTCTCTCTCGATTCGTGCCAAGATCGTCGTCGCCTTCGCGGCCGTCGCGCTGGTGACGGCCGGCCTCGGCCTGTTCGCCATCGACCGCCTCGCCACCGTCAACGGAGCCGCCGCGGAGATCCGCGACAACTGGCTGCCCTCGACCGCGCATCTCGCCGTCGTGGCGAAGTCGATCGAGCAGTACCGGGTCAATCAGGCGACCCACATGCTGGAGACGTCGGACGCGGCCATGGATCGCCAGGAGGCGACGATGGCGACCGCCCTGAAGGGCATCGACGAGTCGTGGCGGTCCTACGAGGGGCTGGCGACGACGCCGCAGGAGAAGGCGCTGGTCGAAGCGTTCAAGAAGGAATGGGCCGCGTATCGGGACAAGAGCCGGGAGCACCAGGCGCTGTCGCGCAAGAACGACTTCGAGGCCGCCAAGGCGCTCTATATCGGGCCCATGCGCGAGAACTCGGTGCGCATGCGCAAGGTGCTGGCCGATCTGCTCGATCTGACGGTCCGCGAGGGCCGCGAGGAGGCGAACCGCGGCGCCGCCGTGTTCGCGATGTCCCGCACCATGATCATCTCGGCGATCGCCGCGGCGACGCTGCTCTGCGTCGCGTGCGGCTTCGTGATCATCCGCGGTGTGTCGCGCCCGATCAGCCGGATGACGGCGGCGATGAAGCGGCTCGCCGACCGCGATCTCTCCGTCGTCATCGAGGGGGTCGGCCGCAAGGACGAGATCGGCGGCATGGCCGACGCCATGCAGGTGTTCAAGGACAACATGGTCCGCGTGCGCGCCATGGAGGCCGAGCAGAAGGAGGCGGAGGCGCGTGCCGAGGCCGCCCGCAAGGCCGACATGGTTCGGCTCGCCGATCAGTTCGAACAGGCGGTGGGCGGCATCATCTCGGCCGTCTCCTCGGCGGCGACCGAGCTGGAGGCGACCGCCACCACGCTCACCCGCACGGCCGACCAGACCCAGCAGAAATCGGCGACCGTCAGCGCCGCATCGGAAGAAGCCTCGACCAACGTCCAGGCCGTCGCCGCGGCGACCAACGAGATGGCCTCGTCGATCAGCGAGATCTCGCGCCAGGTGCAGACCTCGAGCCGCATCGCCGACGCGGCGGTGAACCAGGCCGCCAAGACCGACGCGCGCGTCAACGAGCTGTCTCAGGCGGCGAGCCGGATCGGCGACGTGGTGAAGCTGATCACCGACATCGCCGAGCAGACCAACCTGCTGGCACTGAACGCCACCATCGAGGCGGCGCGGGCCGGCGAGGCCGGAAAAGGCTTCGCCGTCGTCGCCCAGGAGGTGAAGGCGCTCGCCGGACAGACCGCCAAGGCGACGGGCGAGATCTCGGCGCAGATCGCCGCCATGCAGGCGGCGACGCAGGACTCGGTCTCGGCCATCAAGGAGATCTCGGGCACCATCGGCCAGATCGCCGAGGTGGCCTCCGCCATCGCGGCCGCCGTCGAGGAGCAGGGCGCCGCGACCGCCGAGATCTCGCGCAACATCCAGCAGGCGGCGGCCGGCACGGGCGAGGTCGCCCAGAACATCGTCGAGGTGAGCCGCGGGGCGGAAGAGACCGGCGCGGCCTCGAGCGAGGTGTTGAACGCCGCCGGCCAGCTCGCGCTCGAGAGCAATCAACTCCGCGCCGAGGTGGCCAAGTTCCTGAGCACCGTGCGGGTCGCCTGAGCCGCGCGTCGAGCGCTGCGACGGCCCGCAGGTTCGAGCCTGCTCGTCGTCGACACGCCGGTCCCGACCGGATCGGCGTGTCGACTATCACGCGCCGGACCGGCATCCGATCCCGATCGAGACGAGCGAGCGATTCCGGCCGCCCGACGGCGAGTCTCGCCGCGCGCGCCGTGATCCGCGCGATGCCGAGCGCACCATGGACCGCATTGCGCGCGCCTTCGGACAGTCGGAACGAACTGATCAGAAACCGTTCGCTCGATAGCACGTGAGATCATCCCGTGCGGTCGGTCGTCGACGACCGAAACATGCGATCCTGCAGTGACAGGTCTGCTTTCTTGCCGGTCGTGTGACCACCTCGATAAATAAGACTTTAAGCACTCCGCTCCACCATTCCGACGATGTCATCCGCACCTGCCCGTGGCTAAGACCCCCGTCCACCCCGAATTCCCCGGATGCCCTTTGCGACGATCTGTTGAAACAGCCGGCCGGCATGGCCGGCGGCGGAGCCCGACATGCGTCGATTGCCCCTCTTTCGTCTCCTGTTCCTGCTGACACTCCTCCCCGTCGTCGGTGTCGCCGTGTTCGGCGGCCAGCTGGCCTACGAGAGTTGGTCGCGCTACGCCGCGCTGTCACGCGCCTCGGAGGTTCTCAGGCTCGCCGTGGCGGCGAGCCGAAACGCCGCGCTGCTGCCGCGACAGGCGGCGGCGGAGCGCGAGCTGATCGCCGGCACCGGCGATCGCGCCCGGGTGGACGAGCTGCGTCGGGCCGCCGGCACGCAATACGCCGCCTTCCAGGCCGCGGTGACGCCGGAGGCGTCGAAGCACGCGACGATCGCGCGGCACGTCCGCGAGCTCGACGAGAAGATGCGCAAGTATCAGGATCTGTGGACGCAGATCGATGCCAAGGCGGTGACCAACGTGGCCATGCCGACGATCGTCGGCGCGCCGATCGTCGGCCAGTCCATCGACCTCGTCGGCAACGCCTCGGCGCTGGTCAGCGATCCGGAGCTGTCGCGCCGCATCGTGACGCTCTACGTGACGCTGCAATTCGCCGACAGCGTCCTGCTCCAGCGCGGCGCCGGCCTTCTGTCGCTGCAGCAGGGCAAGCTGCCGCCCGAGACCTTCCTGCTGCTCAGCCGCGGCCTCGCTCTCAACGCGCCGTTCGGCAAGCTGTTCGCCGACTACGCGCCGGCCGAGGTCGTCGCCCAGTTCGCCGCGTTCGACGCGGCCAACGGGCGCGAGCTGCAGGCGCTGCGCGACAAGGCGTCGAAGCCGACCGGCGAGCCGGCCTCGGCCGAGCAGATCCGGCGTTGGGGCGAGCTCGGCGACCAGCAGACGGCGTTGTTCGGCAAGATCGTCGGCCGGACCATCGACAGCGTCGCGGCCGAGGGCGAGGCGATGCTCGCGTCGGCGTGGCGCAGCATGATCGCATATCTGGCACTGGTCGCCGTCGTGCTGGTCGGCGTCGCGGTGCTCGGCCGGGTGGTGATGCGGATCGTCCGTGATCTGCTCGGCCAGCTCGTCGCCGTGATCGACAGCATGCGTGACGGCAACTTCACCATCGCCATCCCGCACACCGAGCGCCCCGACGAGGTCGGCGCCATGGCGCGCGCCATCGACGGGTTCCGCGACAACTTCGTCCGTGCCCAGCAGGTCGAAGCCGAGCGCAAGGCGGCGGCCGCGGCGGAGGAGCGCAAGGCCCTGATGGAGAAGGTCGCGGCCGAGTTCGAGGCGGTGGTCGGCGGCGTCGTCGAGACGGTGTCGTCGTCCTCGTCGCAGCTCGAGGCGGTGGCGACCGCGCTCACCCGCGCGGCCGACACCACCCAGGAGAAGGCCGGAGCGGTCAGCGCCGCGTCCGAGGAGGCCTCGACCAACGTCCAGGCCGTGGCCGCGGCGACCAACGAGATGACCTCGTCGATCGGCGAGATCTCGCGTCAGGTGCAGACCTCGAGCCGCATCGCCGGCGAGGCCGTCGGCCAGGCGGCCAAGACCGACGCGCGGGTGAATCAGCTCTCGCAGGCGGCCGCCCGCATCGGCGACGTGGTCAAGCTGATCACGGCGATCGCCGAGCAGACCAATCTGCTAGCGCTCAACGCCACCATCGAGGCGGCGCGGGCCGGCGAGGCCGGCAAGGGCTTCGCGGTCGTCGCCCAGGAGGTCAAGGCGCTGGCCGCTCAGACCGCCAAGGCGACCGGCGACATCTCGACCCAGATCGCCGAGATGCAGTCGGCCACCAACGACTCGGTCGTCGCCATCAAGGAGATCGGCGGCACGATCGGGCAGATCGCCGAGATCGCGTCCGCCATCGCGGCGGCCGTCGAGGAGCAGGGCGCGGCGACCTCCGAGATCGCCCGCAACATCCAGCAGGCCTCGCAGGGCACGGCCGAGGTCGCCGCGACCATCACCGAGGTGAATCGCGGGGCCGGCGAGACCGGCGCCGCCTCGACCCAGGTGCTCGCCTCGGCGCGGGCGCTCGCACGCGAAAGCCAGCATCTGCGCGCTGAGGTCGGCAAGTTCCTGCACACCGTGCGGGCCGCCTGATCCGCCTCGCCGCGACGATCGATCCTGCCGCCGCCATCGGAGCCCGCTTCGATGGCGGTTCCGTCTCGTCGGCCGGGCGAGCGTCGGCCCGGCTGTTCGGGCGTGCTTCGCACCAGCGGTTTCGAACTTCGGAAGACGGCAGTCCCGCGATGACTGATCCTCGCAGGACGCAGTCATTTCAGGCTACGGTCCTGTCGAGAATTCAGAACATCTTAAATCTTGTCAGCCAGAAGTTGTTACCATCGTCATGCCCGGCCCGCGCACGCGGAGCCGGTCGCGATCGATGCGTCGAGGCAGCGGCCGTCCACGACCGTCCGACCCGGCCCCTGCGATCGCCGAAGGAAACGAAAGATGTCGTTCACCATCACGCGCCGCCTCGGACTCCTGGTCGGTCTGGCGGTCGTCGCCTGCCTCGCCGTCATCGCTGTGCAGCTCGTCGCGTTGCGCTCCGCCCTCGAGCAGGAGCGCATGGCCTCGGTGAAGTCGCAGGTCGAGTCCGCCGTCTCGATGGCGCGCGGCTTCGCGGCTGCGGCTGCGAAGGGCCAGATCAGCGACGGCGAGGCGCAGGAGCGCGCCAAGGCGGCGATGCGGGCCATCCGGTTCGGCCAGAACGACTACATCTTCGTCTATCGTCCGGACGGCGTGAATCTCGTCCTCGGCCCGCGTCCCGAGCTCGAGGGCAAGAATCTCTCGGAGCTGAAGGATCCGAACGGCGTCTACTACGTCCGCGAGCTGCTCGGCGCGGTGAAGCGCGGCGGCGACTTCGTCCGCTACATGTTCCCGCGGCCCGGCAAGACCGAGCCGTCCGCCAAGCTGGCCTATGCGGCCGGCGTCGAGCCGTGGGGCTGGATGGTCGGCACCGGCGTCTATGTCGACGATCTCGACCAGGTGTTCTACGCGGCCGCCGCGACGGCGCTGATGTGGGCGTCCGGCCTGCTGGCCCTGCTGGTCGTCAGCGCGCTGTTCCTCGCCCGCGGCCTGGTGCGGCCCGTGAAGGCCATGACGTCGGCCATGGGCCACCTCGCGGCCGGTAAGCTCGACGTCGAGATCCCGGGCGTCGGCCGCAAGGACGAGGTCGGGGCGATGGCGGACGCCGTCGCGGTGTTCAAGAGCAACGCGGTCGAGCGTCGGCGGCTCGAAGCCGAGCAGCACGCGGCCGAGGCGCGCGCCGCGGCGGCCCGCAAGGCCGACATGGTGCGGCTCGCCGATCAGTTCGAGCAGGCGGTCGGCGGCATCATCGCCACCGTCTCGTCGGCCGCGACCGAGCTGGAGGCGACGGCGACGACGCTGACCCGCACGGCCGACACGACCCAGCAGATGTCGGCGACCGTGAGCGCGGCGTCCGAGGAGGCGTCGACCAACGTGCAGGCCGTGGCCGCCGCGACCAACGAGATGACGTCGTCGATCGGCGAGATCGCGCGCCAGGTGCAGACCTCGAGCCGCATCGCCGACGCGGCGGTGAGTCAGGCGGCGAAGACCGATGCGCGGGTCGGCGAGCTCTCCGTCGCGGCGAACCGCATCGGCGACGTGGTCAAGCTGATCACCGACATCGCCGAGCAGACCAATCTCCTCGCCCTCAACGCCACCATCGAGGCGGCGCGCGCCGGCGAGGCCGGCAAAGGCTTCGCGGTCGTCGCCAACGAGGTGAAGGCGCTGGCGGGACAGACCGCCAAGGCGACGGGCGAGATCTCGTCCCAGATCGCCGCCATGCAGGCGGCGACGCAGGACTCGGTCGCGGCCATCAAGGAGATCTCGGGCACCATCGGCCGGATCGCCGAGGTCGCGTCCGCCATCGCGGCCGCCGTCGAGGAGCAGGGCGCCGCGACGGCGGAGATCTCGCGCAACATCCAGCAGGCGGCGGCCGGAACGTCGCAGGTGGCGAGCAACATCACGGCGGTGAGCCGCGGCGCCGAGGAGACCGGCGCGGCCTCGGGCGAGGTGCTGAACGCCGCCGGACAGCTCGCGATCGAGAGCAACCAGCTCCGCAGCGAGGTGGCCAAGTTCCTCGACACGGTGCGGGCCGCCTGAGCCGCGAGCGGCGGGAGTTGACGGGGCCCCACCCCTGATCGTGCTTCGGAGTCCATTCGTCAGATGGCTCGCCCTTCGGCGGGCCATCGGCGTTTTGGCGCCGGTCGTCGCCGCGCTGCTGGTCCGGTCCAAGATCGTGCTGTGATTTGTTTACGTTCTGCGAGTAGACACCGATCTGGAAATTCATTTCGCCCGCCGCTCGCATCGGCATCGCTCCGCCTGGCTCGGAGACGCCGGACCGGCTCGCTCGCGATGAACGATGTGGCTCCACCAGGTTGCGAGGCGGTGCGGCCCGGGCCGTGGAGGCCATGCCGTGCTTTCGAAAATCAGATTGACCATCGGGGCTCGCATTTACGCGTTGATCGGTCTGGGATTTCTCGGCTTGATCGGGATCGCCCTGTTCGATTCACGCGAGCTGACAGCGGGCCTGCAGGAGCAGCGTAAGCTGGAGTTGCGGCACCTCGTCGATCTGGCGATCGGCATCGTCAAGGAGGAGCATGCCGAGGCGCAGGCCGGCCGGATCTCGACGGCCGACGCGCAGAAGCGCGCGCAGGCCCGGATCGGGGTGCTGCGCTACGGGAACGGCGACTACTTCTTCATTCTCGACGACAAGATTCGCCTGGTCATGAATCCGCTGCGGCCCGAGATGGCCGGCAAGGACATGTCCGACTTCAAGGACGCCAACGGATTCCGGTTCTACAAGGCGTTAGCCGAGGCGGTCGCACGCGACGGCAACGGCTATGTGCGCTACGACCAGGTCAAGCCCGGCGTCGCGGCGCCGCAGCCGAAGCTGACCTACGTGGCCGGCTTCAAGCCGTGGGGCTGGGCCGTGGCGACCGGCGTCTATATCGACGACCTCGACGAGCAGGCCTGGGCCGCCACGCGCACGTCGCTGATGATCGCCGGGCTGGTGATGCTGATCACGCTCGTCGTCTCGGTCCTGATGGCCCGCGGTCTCGTGCGGCCCGTGAAGGCGATGACGTCGGCCATGAAGGAGCT
>NZ_JBHUIW010000038.1:0-30271 GCF_042682915.1 Rhodoplanes azumiensis | reverse complement strand
CCCGACCGAGACACGGCCGCCGGCGCGCCCTTGCGCCGGCGGCCGCCTTTCTCCAGGGATCACGCGGAGGCCGCCGGCGGACGACACGATGTCGGCCGGGAACCCGCGTGCCGTGGGAAAGTCCATGCGCGGGGAGGAGACGTGCGCCGGGGAGGCGTTCGGATCCGGCGTGGCGGTTGGATCAGGACAGGCGAATCGGTCCGTCGGGGCGGGCCATGGCGGCGAGACGATAATGCTCGGCGCCTTCGCGCACCGGCACGGCCAGCTCGTTCGCCGCGTCGTCGGAGACGATGATGGTCGCCTTGACGGTCAGCCACCAGGCATCGGCATGCACCAGCTCGAAGGCGATCGAATGCGCCTCCTGCACGGCGTCGGCGTCGGAGGCGAAGCGGCCGTCCAGCTCGTTCGTCAGCCGGCGGTCGTTGACGAGCAGGCTGAAGGAATAACGACGCAGGCCCGGCGTGCGCGGCATGACTCCCTCCCCCCCCCCCCGAAAGGCACGAGCGTATCATCGCTGCCGGGAAGCGCGCCTTCGGGAAACTGCGAATCCGTCTGGTTTCTCGCTACCTCCATGCGCCTCCGATCCGGCCCGTCGCCGGCGCCTCTGACGAACCGGCGGCTCAGGCGGCGAAGTCCGACAGGCTCGAAGGGGCGGGCAGGGCATCGGCGCTCGCCACCACGACGCGGGCGAGGCCCGGCGCCGCGACGGCGATCGCCTGGGCGTAGAAATAGGCCGTGGCGATGGTGTCGGCGTGGATCGGATCGTTGTCGCCGGCCTCCCGACGGGCCCGGGCCGCGAGCGCGGCCTTGGCCAGATAGGCCACGCCGGCGGCGAGGCCGAACAGCCGGAGATAGGGCGTGGCGACGGCGAGCAGCTCCTCCGGGGTGCGCTCGGGCGCACGCAGCCAGGCGGTCGCCTGCGCCAGCGCGTCGGCGGCTTCGACGACGACCTCGCCGAGCAGACGCAGCCGCGGCTCGGCGATCGCGCCGGCCGTCGTGCCGATGCTCCGAAACGCCGCGATCGTCGCCTCGGCGATCATGCCGCCCGGCCCCAGCACCTTGCGGGTCACGAGGTCGATCGCCTGGATGCCGTTGGTGCCTTCGTAGATCGGCACGATGCGGGCGTCGCGATATTGCTGGGCCGCGCCCGTGTCCTCGACGAAGCCCATGCCGCCGTGGATCTGGATGCCGAGCGAGGCGACCTCGACACCGGTCTCGCTGCAGCAGGCCTTGGTGATCGGCGTCAGCAGCCCGGCGAGCCGCTCGGCCTCCTCCCGCTCGCCTGCGGTGCGCGCGTGGCGGGCCCGGTCGATCGCCGCGGCGGCCGCATAGGCGATGGCGCGGGCCGCCGCCGTCATCGCCTTCATGGTCATCAGGGTGCGGCGCACGTCCGGATGCGCTACGATCGGGCTCGACGGGTCGGTCGACGCGCCGGCGGCGCGGCCCTGGCGGCGCGTCTTGGCATAGGCGAGCGCCCGCTGATAAGCGCGCTCGGCGACCGCGACGCCCTGCACGCCGGTGAACAGCCGCGCCTTGTTCATCATCGTGAACATGCAGGCCAGCCCGCGGTTCTCGGCGCCGACCAGCCAGCCGACGGCGCCGCCGTTGTCGCCGAAGGCGAGGCTGCAGGTCGGGCTCGCATGGATGCCGAGCTTGTCCTCGATGCCCGTGCACCACACGTCGTTGCGGGCGCCGAGCGTGCCGTCGTCGCCGACCAGGAACTTCGGCACCAGGAACAGCGACAGGCCTTTGGTGCCGGGCGGCGCATCGGCGAGCCGCGCCAGCACGAGATGCACGATGTTCTCGGCGAGATCGTGCTCGGCATAGGTGATGAAGATCTTCTGGCCGGTGAGCCGATAGGTGCCGTCCTCGGCCTTCACGGCGCGGGTGCGCACGGCGGCCAGATCCGAGCCCGCCTGCGGCTCGGTCAGCGCCATGGTGGCGGTCCATTCGCCGGCGACGAGCTTCGGCAGGTACTTTTCCTTCAGCGCCCGGTCGGCATGCAGCTCCAGCGCGTCGACGGCGCCCTGCGTCAGCACCGGGCCGAGCGAGAACGACATGCAGGCGCTGGTCCACATCTCCATGCAGGCGGTGGCGAGCCGCACCGGCAGCCCCATGCCGCCCCATTCCGGGGGCATGTCGACCGTGTTCCAGCCGGCCTCGGCCCACGCCCTGTAGATCGCCGGCCAGCCCTCCGGCAGCGTGACGGTGCCGTTCGCGAAGCGGGCGCCGACGCGGTCGCCCTCGCGGTCGATCGGCGCCAGCGTCTCGCCGGCGAAGCGCCCGGCCTCCTCCAGGATATGGGCCGGCAGCTCGGGGTCGAGCTCGCCGTGCAGGCCGCCGGCGATGTCGTCGGCGAGGCCGGCGACGTCGTCGAGGGCGAGGTGAATGGCCTTGACGGGCGCGACGTAATCCATGGCGGCGTCCTGAGCAGTGGCGCCCTGAGCCGTGGCGTTCAGAGCAGTGGCGTTCAGAGCAGTGGCGTTCGGAGCAGTGCGATCGGGAACGGCAATTCCGGCAGTTCGGAAACAACGATGGCGATCGACCGATCGCCGAACCGGCGGGCCGCGTCAGCGCGGCGCCAGCCGCAGCGCGCCGTCGAGGCGGATCACCTCGCCGTTGAGCGCCACGTTGCCGACGCAGGTCATCACCAGGTCGGCATATTCCTCCGGGCGGCCGAGCCGCTTCGGGAACGGCACCGAGGCGGCGAGGCTCGCCTGCACGTCGGCCGGCAGCGTCCCCATCAGCGGCGTCAGGAACAAGCCCGGCGCGATGGCGAGCACCCGGATGCCGAACTGCGCCAGCTCGCGCGCCGCCGGCAACGTCAGCGACACGATACCACCTTTCGAGGCCGCATAGGCGGCCTGGCCGATCTGGCCCTCGTAGGCGGCGACCGAGGCGGTGGAGATTATCACGCCGCGCTCACCATCGGCGAGCGGATCGAGTCCCGCCATGCCGGCGGCCGCGAGGCGCAGCATGTTGAACGAGCCGATCAGGTTCACCCGGATCACCCGCTCGAAGTCGGCGAGGTCCATGGGGCCGTCGCGGCCGAGGATGCGCTTGGCCGTGCCGATGCCGGCGCAGTTGACGAGGATGCGGGCCGGTCCGTGGCGCTCCGCCGCGGCGGCGACGGCAGCCGTCGCCTCCTCGGCGCTCGCCACGTCGCAGCGCACCGCGTGGCCGCCGATGCGCGCCGCGACGTCTGCCGCCCCGTCGAGATTCACGTCGAGCACCGTGATTCTCGCGCCGGCGCGAGCGAGCCGCTCGGCCGTCGCCGCGCCGAGCCCCGAGCCGCCGCCGGTGACGATCGCGGCCTGTCCGTTCACGTCCATGAAGGGTCTCCCCGCTCCGTCTTCCGGTAATGTGGGTTCGGTAGGGTGGGCAAAGCGAAGCGTGCCCACGCGGTCCTGATCGTGAGGCCGGACGGCGTGGGCACGCCGCTGACGCGGCTTTGCCCACCCTACGATCCGCCAGCTCAGTCACGCCGCCAGCTTCAGCGCCCGGATCGCATTCTGCTTCAGGATCAGGTCGTGCACGTCCGGCTTGAAGCCGGCGTCCGAAAAGTCCTTGATCCAGCGGTCCGGGGCGATCAGCGGGAAGTCGGAGCCGAACAGCATCTTGTGCTTGAGCTGGCCGTTGGCGTAGCGCACCAGCTCGACGGGGAAGTATTTCGGCGACCAGCCCGACAGGTCGATATAAACGTTCGGCTTGTGCAGGCACACCGACAGCGCCTCGTCCTGCCACGGCCAGGACGGGTGCGCGATGATGATCGTCATGTCCGGGAAGTCGGCGGCGACGTCGTCGAGATGGATCGGGTTCGAGTATTTCAGCTTGAGCCCGCCGCCCCCCGGCATCCCGGTGCCGATGCCGGAATGACCGGAGTGGAACACGGCCGGCAGCTTGTGGTGGGCGATCACCTCGTAGAGCGGATAGGCCATCCGGTCGTTCGGGAAGAAGCCCTGCAGGGTCGGGTGGAACTTGAAGCCCTTGACGACGCCGGCCTCGATCAGGTCGCGCGCCTCGCGCACGCCGAGCTTGCCCTTGTGCGGATCGATGCTGGCGAACGCCATCATGATGTCGCTGTTGTCACGTGCCGCGTCCGCGACCTCTTCGTTCGGGATGCGGCGGGCGCCGATCTCGTGCTCGCAGTCCACCGTGAACATCACGAGCCCGATGCGGCGCTCGCGATAATAGGCGATGGTCTCGGCGATGGTCGGCCGCTTGCCGGCCTTGAAATACCTGTTGGCCGCCTCCTCGTAGGGCGCCCAGGCGGGGTCGTGCGGATGCCGGCACGACACCTCGGCATGGGTGTGGACGTCGATGGCGACGAGAGCGTCGATGTTCATGCGTGGTCCCCGTGGCCGGCCGGCAGGATCACCCGTTCGGACAGCTTCTCGGCATAGAGCTCCTCGACCAGCGCGGCGCGCCGCGCGATGACGGCACGCTGGTTGATCGATCCCTTGTCGGTCATCTCGCCGGCGTCGATCGAGGGCGGCTCGGTCAGCACGAGGGCACGCTCGATGCGGAACGACGAGCCGTGCACCCCGGCGTTCAGGGCGCCGAGGCGCTCGGCGATCTGGGCGCGCAGCACGGCGCTGCCCAGGATGGTGGCATCGCTCACCGAGGCGTCGGCCCGGAACGCGGCCCGGCACGCCGCAAGGTCCGGGATCAGCAGCGCCGTCACGTCGTCGCGGTCGTGGCCGGCGATGACGAGATCGCGGATCAGCGGCGCCAGCTTCTCGATGGCGCGGGCGCGCAGGGGCCCGACGCTGACCCAGGTGCCGGTGGCGAGCTTGAAGTCCTCGGCGATGCGGCCGTCGAACAGGAAGCCTTTCTCCGGATCGTCCGGATCGGCGAAGCGGACCGCGTCGCCCAGCCTGTAGAAGCCCTCCTCGTCGAAGGCGGTGGCGGTGAGGTCGGGGCGCCGCCAGTAGCCGGGCGTGATCGACGGGCTTCTGATGCGTGCCTCGAGCTTGCCGGCGGAGGGAACGAGCTTCATCTCGACGCCCACGTTCGGGATGCCGACGACGCCGGGCGCGCAGGCCTTGGCCGTGACGCTGAGCGCCGAGGGCGCCGTCTCGGTCGAGCCGAGCGACGTGAACATCGGGATGCGCTCGCCGCGCTCGGCGATCGCCATGCGCTCGTACTCCTGGCGCACCACGGTCGACAGCGCGGCGCCGGCGTAGAGCAGGAACTTCAGGCGGCTGAAGAAGGTGCGGCGGAGTTCCGCGTCGTCGCGCAGATAGGGCAGCAGCATCTCGAAGCCCTTCGGCACGTTGTAATAGGCCGTGGGCGCGATCTCGCGGAGATTGCGGACCGTCTCCTCGATCAGGCCGGGCAGCGGCTTGCCCTGGTCGATGTGCAGCGTGCCGCCGTTCATCAGCGTGACGCCGAAATTGTGGTTCGCCCCGTAGGTGTGGCTCCACGGCAGCCAGTCGACCAGCACCAGCGGCTCCTCGGCGAGCGTCGGGAACGCCGTGTTGATCATCGCCTGGTTGCTGGTCAACATCAGCTGGGTGTTGATCACGCCCTTGGGGTCGCCGGTCGAGCCCGACGTGAACAGGAGCTTGGCGATGGTGTCGGGGCCGACCGCGGCATGTGCGGCGTCGACGGCCGGGCCGGCCGGCGTGTTGAGGAGTGCCGAGATCGGTGTCGTCGGCCGGTCGATCAGCGCGTCCTCGCTGACCACGAGCTCGACGTCCTCCGGCACGGTCGCCGTGATGGCGCGCGCGAACATCGCGCCGCTCGAGGCGAACACCAGGCCGGGCGTCAGCACGCCGAGGATCGCGCGCAGCTTGGCGAAGTCGGTGGAGGCGAGCGAGTAGGGCGGCGACACCGAAGCGTAGGGCACGCCCGCATACATGGCGCCGAGGCCGAGCAGCGCGTGGTCGATGCTGTTGCCGGACAGGATGGCGAGCGGGCGCTCGGGCGAGAGGCCGCGGTCGATCAGCGCCTGCGCGATCGCGCGGGCGAGCGACCGCGCCTCGGCATAGGTGACGTGCCGCCAGGCGCCGGTGCCGTCGCGCTCGGCCAGGTACGGCCGGTCGGGCGCCACCGCGGCCCAGTGGTCGAGCCGGTCGGTCATCGATCGCTGGTAGGGCGGCAGCGGATGCGGCGAGCGCACGATCATCGAGCCGTCGTCGCGGCGGATCAGCTCGACCTCGGACGGCCCGCATTGGCGGACCTCGGGCGCATGCAACATCTCGATGGTCGTCATGATCGTCCTCCCGACCGTTTCTTCTCGGTGCTGCGTGTGGTCTTGCGAGCCTGCATCACGGCTGGCGGCGCGGCGCGAGGGTCACAGCCCCGGCTTCACCTTGCCGGCGCGCTTCTCCAGGAAATCCCGCAGGCGCTGCTGCGCCTCCGGGGTTCCGGCCGCGATCGCCGCCATCAGCGACTCGGTGAAGAAGCCGGCCGCCGGATCGCTCGCGGCGATGCGCGGCAGCGCATGAAGCACGGCGAAGTTGGTCATCTCGGCGTTGCGGGCGATCTTCTGCGCGAGCGCCTTGGCGCGGGGCAGCGCCTCTCCGGCCCCGACCAGATACTGGCTCGCGCCGTGCATGCGGCCCTCCTCGGCCGACAGCGTGCGGCCGGTGAGCATCAGATCCTGCACGAGCGGGACGCCGATCAGCCGCGGGATGCGCACCGAGCCGCCGCCGCCGAGGAAGATGCCGCGCTGGCCCTCGGGCAGCGCGTAGTAGGTCGACGGCTCGGCGACCCGGATGTGGGTCGCGGCGGCGAGCTCGAAGCCGCCCCCGACGACGGCGCCGTGCAGGGCGGCGACCACGGGCACGCGGCCGAACTGGATCTCGTGGAACGCCTGGTGCCAGGTCTGCGAGTGGTGGATCACCTCGAGGATGTCGTCGGGCTCGACCACGTCCTCGAGATCGAGGCCGGCGCAGAAGTGCTCGCCCTCGCCGGAGAGCACGACGGCTCGCACACCGACCGGCAGGTGCGCGAAGAACCGATGCAGGCCCTGGATGGTGGCGAGATCGAGAGCGTTGCGCTTGTGCGGGCGCGACAGCCGCAGGAGCGCGATCTCGCCGTCGATCTCGGCGGTCAGGGTGGGAGGCAGTCCGATGTCCAGCATGGGGATGGTCCTGGTCGGAAATCGCTTTCGGTCCATGCGCTCGGCGTGCCGAGCCGTGGGGTTCAATGCCTGGCGCCGAGCCCGAGATAGCTGTCGATGACGCGGCGGTCCTGTGCGAGCTCGGCCGCCGGGCCGTGGATCGTGATCTCGCCGAGCTCCATCACATAGGCGTAGTCGGCGACCTGGAGGGCGGCCCGCGCATTCTGCTCGACCAGCAGGATCGACACGCCGGTCCGGCGCAGCTCGGTGACGATGCGCAGCACGTCCTTGACGATGCGCGGGGCGAGCCCGAGGCTCGGCTCGTCGAGCATCAGGACGCGCGGCCGCGCCATCAGGGCGCGCCCCATGGCGAGCATCTGCCGCTCGCCACCCGACAGCGTTCCGGCGTGCTGGCGGCGCCGTTCCTTCAGCCGCGGGAAGCGCTCGAACACGCCGGCCAATCCCTCGCCGGCGGCGCGGTTGCCGAGCCGCCAGGCGCCGAGCCGCAGGTTGTCCTCGACCGACATGGTGGCGAACAATTCGCGCTTCTCCGGCACCAGACAGAGCCCGTCGGCGACCCGTGTCTCGACGTCCTCGCCGGCGATGTCGCGGCCGTCGAGCCGGATGCGGCCGACGCCCGGCAGCACGCCGGCGATGGCGTTCAGCAGCGTCGTCTTGCCGGCCCCGTTGGCCCCGATGATGGTGACGATGCCGCCGCGCGGGATGGTGAGCGAGACGCGCCGCACCGCCTCGACACGGCCGTAGCTGACCGACACCTCGCCGACGTCGAGGATCGCGTCGGGGGACGCGGGGCGCGGCCCGGTCCTTGCGGCGGGCGTCGGGTCGACGCGGGACGAGGCGGTCATTCGACACCTCCGAGATAGGCTTCGAGCACGGCCGGATCGGCGGCGATCGTGGCCGGGGGGCCCTCGGCGATCTTCTTGCCGAAGTCGAGCACCACGATGTGGTCGGTGAGCTTCATCACGAAGTCCATGTCGTGCTCGACCAGCAGGATCGAGACGCCCTCGTCGCGCAGCCGTGCGAGCAGCGCGGCGAGCTGCTGCTTCTCGGCGAAGCGCAGGCCGGCGGCCGGCTCGTCGAGAAGGAGGAGCTGCGGATCGAGGCAGAGCGCGCGGGCGATCTCGGCGACCCGCTGCTGGCCGAGCGCCAGCGAGGTGGCCGGCTTGTGCAGATGGGCGGCGAGCCCGACGCGATCGAGCTGGCGGGTCGCCTCGCCGAGCAGCCGCGTCTCGTCGGCGCGATCGAGCCGCAGCATCGCGGCGACCACGCCGGCACGGCCGCGCAGATGGGCGCCGAGCGCGACGTTCTCCAGCACGGTCATCTGACGCGCGAGCTTGACGTGCTGGAACGTGCGGGCGACGCCGCGCCGCGCGATCGCCCGCGCGGAGGATCGCTCGATCCGTTCGCCGGCGAGCGTGATCTCGCCCGTGGTCGCCGGTAGCACGCCGGTGAGCAGGTTGAAGGTCGTGCTCTTGCCGGCGCCGTTCGGCCCGATCAGCCCGACGATCTCGCCCGCCTTCACGGTGAAGCTGACGTCGTTGACGGCGACGAGCCCGCCGAACTGCTTTCGCGCCTTCTCCACCGCGAGCAGTGGTACGCCGCGCTCGGGCATCGTGCGGGCCGGCAGCGGCACGCCGGTCGCCACGGTCTTGGGCGGCGCCTTCGGCAGAACCCGCATCACCAGCGGCCACAGTCCGTCGCGCGCCACCTGGAGCACGACGACCATCAGAATGCCGAACACGATGCTCTCGAAGCTGCCGTCGGCGCCGATCAGCTTCGGCAGGATGTCCTGGAGCTGGTCCTTGAGCAGCGTCACGATGCCGGCGCCGAGCACGCCGCCGAGCACGTGGCCGGCGCCGCCCAGCACCGCCATCAACAGATACTCGATGCCGGCGTTGAGGCCGAAGGGCGACGGCGACACGGCGCGCTGGACATGGGCGTAGAGCCAGCCCGAGAGCCCGGCGAGCAGCGCCGCGTAGACGAACACGACGAGCTTCACGCGGGCCGTGTCGATGCCGAACGACTCGGCGGCGAGCCGGCCGTCGCGCAGCGCCCGGATCGCCCGGCCCATGCGGCTGTCGAGCAGGTTCTCGCTGAGGATCACGGCCAGGATCACGGCGATCCAGACGGGGTAGAACACGGCGCGCGCGTCGATCAGCGGGATGCCGAGCACGTCGAGCGGCGGGATGCCGTTGATGCCGTCGAAGCGGCCGAGCGCCTCGACGTTGCCGAACAGGTAGAAGAACGCGATGCCCCAGGCGATGGTGCCGAGCGGCAGGAAATGGCCGGAGAGCCGCACCGTGACGGCGCCGATGACGAGCGCCATGGCGCCCGTGGTGGCGAGCGAGACCGGCAGGGTCAGCCACGGCGAGACGCCGAAGTCCTTGGTCAGCACCGCGGTCGTGTAGGCGCCGAAGCCGACGAAGGCGGCTTGGCCGAACGACGTCATACCGCCGACGCCGGTGAGCAGCACGAGCCCGATGGCGACCAGACTCGACAGTCCGATGTAGCCGGCGAGCGTGATCCAGAAGTCGGGAATGCCCGGCACCAGCGGCACGATCGCGATCGCGCCGATCGCGGCGACGCGCGGCAGGTGATGGAGGAGCGGCCGGGAGGGAGGCGTATCGGGGGCGCGCATCAGGTCTCTTCCTCGTCCTGATGGCCGGCGGCGAGCGAGCGCCACAGCAGCACCGGGATGATCAGCGAGAAGACGATGACCTCCTTGAACGGGCTCGCGACGAAGGCCGAGAAGGACTCGAGGAGCCCGACCAGAACGGCGGCGAGCGCCGTGAGCGGATAGCTCGCGAGCCCGCCCATGATCGCGGCGACGAAGCCCTTCAGTCCGATCAGGAAGCCGGTGTCGTAGTAGATCGTCGTCAACGGGCCGATCAGGACGCCGGACAGCGCCCCGATCGCGGCGGCGAGTGCGAAGGCGGCGCGGCCCGTCGCCCGCGTCGGGATGCCGACCAGGCGGGCGCCGAGCCGGTTGACGGCGGTGGCGCGCAGCGCCTTGCCGGCGAGCGTGAACTCGAAGAACGCCCATAAGGCCGCGAGCAGCAGCGCCGTGACGGCGAGAACCCAGAGGCCCTGCGCCTTGATCACGGCCGGGCCGAGCGGGACGATGGCGTCCGAGAACGGCGTGGTGCGGAAGCCCTCGGCGCCGAAGAACACGAGGCCGAGCCCGACCAGCGCGATGTGGACGCCGATCGCGGCGATGAACAGCACCAGCACCGAGGCGTCGGCGAGCGGCTGGAAGGCGAGCCGGTAGACCAGCGGGCCCATCGGCACGAGCAGCACCAGCGTCAACACGAGGCGGGCCACGGTCCCGGCCAGGAGCGGCGCCAACAGCACGACGCCGACGAGCACGGCGACCGGCATCGCGATGTCGCGCGCGACGATCACGGCGACTCGGCGCGGCGTGAGAGCGGTCCGGTCCCGGACGAGCTCGAGGATCGCGGCGGCGGCGCCGAGCACGACCAGCAGCCAGGCCGTGCCCGGCACCTTGCCGGCCTCGAGCGCCGCGAAGGTGAGCGCGCCCCAGGCGACGAACTCGCCCTGCGGCACGAAGATCACCCGCGTGATGGTGAACACCATCACGAGCGTGACGCCGAGCAGCCCGTAGACGGCACCGTTGATGACACCGTCCTGCAGAAGAAAAAGTGCGATCGTCGTGTTCATGCCGGGCTCGCCGCGCGGTCGGGCCACCTTCGAGCGGGCCACGACGCCACCGCCACGTCTCCGCACCGGCCGGCGGCCGGTGCGTCACGGGTCGTCATCGAGAGACTCGGGATCGCCGGGACCGCCCCGGCGCCGGCGTCAATTCAGGTCAGGGCAGCAGTGTCCACTTGCCGCCGTCGATCTTGATGAGCACACGCGAGCGCTTGTCGAGGCCGGCATGGTCGGTCGGCGAGAAGGTGAAGACGCCGTGGTTGCCGACCACCTCCTTCGAGCCCTCGATCGCGTCGCGCAGCGCGGCGCGGAACTCCGGCGTGCCGGGCTTCGCGCCGGGGGGCATCCGGCCGAGCGCGTCGATCATCAGGAGCGCGCAGTCGACCATGTGGGCGCCGAAGCCGGCGACCGGCGACTTGTTGTTCGCCTCGTAACCCTTGATGTAGTCGAGCGCGACCTTCTTGATCGGATTGGAGTCCGGGAGCTGGTCGGCGATCACCACCGGGCCGGCCGGGAACACGGTGCCTTCGACGTCCTTGCCGCCGACCCGCACGAACTCCATCGTGGAGACCCCGTGGGTCTGGTAGATCGGCTTGCGAAAGCCCTGCTCCTTCAGCGCCTTCTGCGGCATCACGGCGGGCGTGCCGGAGGCGGCGATCAGCACCGCGTCGGGATTGGCCGCGACGATTTTGAGCGCCTGGCCCGTGACGCTGGTATCGGTGCGCTGGAACCGCTCGGTCGCGACCACCGTGATGCCCTTGCCCGGCATCACCTTGCCGACCGCGTCGAGCCAGCCCTGGCCGTAGCCGTCCGTGTAGCCGAGGAAGCCGATCGTCTTGACGCCGTTCGCCGCCATGTGTTCGGCGAGCGCCTCCGCCATGATGGTGTCGTCCTGCACGGCCTTGAACACCCAGCGGCGCTTCTCGTCCATGGGATCGACCAGCGAGCGGGTCGGCACCATGGCGCAGTAGGGCGTCTTGGTCTCGGCGGCGACGTCGACCAGCGCCAGCGTCGCCGGCGTCGCCGAGGAGCCGAGCAGATAGTCGATCTTCTGCTCGGCGATCAGCTTGCGGGCGTTGGCGACCGCCTTGGTCGGATCGGTCGCGTCGTCCAGCACCGTGTACTCGACCGTGTAGGGGCCGACCTTCTTGGGCAGTTGGGCGACGCTGTTCTTCTGGGGGATGCCGAGCGCCGCGGCGGGGCCGGTCTGCGACACCGTGATGCCGATGTTGACGGTGCCGCCGTCGCCGGTGCCGGCCTGGGCATGGGCGGCGCCGACGAGCATGGCCGACGCGGCCGCGCCGGCGAGAAGCGCGCGAATCACAAGGGGCATGGCCCTCTCCTCGATGTGACGTTTCCTCGGCGTGCGTCCGTTGTCTGCTCGTCGCGGCCGGACGTCTTCGCCTGATGGTGATCTTATATAACTATTATGTTGCGTCAACAGCCGGCCCTGCGTAATTTTGCGGGAGCGGTCGACCGGCGGTCGCCTGTGTCGAAATGCCTCGCCGGCCGGATCTCCAACTCTCAGGTTCCGAGACGATGGACTCTTCCCTGCGCGCGAGAACGACGAAGCCGATCGCCCGCGATGTCGCCGAGCCGCGGTCCGCCGATGCCTCGACGAAGACCTCCATCGATTTCGGGCCGCTCGACCAGCGGGTCGGCTACGTGCTGCGCCGCGCGCAGCTCGCCGTCTTCCAGGACTTTTTCTCGCGCTTCGAGGCGCTCGATATCCGCCCGGCCCAGTACTCGATCCTCACCGTGATCGAGCGCAACGCAGGTCTCAGCCAGACGCGCATCGCCGACGCGCTCGGCATCAAGAAGACCAATCTGGTGGCGATGATCGACGCGCTCGAGGCGCGCGGCCTGGTGCGCCGCGAGGCGACCGTGCGCGACCGCCGCGCCCATGCGCTCTCGCTCACGGCGGAGGGGCGGGTGCTGATGCGCAAGCTGCACCGCATCTCGGCCGATCACGAGCAGCGCATCGTCGCGCGCCTCGGCGCCGACGTCTATGCCGGCCTGTTCGCGCCGCTGCGCGAGATCGCCGCCATGATGGGCGACCGCGACGAGGCCTGATCGCGCCGGACCCGAGCTGACGACGTCCGATCGGGGCGCGCCCGAGCGTCACGCCGCTGCGGATCGATGCGGGTCGTCGGACTCCGAGATTCCGGCGAGCGCCCGCATGCGAGCCCGGACCGCGAGGCTGGTGTGTAACGTCTCGGCGAGCTGGGCGAGCACCAGGCGCGCGCCGGTCGCGTCGAAGCCGCGGGCCTCGAGCCCGTCGACGAACATTTGTTGCAGTGCGACGCGGCGCCGGTCGCAGGCGACCCGGCGCTCGGCTTGCGAAAGCCTCAGTTGAACGGGGGTGAGCTGTGCCATCCGGGCGATGTTAGCCCGGATGCGCCGGACCCGGAAAGGGACCGCGGATCGGCCCGCTCGACGGCTGCGTCATCGTAACGCGGTGTCCGACACCGATCCCATCGATGAGACAGGTCTGTCGGCGAGGCGCGCGGAAATCACCGCATCCTGGCTCCGTGATTGAGCAGTGCGTTGCGGAACGGCGCACAAAATGATCGGATTCTGGGGGCGCCTGCCCATCATATCGGCAGGTCTCGCGTTGACAGAAGCTGTCTGGTTTTTGATACAATTGGCGCCGGGCCGCCGAGATCGGGCGCGCCGTGTCCTCTCGCCCGAACGAACCGGGAGCACCGTTTGACGGCCGCCGTCGAGCTTCTCAAGACACGCCGGCTCTATCTTCTGCTGCGCGACCGCATCGTCGGCGGGGCGGTGGCGCCGGGCGGGCGACTGCCGAGCGAGCCGGCGCTGGCCCAGGAGCACGGCGTCTCGCGCGTCACGGTACGGCGCGCCCTCGATCTGCTGGCCGACGAGGGGCTGGTGCGGCGGCGTGTCGGCTCCGGCACCTTCGTCGAGGACGTGCCGGCGTCGCGGCCGATCGTCGCCGACTTCTCCAACGTGCTCTCCAACCTGATCGAGATGGGGCGCACCACCGCGGTGAAGCTCCTGTCCTTCGCGTATGTGGTGCCGCCGGCCTCGATCGCCGAGCCGCTCGGCCTCGGGCGCGGCGAGCGGGTGCAGCGCTCGGTGCGGGTGCGGCTGATCGACGGGCAGCCGTTCTCCTATCTCACGACGCACGTGCCCGAGCGCATCGGCCTCACCTACTCGGAGCGCGACCTCGCGACCATTCCGCTGCTCGAGCTGATGGAGCGGTCCGGCGTCGTCGCCGAGCGCGCGACGCAGTCGATCAGCGCCAGCCTGGTCGGTCCCGAGACGGCGGAGGCGCTCGATCTCGCGCCCGGCGACCCGGTGATCTCGCTGACCCGCGTCGTCTACGAGCCGTCCGGCCGCGGCGTCGAGCACCTGCACGCGCTCTACCGGCCCGATCGCTACGCCTTCCAGATGGACCTCGTCCGCACCGGAGCCGACGGCACCCGTCGGTGGACCCCGACCGTGGTGCGCACCAGCGGCCCGTCTCGCAAGTCCAGCGCCCCCCGTCCGAAGCGGGCCACCAGCAAGAAAGGGATCCGTCCATGACATCGTCCGATCGCCGGCTCGACGCCGCGCTCTCGCGCCGCGCAGTGCTGAAGGCCGGCGCCGCCGGCGCGGCCCTGATCGCGGCCCCGACCGTGCTGCGGGCGCAGGCCCCGGCCGTGAAGCTCGGCATCATCCAGCCGGTGACCGGCGCGCTCGCCGAGGCGGGCGAGCTCGGCCGGCTCGGTGCCGAGCTCGCCATCGCCGACATCAACGCGGCCGGCGGCCTGAAGGCACTGGGCGGGGCGAAGATCGAGATGGTGTTCGCCGACAACCGCTCGAACCCCGAGGCCGCGGCCCAGGAGGTCGAGCGGCTGCAGGGCGAGAAGGTCGCTGCGATCGTCGGCGGCTTCGGCAGCGGCCTGTGCATGACCGCGACGCAGGCGGCGGCCCGCTACGACCTGCCCTATCTGGTCGACGTCGGCGTCGCCGACGCGATCACCAAGCGCGGGCTCAAGAACACGTTCCGCATGGCGCCGAGCTTCAGCATGGCGACCGAGGTCGCGCTGAAGAACCTCGTCACCTTGAACGATGCCGCCGGCAAGCCGGTGAAGACCGTGGTGATCGTCCACGAGGACGGGCTGTTCGGCTCCGGCCTCGCCAAGCTGCTCGGCACCGAGCTGCCCAAGCTCGGCTTCGAGGTGCTGGAGACGATCTCGCATCCGACGCCGGCGCGCGACATGTCCAACATCGCGCTGCGCATCCGCTCGCTCAAGCCGGATCTCGTGATCCCGTCGAACTACTACGGCGAGTTCGTGCTGCTCGCCCGCACCATGCAGCAGCAGCGCATCCGGCCCAAGGCGATCTACGCGATCTTCGGCGGCGGCGCCTCCAGCCTGCGCTTCGTCAAGGAGTTCCCGCAGGCCGCCGACGGCGTCATCGACTGCAACCATTGGCACGATCCGAAGAACCCGAAGTCGGCCGACATCCGGGCCCGCACCGAGGCGGCGGGCAAGTCCTATGTCTACAACGTGCCGCTCAACTACTCGGCCGTGATGCTGATGGCCGAGGCGATCGAGGCGGCCGGCGGCGTCGCCTCCGACAAGCTGATCGCGGCGCTGTCGAGCCGCGACTTCGGCAGCGGCGTGATGCCCTACGGCCGCTCGACGTTCGTCGAGGGCCAGAACGTCAATGCCCTGCCGCTCAACACCCAGATCCAGGACAACGACGTGAAGGTGATCTATCCGGACGGCTTCGCCCAAGTGAAGCCGGTCTTCCCGTTGAAGGCCTGATCCTGCGCGGCGGTCACCGTGCCGCCGCTCGCGTCTCGACGACGGCGGAGCCCGGCTCCGCCGCATCACCCCGCGCACCGCCGGACCACCCATGTACTCACCCGAGATCGTGCTCGAGGCCGTGCTGAACGGTCTGCTGACCGGCGGCGTCTATGCCCTCGTCGCGCTCGGCCTCACGCTGGTCTACGGCGTGCTGCACATCATCAACTTCGCGCACGGTGCGCTGCTCACCTGCGCCATGTTCATGGTGTGGTCCGCCTGGGCCTGGCTCGGCATCGACCCTTACGCGGCCGTGCTGATCGTCGGTCCGCTGATGTTCGGCCTCGGCTACGGCATGCAACGGCTCGTCATCGGCCCGGCGAGCCGGCACGACGACGGCAACATCCTCCTGGTGACGCTCGGCCTCGCCATCGTGCTGGAGAACCTGCTGCTCGCCGGCTTCAAGTCCGACACCCGCACGGTGGCGAGCGACTATGCGCTCGAGGTCGTCTCGATCGGCCCGCTCCTCCTGTCGCAGCCGCGGCTCGTCGGCTTCGTCGTGACGCTGGTGATGACGGCGCTGCTGTGGCTGATGCTCGAGCGCACCGACATCGGCAAGGCGATCCGCGCCGTGGCGCGTGAAAAGACCGGGGCGCGGCTGGTCGGCATCGACGTCGATCACGTCTATGCCGTGACGTTCGGGATCGGCTGCGTCTGCCTCGCGGTCGCGGCGAGCCTTTTGATGCCGACCTTCTACGTCAATCCGCGCATCGGCGGCGCCTTCGTGCTCGTCGCCTTCACGATCGTCGTGCTCGGCGGCATGGGCTCGGTGGTCGGCGCGCTGGTCGGCGGCCTCCTGATCGGTGCGGTCGAGAGCCTGTCGAGCCTCTGTCTCGGCGACAGCCTCGGCCAGCTCGGCATCTTCCTCATCTTCATCGTGGTGCTGCTCCTGCGACCCACCGGCCTGTTCGGAGCGCGCGCATGACCGCGATCGATCTTCTGCGCCCGCTCCTCGTCGTCGCGGTACTCGCCGTGGTGCCGTGGCTCGGTGTCTCCAATGCCACGTTGAACTTCCTCGTCTACATGCTGATCGTCACGCTCGCCGCGCAGGGGTGGAACATCCTCGGCGGCTTCGGCGGGCAATACTCGTTCGGCCACGCCGCGTTCTTCGGCACCGGCGCCTATGCGAGCGCGATCCTGCAGGTGCAGTTCGGCGTCAACGCCTGGCTCGGCCTCCTCTGCGGAGGCGTGGCCGGTGTCGCGGTCGGCCTTTTCGTCGGGTTCCTGTCGTTCCGATCCGGGCTGCGCGGCTCGTATTTCGCGCTGGTGACGCTCGCCTTCGCCGAGGTCTTTCGGGTCGTCGCCAATGCCGCGAGCTTCACCGGGGCGGCGGCCGGGCTTCTGATCAGGCTCGATCCCGGCGTCGCGACCCTGCAGTTCGCCGATCGCCGTATCACCTGCATGCTGGTGCTCGGCTTCGTCGGCTTCGGTCTCGTGATCTCGACCTGGTTGACCCGCTCGCGCTTCGGCGCGCAACTGATCGCGGTGCGCGAGAACGAGCAGGCCGCCGAGGCGCTCGGCGTCGATCCGATGCGGGTGAAGCTCGGCGCCATCGCACTGTCGGCGGCGCTCACGTCGCTCGCCGGATGCCTCTACGCGCAGTACTTCCTGTTCGTCGACGCCACCGTCGCCTACGGCCCGTGGATCTCGGTCGAGGCGCTGCTGGCGCCGCTGGTCGGCGGTGCCGGCACGGTCTTCGGGCCGCTGATCGGGGCGCTCGCGTTGCACGGGCTCGGCGAGGCGACCAAGGGCGTCGCCGGCAGCGTGCCGGGCATCGATCTCGTCGTCTTCGGCGTGGTCCTGATCCTCGTCGTCGCCTTCCTGCCCGGCGGCCTGATGGGCGGCCTCTCGCGGCTCGCCGGCCGTCTGCGCGCGATCTCGCGTGGCGGCAAGTCCGCCGTGGAGGCCTGACATGCTGGTCGCCGAGGGCCTCACCAAGAAATTCTCCGGCCTGGTCGCGGTCGACGACGTGTCGCTCCATGTCGCGGAGGGCTCGCTGACCGGGCTGATCGGGCCGAACGGCGCCGGCAAGACCACGGTCTTCGCCATGCTGGCCGGGTTTCTTCATCCGACCGGCGGGCGCGTCCTGCTCGACGGCATCGATCTCACCGACGAGCCGCCCCACCGGCGCGCGCGGCGCGGCATCGCCCGCACGTTCCAGATCACCCAGCCCTTCGCGGGGCTCTCGGTGCACGAGAACATCGCGGTCGGCGCCTATCTGCGCCACGCCCGCCGGGCCGATGCGATGGACCGCGCCGCCGCGGTCGCCGAGCGGGTCGGCCTTGCCGGCGAGCTCGACAAGCCGGCCGCGGCCCTCACGATCGCCGGCCGCAAGCGGCTCGAGGTGGCGCGCGCGCTCGCGACCGTGCCGCGCCTTCTGTTGCTCGACGAGGTGCTGGCCGGCCTCAACCCGTCCGAGGTGCGCGACATGATCCCGGTGCTGCGCGCCATCCGCGACGACGGCGTCACCATCTTCATGATCGAGCACATCATGCAGGCGGTGATGAACCTCTGCGAGACCGTCTACGTGATCGCACAGGGCCGTCACGTCGCGCACGGCACGCCGCAGCACGTGTGCGCCGATCCGCAGGTGATCGAGGCCTATCTCGGGCACGGCGCCGCCGCCCGCATCGCCGCCGGAGGCGTCCGTGCTCGAGGTTGAGGGCCTGGAGGCCGGCTACGGCGGCACCACGGTGCTGCGCGGCATCGATCTGCGGGTCGACGCCGGCGAGATCGTCGCGGTGCTCGGTGCCAACGGCGTCGGCAAGACGACCCTCAACAACGTCCTGTCCGGCGTGCTACCGGCCCGCGGCGGAGCCATCAGGTTCGACGGCGCGCGCATCGATCGCCTCCCCGACAAGGAGATCGTCACGGCGGGCCTGATCCACGTGCCCGAGGGGCGGAAGATCTTTCCGACCATGAGCGTGCGCGAGAATCTCGAGCTCGGCTGCTACCGTCGCGGCCGGGCGAACCGCGACGCCAATCTCGAGCGGGTGTTCACCACGTTTCCGCGCCTGCGCGAGCGGACTTCCCAGCTCGCCGGCACGCTGTCGGGTGGCGAGCAGCAGATGCTGGCCATCGGCCGCGGCCTGATGGGCGAGCCGCGCCTCCTCGTTCTCGACGAGCCGTCGCTCGGCCTCTCGCCGCTGCTGGTCGAGGAGATGTTCGGGCTGATCCGCCGCCTCAACCGGGAGGGCCTCGCCATCATGCTGGTCGAGCAGAACGTCGTGCAGTCGCTGGAGATCGCGGCCCGCGCTTATGTGATCGAGAACGGCGTCGTCGCTCTCTCGGGCGCGGCCCGGGACGTCGCCGACGATCCTGATCTGCGGCGCGTTTATCTGGGATTGTGAGGATGAACGGATCGGTGAGGGTGAAGACATCAGCCGAACGACCGGGCCTGCTCCCTCCCCCACAAGGGGGGAGGGAATGCTGTGGCACTCGCATTCACACGATCTCGGCGCAGCGAGTGGATCGACTGCTGTGCGTGGCTTCTTCGTTGGCAAGGCCGTGACAACGAGCAGGAACAAGAAGATGACTCTGAAGCAGCGGCTCGACAGCGGCGGGACGATCGTCGCGCCCGGCGTCTACGACGCGCTCACCGCCTCGCTCGCCGCCGGTGCCGGCTTCGAGGCGCTGTATCTCTCCGGCGCGGCCATCGCGTACACGCGGCTCGGGCGACCGGACATCGGGCTCGTGACGATGTCCGAGGTCGCCGACGTGATCACGTCGGTGCGTGACCGGGTGCCGACACCGCTGATCGTCGATGCCGACAACGGCTACGGCAACGCCCTCAACGTGCAGCGCACCGTGCGGCTGTTCGAGCGCGCCGGCGCGACCGCGATCCAGCTCGAGGACCAGTCGTTTCCCAAGCGCTGCGGCCATCTGCGCGACAAGACGCTGATCCCCGCCGCCGAGATGGCCGGCAAGGTGAAGGCGGCCGTCGATGCCCGCTCAAGCGACGAGACCCTGATCGTGGCCCGCACCGACGCCGTCGCCGTCGAGGGTTTCGACCGGGCGGTCGATCGGGCGAGGCTCTATGCCGAGGCGGGCGCCGACGTGCTGTTCGTCGAGGCACCGCGCTCGCGTGATCAGCTCGATCGACTGGTCGCGGCGCTGGCCGCGACGCGGCCGCTGCTCGTCAACATGGTCGAGGGCGGCGACACGCCGCTGATGCCGGCCGGCGAGCTCGGCGCGCTCGGCTTCCGCATCGTCATCTTCCCGGGCGGCATCGTGCGGGCGCTCGCCCGCACGGCGCAGGCCTATTACGCCTCGCTCGCCGCCACGGGCAGCAATGCCGCGTTCACCGACCGCATGTTCGATTTCGGCGCGCTCAACGCGCTGATCGGCACGCCCGAGATGCTGGCGCTCGGGGCCGAATACGACAACCGCGGCCGCGACCGGCCGGGCGACGACGAGGAGGATGCCGCGTGACCACCATCGATCCCGTCACGCTCGCCGTGCTCGGCGGCCGGCTTGAGCAGATCGCCGACGAGATGGACGCGACGCTCTATCGCTCGGCCTTCAATCCGATCATCGCCGAGGCGCGCGACGCCTGCCACGGCCTCTACCACGCCGAGACCGGGGACACCTTGGTGCAGGGCACCAAGGGGCTCCCGATCTTCGTCGGCGCCATGGCGTTCGCCGTGAAGTCGGTGATCGATCTGGTGAAGACGCGCGGCGGGCTCTCGCCCGGCGACACCTTCCTGTTCAACGACCCCTACGACGGCGGCACGCATCTCAACGATTTCAGGCTGGTGCGTCCGGTGTTTCGGAACGGAACGCTGTTCTGCTGGCTCGCCTCGGTCGGTCATTGGCTCGACATCGGCGGCAACGTGCCTGGCGGCTACAACCCGAAGGCGACCGAGAGCTTTCAGGAGGGCGTGCGCTTCCCGCCCGTGAAGCTGATCTCGGCCGGCACCATCAACCAGGACATCCTCGACATCCTGGCCGCCAACACGCGGGTGCCGCTCTCCAACTGGGGCGACCTCAACGGCCAGCTCAACGCCCTCGATCTCGGCGAGCGACGCTTCCATGCGCTGCTCGACGAGTACGGCGACGCGACCGTGACGGCCGCCTTCGACGCCTTCTCGGATCGTGCCGAGGCGCTGATGCGATCCGCCCTGCGCTCGCTCCCGAACGGCACCTATTCGTTCGAGGACTATCTCGACAACGACGGGATCACGGACGAGACGCTCGTCATCGCGCTCGATCTGACGATCCGCGACGGCTCCATGGTGCTCGACTTCTCGCGCTCGTCGCCGCCGCCGCAGGGGCCGATCAACATCTCGCGCGCCACCGCGGTCGCGGCCTGCTATGTCGCGCTCAAGCACGTGTTCGTCGAGGTGCCGGCCAATGCCGGCTGCCTGCGACCGATCGACTTCGTGATTCCGGACACGACGCTGCTCGGCGCCAAGGCGCCGAAACCGGTCGCCGGCTACACCGAGACGATCCTGCGCCTGATCGGTGTGGTGTTCGGGGCACTCGCCAAGGCCGATCCGGCGCGCGCCACGGCCGGCCCGTTCGGCACCATCAACGCGCTCTCGATCGCCGGACATCGCGCCGACGGCAGCCGCTGGGTGATGTTCTCGTTCTTCGGCGGCGGGCTCGGCGGCAACCCGCGGAGCGATGGCCTCAACCACGCCAACAACCCGATCTCCACGGCGACCATTCCGCCGCTGGAGATATTGGAGGCGGCCTATCCGATCAAGTTCACCCGGTGGGCCTTGCGGCCCGACAGCGCCGGCGCGGGCGAGCATCGCGGTGGTGTCGGCGCCGTCTACGAGATCGAGGTTCTGTCCGATGCCGAGGTCTCTCTGCTCGGCGAGCGCGGCAAGGTCGCGCCCTTCGGGGTCGCCGGCGGCGATCCGGCCGCGTTGAATCGGTTTCACTGGCAGACCGACGACGGCGAGCGGTCGCCCCCGATGGTGTCCAAGGTCACCGACGTGAGAATCAGGGCGGGCCGGCGCGTGCGCCTGGAGACGCCCGGTGGCGGCGGCTGGGGCGATCCGGCCGCGCGCGATCCGGAGCGCGTCGCGCGCGACGTGCGGTTCGGGCTGGTCAGCCCGGAGGCGGCGCTGAGCCGCTACGGCGTCTGCGTCGATGCCGAGGGGCGGCCGCTCGCCGACGGCGCGACGATCGGCGAGAAGCGTGTCGGCGAGAAACGTGAAGGAGAAGCAGCGTGAGCACGGCACCGGGCCGTACCGTCGGCGTCGACGTGGGCGGCACCTTCACGGATCTGTTCTTCTACGACGAGGCGGAGCGTCGCTTCCGCACCGCGAAGGTGCCGTCGAACCGCGGCGACGAGGCGGTCGGCTTCATGGGGGGCCTCGCGACCTTCGGCCCGGTGTCGGAGCTCTCCTCGATCGTCCACGGCACCACGGTCGGCACCAACGCGCTCCTGGAGCGCAAGGGCGCCCGCATCGGCCTGATCACGTCGCGCGGGTTCCGCGATGTGCTGGAGATGCGCCGGCGCGATCGCCGCCACACCTGGGGGCTGTGGGGCGACTTCACGCCGGTGGTCGATCGTGATCTGAGGATCGAGGTCGCCGAGCGCACCCATGCCGACGGCAGCGTGGTGACGGCGATCGACCCGGACGAGGTCGCGGCGGCCGCGCGGACGCTCGCAGCCAAGGGCGCCCAGGCGCTCGCCATCGTGTTCATCAACGCCTATGCCAACCCGGCGAACGAGCAGGCGGCGCTCGCGGCCGCCGCAGCGGCGTGGCCGAACGCGAACATTGCCTGCTCGAGCCAGATCCTGCCCGAGATCCGCGAGTTCGAGCGCACCTCGACGACCGCGCTCAACGCCTATCTGCAACCGGTCGTCGGCAGCTATCTTCAGAAGCTCGACGGCGCCCTGCAGGCCGGCGGCTTCGCCGGGCGCTTCCACATCGTCCAGTCGAACGGCGGCATCATGTCCACGGCGACGGCGCGGCGCCTGCCGGTTCGCACCGCGCTGTCGGGGCCGGCGGCCGGCGTCATCGCCGCGGCGGCCATCGCCCGCGAGGCCGGCTTTCCGGACGTGATCACGGGCGATCTCGGCGGCACCTCGTTCGACGTGTCGCTGGTCGTCGGCGGCGAGACGGCGCTCGCTCCGCAGACGACGATCGACTTCGGCCTCGTCGTGCGCACGCCGATGGTCGAGATCACCACGATCGGCGCCGGCGGCGGGTCGATCGCGCATGTCGATGCGGGCGGGCTCCTGCAGGTCGGCCCGCACAGCGCCGGGTCGCGGCCCGGCCCGGTCTGCTACGGCCAGGGCGGCGACCGGCCGACGCTCACCGACGCCAATGTCGTGCTGGGCCGCATCAACGCGGCGCGGCCGATCGGCGGCAAGCTCGCCTCGCTCGACGTGGAGGCGGCGAAGGCCGCGATCCTGCGTGACGTCGGCGCGCCGCTCGGGCTCGACGCGCACGCCGCCGCCGAGGCGATCGTGCGGGTCGCCGACGGCAAGATGGCGGGCGCCATCCGCCTGGTGTCGATCGAGCGCGGCCACGATCCGGGAAAATTCGTCGCGGTGCCGTTCGGCGGCGGCGGGGCGCTGCATGTCGGCGCGTTGATCAAGGACGTCGGGCTCAAGGGGGCGCTGGTGCCGCGTTATCCCGGGGTCACCTCGGCGCTTGGCTGCGTCATCGCCGACATCCGGCACGATCAGGTGCAGACCGTGAATCTCACGCTCGCCGGGCTCGACGCCGCGACGCTCGACCGCCGCATGGTGAGCGAGGCCGCGGCAGCCCGCGCCGTGGTCGAGGACGCCGGCCTCGCGATGGAGCGCATCGACCTCGTGTTCGAGCTCGACATGCACTATGTCGGCCAGACCCACACGATCGCCGTGCCGCTGCCGGTGACGCTCACCCAAAGCCCTGTCGGCGACACCACAGGCGTGACGGCCGAGCTGATCAGGACCGCGTTCGATCGTGCCTATCAGGCGTCGTTCAGTCGCCTGCTGCCCGACGTGCCGGTGAAGATCGTCAATCTGCGCACCGCGGCGATCGGCCGGCGGCCGCGCTTCGATCTCGCGGCGCTGGCGCCTGGACCCGAAGCCTCGATGGAGCGGGCGGGCCAGGGCCGTCGACCCGTGTGGTTCGACGGCGGCTGGTACGACACCGCGATTTTTTCGCGACTCGAGCTGCCCGTGGGTGCCGTCGTGCCCGGACCGGCCGTGCTGGAGCAGCCGGACGCCACCACGGTGATCGATCCCGATCTCGTCGCCCGCGTCGATGCGCTCGGCAACGTGATCGTCGAGCGCAAGCAGTCGTCGTCGGCGAGCCAGGAGGCCGCGTCGTGAGCATCGCCGCCGTGCCGATCGACAAGACCGCGCTGCTGATCGTCGATCTGCAGAACGACTTCCTGCACCCCGAGGGCGCCTATGGCCGTGCCGGCCAGGGCGTGCCCGAGATCGCCGCGCTGCCGGGACGCCTGAAGCCGCTCGCCGCCGCGCTGCGCGCCGCCGGCGGGCTCGTCGTGTCGACCCAGTTCACGCTGGTTCCGGGCCGTGGCGGCGAGCCGATGATCTCGCCTCATCTGAAAGCGCTCCGTCCGTTCCTGAAGAGAGGCGATTTTCTGCCCGGCGCCTGGGGCCACCAGCTCGTCGGCGCGCTGCAGCCGGCGGACTTCTGCGTGGAGAAGATCGCCTACTCGGCCTTCTATATGACGCGGCTCGAATGGGTGCTGCGCAAGACCGGCATCGAGCGGCTGATCGTTTGCGGCATCGTCACCAACGGCGGCGTCGCCTCGACGGTGCGCGACGCCCATGTGCGCGAGCTCGACATCACGGTGCTGGAGGACGGCTGCGCCGCCTTCACGCCCGCCGTGCATGCGACCGCGATCGAGGCGCTTCGCCCGGTCGCGCGCGTCGCGTCGATTGCCGAGGTGCTCTCCGAGATCCGCGCCGAGGCCGGTGCATGACGGTCGTCCCTGCGGCGGACAGGCGCTTCGAGGTGTCGATGCCCGTCGTGGTGATCGGCGCCGGCGCCGGCGGCCTCGTCGCGGCGCTCGCGGCACGCGCCGCCGGCGTCGACGTGCTGGTGCTGGAGCGCGATCCCGTGCCGCGCGGCTCGACCGCCATGTCGGCCGGCCTGATCCCGGCGCCGGCGACGCGCTGGCAGGCCAAAACCGGCATCGTCGACACGGCCGAGCTGTTCGCCGCCGACATCCTCGCCAAGGCACATCGCGAGCCCGACGCGGCCGTGGTGATGCATCTCGCCGAGACGATCGGTCCGACGCTCGAATGGCTCGCCGACGCGCACGGCCTGCCCTTCGACGTGATCACCGAGTTCCTCTATCCGGGCCACTCGACCTACCGGATGCACGGCCTGCCGACGCGGTCCGGCGTCGAGTTGATCGAGCGGCTATGCGCGGCGGCCGATGCGGCCGGCGTGATGATCATGACGGACGCGCGCGTCGACACGCTGTTCGCGGACCCGGACGGGCGCGTGCGTGGGATCGGCGTCGTGCGGCCGGACGACAGCCGCGACGAGGTCGGCTGCGGTGCGCTGGTATTGGCCTGCAGCGGTTACGGCGGCAACCCGGCGCAGGTGTCGCGTCACATCCCGGCGCTCGCCGACGCGCTGTTCTTCGGCCACATCGGCAACCAGGGCGACGCGCTCGTCTGGGGCGAGGCGCTCGGCGCCGCGACCCGGCATCTCTCCGGCCATCAGGGGCACGGCGCCATCGCGCATCCGCACGGCATCCAGATCACCTGGGCGACCATCACGCAGGGCGGCGTGCAGGTGAACCGCGACGGCCGCCGCTTCGCCGACGAGACGCGCGGCTACTCCGAGCAGGCCGCCGCCATCGTGGCGCAGCCGGGCGGCATCGCCTTCACGATCTTCGACGAGCGCATCGGCGCCGTGGCCCGCGGCTTCGAGGATTTCCGCCAGGCCGAGGCGGCCGGCGCCGTGCTGACCGCCGCGACCATTCCCGACCTGGCGGAGCGGATCGGCGTGCCCGTGGCGAACCTGACGGCGACGTTGTGCGCCGCCGAGGCGGCGCAGTGCGCGAAGGCGATCGACGCGTTCGGCCGCGATTTCTCGCGCGCGCCGCCTCTGGTGCCGCCGTACCGGGCCGTGAGGGTGACGGGCGCATTGCTTCATACACAAGGCGGCCTCGTCGTCGACACGGATGCACGGGTGTTGCGGAACGACGGCACCGCGCTGCCGAACCTGTTCGCCGTCGGCGGCGCGGCCTGCGGTGTTTCAGGATCGCAGGCGAGTGGTTATCTCTCGGGCAATGGCCTGTTGTCGGCGGTCGGCCTCGGCCGCACCGCCGGGCGGGTCGCGGCCTGCGCCGTCAAGGCGGAGCGTGTCCCTCACGGAGACGATGCCCATGCCGGGTGACGCCATCACCAGCGCGATCGCGCGCGGCGCGCCGAGAACCCTGCTCGACAAGCTGTGGGACGCCCACGCGGTCGTCACGCGCGAGGATGGCCAGACGCTGCTGTTCGTCGATCGCCACGTCCTGCACGAGGGCTCGCACCACGCCTTCGCGCAGCTCGCCGCCCGCGGGGCGAGCGTGGCGCGGCCCGATCTCACCTTCGCGGTCGCCGACCATTACGTGCCGACGCGCGGCCGTCCGCAGATCGCCGACGCGAGCGTCAAGGTGATGGTCGACCGCCTGGTCGGCAACACGACCAAGCACGGGATAAAGCTGTTCGGCCTCGGCGATCCGCGCCAGGGCATCGTCCATGTGGTCGGGCCGGAGCAGGGGCTGACGCTGCCGGGCCTGGTGATGGTCTGCGGCGACAGCCACACCTCGACGCACGGCGCCTTCGGCACGCTCGCGTTCGGCATCGGCGCGTCCGAGGTGGCGCATGTCCTGATCACCCAGACTCTCTGGCAGCGCAAGCCCAAGCGCATGCGCATCGTGATCGACGGCGCACTGACGCCGGGCGTCGGCGCCAAGGACATGGCGCTCACCTGGATCGCCAAGCTCGGCGCCGACGGGGCCCAGGGCCACGCGATCGAATATGCCGGCTCCGCCGTCCGGAGCCTCTCGATGGAGGGCCGGCTGACGCTCTGCAACCTTTCGATCGAGGGCGGCGGCCGCTGCGGCATGGTGGCGCCGGACGCGACCACGATCGATTTTCTGCGCGGCCGACCGTTCGCGCCCGAGGGTGAGGCGTTCGAGCGCGCCGCGGCCGACTGGCTGGCGCTGGCGAGCGATCCGGACGCCGTGTTCGACGAGGAGGTCCGTTTCCGCGGCGACGCGATCGTGCCGACCGTCACCTGGGGCACCAGTCCGCAGGATGCGCTGCCGATCGACGCCACGGTGCCGGATCCTGACAACATCACGGACCCTGCCCGCGCCGCCCATGTGCGTGACGCGCTCGCCTATATGGGGCTGTCGCCGGGCCGGCCTCTGGCCGAGGTCGCGGTCGACCGGGTGTTCATCGGCTCCTGCACCAATTCGCGCATCGAGGATCTGCGCGCCGCCGCCGCCGTGCTGGCCGGCCGCACCGCGCGGGTGCCGGGGCTCGTCTCGCCGGGCTCGTCGCGGGTCAAGCAGCAGGCCGAGCAGGAGGGGCTGGACCGCATCTTCGTCGCGGCCGGGCTCGAATGGGCCGATTCGGGCTGCTCGATGTGCGTCGGCATGAACGGCGACCAGGTGCCCACGGGCGAGCGCTGCGCCTCGACCACCAACCGCAACTTCAAGAATCGCCAGGGGCTCGGCGCCCGCACGCATCTGATGTCGCCCGCCATGGCGGCGGCCGCCGCCGTCACCGGGCATCTCGCCGACGTCCGCCCGCTGCTCGCCGGGAGACTGTGATGCAGCCGTTCCGCCGCCTCGACGACGCCGTCGCCTGCCCGCTGCCGCTGGCGAACGTCGACACCGACCAGCTCATTCCGGCGCGCTTCATGAAGCAGCCGCGGGCCGCCGGCTACGGCGGCTTCCTGCTGCACGATCTGCGCTTCGAGGTCGACGGATCGTCGCGCGGCCTGTCGTTGGACGATCCCGCCTTCGCGGGCGCCGGCGTGCTGGTCGCGCGGCGCAACTTCGGCAGCGGTTCGTCACGCGAAGCTGCCGTCTATGCGTTGGTGGACTTCGGCTTTCGCTGCGTGATCGCCCCGAGCTTCGGCGACATCTTCGCCTCCAACGCGGTCAACAACGGGCTGCTGCCGGCCCGCGTCGACGCCGCCGCGGCGGAGCGCCTGCTCGATCACGCCACCGCCGGCCGGCGCGTCGCGGTCGATCTCGAGACGCGGACCATCCGGGTCGACGGCGAGACGATGCCGTTCGCCATCGACGAGGTGTGGCGGACCAAGCTGCTGAACGGGTGGGACGACATCGACCTGACGCTGAGCCACACCGCGGCGATCCGCGCGTTCTCGGCGGAGCGGGCGGTGCTGTTTCCGTGGAGCCTGCCGCGCCGTCAGGGATGAGGCGCGGCCGGGCCGTCAGGTGGGGAAGGTCGTCAGCAGTGGCGGGGGCAGTCCTGGTCGATCCGGGCCTGCGCCATCAGGATCACGCTGCGCTCGTCCTGCTGGGGGGTGGTGATGGTCTCGACGACGCCGTAGGTGCCGGGCGCGTAGATCTCGGCCTTCCAGGTCTCGTCGCGTTTGGTGATGATGCGGTAACCGCGATAGTTGCAATCGGTCATCTCGTCCTCCCGAGATGCGGCGCAGTCTGCATGAACATCCTGGCCGGACCGTGGAGATCTCGTGCCGAACGCGGAAAAATGCATCAGAATGATTACTGATGAGGCAACTTTTCGCGATGGGGTAGAACCGGTCGTGATGGGCGCGTGCCGCGTGGGGCCATGATCTCCATGCTGCGGTGCAGCACAACCGCGCGCCGACCGTCCGGGACCGCGGTGGACCGCGCCGCCGGGGCGCGCCATTCTGCCCCCGTTTCGCGCGACGGGGGACGGCAGGAATGCTCCAGGTGACCATGGCGGGCGGCTTCTACGACCGCACGCGAGCCCTGATCGACGGGTCGGTCCGGCCGGAGGGGCTGTCGCTCACCTATGTCGAGCTGCCGATCGAGGAGGTGTTCTGGCGCCTGCTGCGTTACGGCGAGTTCGACATCGCCGAGTGCTCGCTCGCCTATCACATGATCGCCAAGGCGCGCGGGATCGGCCACGACTACGTGGCGATCCCGCTGTTCCCGTCGCGCTGCTTCCGCCACGGCTTCGTCTTCGTCAACCGCAACAGCGGCATCCGCGCGCCGGAAGACCTCGCCGGCAAGATCATGGGCGTGCCCGAATACGCCATGACGGCGGCGTTGTGGCTGCGCGGCTTGTTCGAGCACGACTACGGCGTGCCGCCCGGCGCCATGCGCTGGCGCGTCGGCGGCATCGAGGAGCCGAACCGCGCCGACCGTATGGAGATCACGGTCGACGCCGACGTCGAGATCCTGCCGATCCCGCCCGGCAAGAGCCTGGTCGGCATGCTGGCGGCCGGCGACATCGACGCCATGATGGGGCCGCGCGTGCCCTCGATCTTCCGCCAGGGCCATCCCGACATCGTGCGGCTGTTCCCGAACTATCCGGCCGACGAGCGCGCCTGGTACGCGCGCACCAAGGTCGTGCCGATCATGCACACGGTCGTGATCCGGCGTGCGTTGTATGACCGCGAGCCGTGGATCGCCATGAGCCTGTTCAAGGCGTTCCGCGAGAGCTCGCGACGTTGTCTCGATCGCATGCGCGACGTCAATGCGCTGCCCTACAGTCTGCCGTGGTATCTGCCGGCCCTGGAGGAGACCATCGCGGTCTTCGGCGAAGACTTCTGGCCGGAAGGGCTGGAGGCCAACTGGCCGTCCGTGGCGATGCTGATGGGCTTCGCGAAGGAGCAGGGTCTGATCGACCGTCTGTTCACGCCGGAGGAGCTGTTCGCGCCGAGCACGCTCACCGAATTCAAGATCTGACGGCTCCTGTCGCCCGCCACCCGCCGCCCGCCCTTTCGTCCGGACGCCTCGACGCTTGCCAAGTCGACGCCCGCGCCTCAGGATCGCGCGAAAATCCCCCGCGTGTGACATCCGAACAGGAGACCACATGAAAGCTGCCGACCTGCGCGCCGTCATGACGGCGCCGCTCACCGTCGGTCACGCCTGCGATCTGCGTGGCCTCGTCGTCGACGAGCCGCTCGATCTCGGCGGCGCCCGCATCGGCAATGTCGATCTCACCGGCACGCGTTTCGAGGCCCCCGTGACGGCGCGCGGCGCCGTCTTCGCCGGGCTCGCCTGGTTCCGCGACTGCCGGTTCGCGATGAAGGTCGATGTCTCCGGCGCGGTGTTCGGCAACGACGCGCGGTTCGACGGCGCCACCTTTCTGGGCGACGCGACCTTCTCGGGCTGCGAGTTCCATGGCGTCGGCGACTTCGACCTCGCCGAGTTCCACGGCGCCGCCTTCCTCGACCGCCTGCAGGTGCTCGGAAACCTGTCGCTCGAGCGCACGCGCTTCCGCGGCCCCGCCTCGTTCGAGGACAACGAGTGCTTCGGCGGCCTGTGGTGCCACGACGCCCAGTTCGACGGCCGCTGCAACACCGCCGGCATGGAGGTGCACGGCCGCACCTGGCTCACCGGCGTCAAGCTGCCGCGCCTCCTCTCCGGTCAGCCCGCGCTCTCGGGGATTCGCAGCTTCGGCTATCGCTGGAGCTGACGAGAGCCGACCCGGACGCATCGCGCGTAGGACGTGGCGCGTAGGATGTAGCAACCATTAGATTTTGAGTGGTTTAGGAGCTGGGGATTTGTGGACAGGCGA
>NZ_JBHUIW010000037.1:0-35129 GCF_042682915.1 Rhodoplanes azumiensis | reverse complement strand
AGGTCCGAGTCGGGTGAGGGGGCCTCTCGTGGATACGGAGACGCCCCCTCACCCGACGTTCGCGCTGGAGGCGCGAACGTCGACCACTCCCCGCACGCGGGGAGAGGTGATGCGCGGCGGCTGCGGCGAGCGCAGAGTCTCGCATGACCTCGCCCGTCGTCGCGCTGCGCGGGGTGAGGAAAGCGTTCCCGACCGGCACGCTGGCGCTGGACGGGCTCGATCTCTCCGTGAATCGCGGAGAGTTCCTGTCGCTGGTCGGGCCGTCGGGCTGCGGCAAGTCGACGGCGCTGCGGCTGATCGCCGGCCTCGCGACGCCGTCCGCCGGCGCGGTCGTGTGGGGCGACGACGGGGGCGCGACACGAGCGCCGGCGCCCGGCGATCTCGGCGTCGTCTTCCAGGAGCCGACCCTGATGCCGTGGGCGACGGTCGCCGGCAACGTCCGGCTGCCGCTGCGTCTCACGCGTCGCAGAAGCAGGCTTCACGGCGACGAGGCCGAGGCGCGCGTCGCCGCCGCGATCGCCCGGGTCGGGCTCGACGGCTTCGCGGCCGCCTATCCGCGCGAATTGTCCGGCGGCATGAAGATGCGGGCCGCCATCGCGCGCGCGCTGGTCACCGATCCGCAGCTCCTGCTGATGGACGAGCCGTTCGCGGCGCTCGACGAGATCACCCGGTTCCGCCTCGACAACGCGCTCTCCGGCCTGTGGCAGGGGCTCGGCACCACGGTGGTGTTCGTCACCCATTCGGTGTTCGAGGCCGTCTATCTCTCCACCCGCATCGTGGTGATGACGCCGCGGCCCGGCCGGGTCGCCGCCGACGTCACGATCGACGCGCCGTTCCCGCGCGGAGAGACGTTCCGGACCTCGCCGGAGTTCGCGAGCCTGTGCCGCACGGTCGGCGGCGCCCTCGCCGAAGCGATGGGGGAGGCCTTCGCATGAGGATCTGCGCGTGAGCATCGTCGCATGAGTGGCGCGCCCGATCACGACGGACCGTCCGGCTGGCGCCGCGCCTCGCGCCTCGCCCGGCCCGTGCTGGCGCTGTTGATCGGCGGCGCCGTGTGGGAGATCGTCGTGCGTGCCCTCGACTTGCCGGCCTGGCAGCTTCCGGCGCCGAGCGCGATCCTGGCCACCCTGATCGCCGACCGCGCGATCCTGCTCGGCTCGCTGATGGTGACGCTGGAGACGACGGCGCAGGGTTTCCTGCTCGCGGTCCTGGGTGGGGCGGGCCTCGCCATCCTGTTCAGCCAGTCGCGGTTGATCGAGGACATGCTCTATCCCTACGCCGTGATCCTGCAGGTGACGCCGGTCGTCGCCATCGCGCCGATCCTGCTGATCTGGCTGCCGCAGCCCGTGGCGGTGCTGGCCTGCGCCTGGATCGTCGCGTTCTTTCCGATGCTCGCCAACACGACGCTCGGCCTGCACTCGGTCGATCCCAATCTCGACGACCTGTTCACGCTCTACGGCGCCTCGCGGCTCGAACGGCTCGTGCGTTTGCAGCTTCCCGCCGCGCTGCCTGCGATGCTGGCCGGCGCCCGCATCGCCGGCGGCCTGTCGCTGATCGGCGCCGTGGTGGCCGAGATCGCGGCGGGCTCGGCCGGCGCCGGCTCCGGCCTCGCCTACCGGATCGCCGAGGCCGGCTACCGGCTCGACGTGCCGCGCATGTTCGCCGCCCTGCTGCTGCTGTCGGCCGCCGGGATCGTCGTCTACGCGGTGTTGTCGCTGGTCTCCTGGTTGGTTCTGCGCCGCTGGCACGAGAGCACGTTGTCACGGGGCGTGTGACAGGCCTCGGGCCGGGCGGCATGGGAGCCATGCCGCGGATCTCCGGTCACCTCCCCGAAACGGCCACTGTTGCAGCATGGTGCTGCGCCGCTCTTCTCCGCCACGCTCGAAGGCTCCATGACCGCCCCGCCCGACCCGTCCTCGCCGCAGCCGCCCGCGCCGACGGATGTTTCCGCGGGCGACATCATGCCGGTGCCGGACCAGCCCGCGCCGCCGGCGGGGAGCGGGCACGACGCGGCCGCGCATGCGCAGCGCCTGCGGATCCTCGGCATCGTTCTGATGTGCGGCGCCGTCGCCTGCTTCGCCTGCCTCGATGCCACGGCGAAGTATCTGGGCCGCCATGTCGACGTGCTCGCCGTGGTGTGGGCCCGCTATGCCAGCGCCTTCGTTCTGGCGCTGCTGGTGTTCAACCCGATCACCCGGCCCGGGCTCCTGCGCACGCAACGGCCCGGGCTGCAGATCGGCCGCTCGGCGCTGCTGCTCGGCACCACGATCCTGAACTTCGCCGCGCTGAGGTTCCTGCAGCTCGACCAGGCCCTCGCCATCCTGTTCTCGACGCCCCTGATGGTCGCGGCGCTCGCCGGGCCGATGCTGGGCGAAAAGATCGGGCCGCGGCGCTGGGCCGCCATCGTGGTCGGGCTGGTCGGCGTGTTGATCGTGCTGCAGCCGGGCTTCGGCGCGGTGCATCCGGCCGCGCTCCTGTCGATGGCGTCGGCGGTCTGCGCGGCGTTCTACGCCATCGCGACCCGGGTGCTGTCGCGCTTCGATTCGGACGCCACGACGCTGTTCTACTCGAACCTCGTCGGCGTGCTGGTGCTCGCGCCCGTGATGCCGTTCGTGTGGACGACCCCGTCCGACCCGCTGCTGATCGCCCTGATGATCGGCTTCGGCGGCTTCGGCAGCCTCGGCCATTTCCTGCTGATCGTCGCCCACCGGCACACGCCGGCCTCGATCCTGTCGCCGTTCTCCTACAGCCAGATCCTGTGGACCACGATCCTCGGATTCGTGGTGTTCGGCGACGTGCCGAACCGCTGGACCGTCGCGGGCGTGGCGATCGTGATCGCCTCGGGCCTCTATCTCCTGCACCGCGAGCGGGTGCGCCGGCGCGGCTGAGGGGCGAGGCCGGGGAGGGGAATCAGCGTGCAGCGGCGGCCGGTGCGCTTTCGGTCAGCGCCGGAGCCGCCGTCGGCGGAGCCTGGACGACCGTCGCCCGGCCCAGCTCGGCGACCACCGGCCTCTGCGGCAGGCGCGCCGGAGGGTCGCCGGCGATGACGTGGCTGCGCAGCCGGATCGGCCCGGCGATGCGCTTCAGCCGGTCCGCCCCGATGCCGCAGGCGATGCCGTTCACGCTGACATTGCCGTAATCGAGCATCTGGCCGACGAGGCCCTGCTCGACGTCGATCTTCTCGATCCGATCGAGCGGCATCTCGCTGGTGGTCCGGCGCAGCAGGCCGGAACGGTAGATCACCCGGCGGTCCGTCACGGCGATCTCGGTGACGCGGCGGCGGTACCAGGCCCGCCCCAGCAGCACCACGGCGAGGCCGAGGAGTCCGGCCGACAGCGCCGGCCACAAGATGTCGACATGCTCGCCGAACTCCGCCGCCGCATAGGCATAGGCGGTCCAGCCGGCGCAGCCGGCGCCGAGCAGCCCGAGAAGGAGACCGGGCACGTAGAGCACCCAGTGCCGGCCGGTGCGGAACCGTACCGTCTCGCCCGGCAGCAGAACGGTGTCGACATAGCCCATGCGCGCGCGATCTCCCCGGCTCGGCGGCCGTACCCATACCGCGTTTCGCCGAAGGGTGGAATCGGCCGGCCGACGGTCGCGGCGCCTTGCCGGGGCCGGCCGCCCGCTGATAAGCCGGGTCGACGTGCAGGAACCGGCAGGAGCCCCCGATGGCGACCGACACCGCAGGCGACACCCCCGATGTTCTCCTGGTCGGGACCGCGAAGCCGATCGTCGTCGGCGGGCTCGACCCGATCGTCCGCCTGCACCGGCTCGTCGAGGCGCCGGATCGCGAGCGGTTCCTGGCCGACGTCGCCGGCCGGGTGCGAGCCCTCGCCGTCACCCATTCCGGCAACCCGATCGATCCCGCCTACATGCAACGCTTCCCGAAGCTCGAGATCGTGTCGAGCGTCGGGGTCGGCTACGACCACATCGACGCGGTCTGGGCCGGGCAGAACGGCATCGTCGTCACCAACACGCCCGAGGTGCTGGACGAGGAGGTCGCCGACACGGCGCTCGGCCTGCTTCTGTGCACGGTGCGCGAGCTGCCGCAGGCGGAACGATATCTGCGCGCCGGCAAGTGGGTCGAGGCGCCGTTTCCGCTCAGCCGCGCGACGCTGCGCAACCGCACCGTCGGGCTCGTCGGCATGGGCCGCATCGGCCGCGCCATCGCACGCCGGCTCGACGCCTTCGGGGTGCCGGTCGTCTATCACACGCGCCGGCCCAACGCCGCGGTGCCGTACCGCCACTATCCGGCGCTCCTCAACATGGCGCGTGACGTCGACACGCTGGTGCTGATCCTGCCGGGCGGCCCGACCACCCGGAACCTGATCGACGCCGCCGTGCTGAAGGCGCTCGGGCCCGACGGCATCCTGATCAACATGGCGCGTGGCTCGGTGGTCGACGAGCCCGCCCTGATCGAGGCACTGAAGAATCGCACCATCTTCGCGGCCGGCCTCGACGTGTTCGCCAACGAGCCGCATGTTCCGGCCGAGCTGGTCGCCTTGGAGAACGTCGTGCTGCTCCCGCATCTCGGCTCGGCCTCGGTCCACACCCGCGCCCGCATGGACCAGCTCGTCGTCGACAACCTCGCCGCTTGGTTCGCCGGCAAGGGGCCGGTGACCCCGGTGCCGGAGACGCCGTGGCCGCCGGCACGGTGAGGCTGGGCGAGTGATGGGTCTCGTGTCCCGGGCGCGGCGCGTCGCGCCGCGAACCGGGACCAAGGGGCGACAGGGGCAAGGCTCTTCCGGTGCGGCCCCTGGGCCCCGGCTCTGCGGCGCATCCGGCCTGCGGCCGGCCGCGCCTTGTCCGGGGCGCGCCGTCTCCGGAGCACCCCGTGGTTCTTCGCCGCCCAAAGATGCGCTAGCCTGACCGGATGCGAACCCGAGCTCTTTCGCGCGCCGCGCCGTCCGCTCTCTTGATGCTGGTCGCCCTCGTCGCGGCCGGCCCCGCCGCCGCCCAGTCGCCGGCGCCCCCGCCGGTGTCGCCGCGACCCGTCGCGCCGGCCGCCAAGCCGCCGGCCCCGCCGCCGAGCGAGGCCGCCCGCACGGTGGCCGGCACGGCGTGGGAGTTCTCCAACGCCGATCGCGACCGGCGTTGCACGGTCGGCTTCAAGACCGACGCGGCCGGGTCGCTCGGCATGAAGATCGACTTCGACAAGGCTTGCGCCGGGGTGTTCCCGTTCCTGCGCGACGCCGCCGCCTGGACGCTCGGCGAGAACGACTTCCTCCGCTTCGTCGACGTTCGCGGCAAGCCGATGCTGGAGTTCAGCGAGGTCGAGCAGGGCCTGTGGGAGGCGCCGAAGCCCGGCGAGGGCATCCTGTTCCTGCAGACCGTGGCGTCGGTGAAGCCGCCGGCGCCGAGCCAGGCCGAGATGGCGGGCGACTGGACGCTGCGCCGCGGCGGCCGTGTGCTCTGCCCCGTGACGCTCGCCACCACGCCGGCCGGCGAGGGGTTCGCGGTTCGGCTCGGGCCGGACTGCGACGCCGCCGTCACCCGCTTCGCCCCGTCCGCCTGGACCATGGACCGCGACGAGCTGGTGCTCACCGGCGCCGGCGCCCGCACCTGGCGGTTCGAGGAGACCGAGCCCAAGACCTGGCAGCGCGTCCCGGAGACCCGCGACCCGCTCCTGATGGTCAAGCGGTAGACGGCGGGATGGTCAGGCGGCCGCCGCGAAGGCGGCGATCACCCGGTCGGCCGCGGCTGGGTCGATATGGCGATGGGTGACGAGGCGGAGCTGTGCGGCGCCGCTCGCCTGCACCAGGATGCCGTGTCGCGCGAGCGCGGCGGCCCAGGCCTCGGCGTCGTGCCGCGTGCGCGACACGTCGAGGCGCAGCATGTTGGTCTCGACGGTCGCCGGATCGACGAGGGTTTTTTCGAGCCCGGCGAGGCCGGCCGCGAGCCGCCGCGCCACGGCGTGATCCTGCGCCAGGCGGTCGATCATCGTCTCCAAGGCGACGAGGCCGGCGGCGGCGATCACGCCCGCCTGCCGCATCGCTCCGCCCAGCATCCGGCGCAACGCCCGCGCCCGCGCGACGAACGCGACCGAGCCGGCCAGCAGGCTGCCCACCGGCGCGGACAGGCCCTTCGAGACGCAGACCATCACCGAGTCGACCGGGGCCGCGATCGTCGCGGCCGGGACGCCGAGCGCCACGGCGGCGTTGAACAGCCGCGCGCCGTCGAGATGGACCGGCACGCCGCGCCGCCGCGCCATCGCGCCGACCTCGCCGACGTGGTCGACCGGGACGACGCGGCCGCCGGCGCCGTTGTGGCTCGTCTCCAGCCACACGAGCCCGGCCCCGACCCGTCCGGCCGGGGCGGTCGCGAGGGCCGCGGCGAGGGCGGCGAGATCGTAGCACCCGGCACGGCTCGCGACCGAGCGCGGCACCACGCCGGCGACCCCGACCAGCCCGGCGATCTCCGACGTCGCCAGATGGGCGAGCGGATCGACCAGCACGTCGTGTCCGGGCCTCACATGGGCCAGCACCGCGAGCAGGTTGCCCATGGTGCCGCTCGGCACGAACAGGGCCGCCTCCTTGCCGACCATCGCGGCGGCGAGCCGCTCCAGCCGGACGACGGTCGGGTCGCCGTCGCGGCTGTCGTCGCCGAGCGGCGCCGTGCGCATCGCCTCCAGCATCGCCGCCGTCGGCCGCGTGACCGTGTCGCTGCGCAGATCGATCGCGCCCGCGCTGCTGTGGTCGTCGGTGGCCCCGCTCATGCCTCGGCCGCCTCGCTCGCGACCGCCGCGGAGACCGGTGCCGCGGCCGGTGTCGTCGCGGCGTCGTCCGCCGTGGTGGCAGCGAAGCGCTGCACGAGCTTCACGGCGACCGTGTTGCCGAACACGTTGACGGCGGTGCGGCCCATGTCGAGGAAGGCGTCGACGCCGGCGATGATGGCGAGCGCCTCGACCGGCAGGCCGATGGCGGTCAGCACCATGGCGACCGCGACGAGCCCGCCGGACGGCACGTTGGCCGAGCCCTTGCTGGCGATGGTCGTCACCATCAGGATGGTGAACAGGGCCGAGCCGGTGAGCGGAACCCCGTAGGCCTCGGCCAGGAACGTGACGGCGAGCGCGAAATACATGATCGAGCCGTCGCGATTGAAGGCGTAGCCGAGCGGCAGCACGACGCCGATGATGCGCTCCGGCACGCCCATGGCGCGCAGCTTCTCCATGTGGACCGGCAGCGTCACCTCGGACGAGCGGGTCGAGAAGCCGAGGATCACGGGCTCCATGATGGCCCGCGTGACGGCGATCGGCCGCTCGCCGATGGCCGCGAGGATCAGCCAGAACACCAGCACCAGGATGATCAGGCCGAGATACATCACGAGCACGAGCTTCGCGAGCGCCGTCACGGTGGCGAGCCCCTGCGAGGCGAACAGCCACGCCACGATGGCGAACACGGCGATCGGCGCCGTCGACGTGATCCATCGGGTGATCTTGAACATCGCCTGCATCACGGCGTCGAGCAGCGCGACGACCGGCCGGGCGGTCTCGCCGAGGCTCGCCAGAGCGAGCCCGAACAGGATCGAGAAGACCAGCGTCGGCAGCACTTTCTGCTGCGCCATCGCGGCCAGGATGTTGGACGGGATCATGTCCAGGAAGAACGACACCCAGTCGACCGACACGGCGAGGTTCGCCGGGATCTTGCCGGTCGCCACCAGCGACGCGCCGGCGCCGGGATGGAACAGCGCGTTGAGGCCGAGCCCGATCAGGATCGAGACCACGGTCGCGAGATAGAAGTAGCCGAAGCAGACCACGGCGATACGGCCGAGCGTGTGGAGCTCCCGGCCCATCCGGTAGATGCCGAGCGTCACGGTGGCGAACACCACCGGGATGACGATCATCTTGATCGCCTCGACGAAGGCGGTTCCGAGCGGGCGCAGCGCCGTGCCGAAGCCCGGCCACATCAGGCCGACCACGAGGCCGAGCGCCAGGCCGGCCAGCATCTGGACCGCGAGCGGCCAGCGGAACGGGTCGAGGGAACGGGCGCGTGCGCTCATGTGGGGCTCTTCTGTCGCGATCGCTTCGGTGCAGGGCGGGGGGAGGGGGCATCGGCCGAGGGGAGCGGAAGCCCGAGGGCCTGGAGGCGGGCGTCGAGCGCGCCGAGGAGATGCCGCCACATGCAGCGCTGCGCCAGCTCGGCGTCGCGCGCCGTGACGGCGGCGTGAATGTCGAGATGCTCGCGCACCGCGACGCGGGTGCGCTCGGCGCTGTAGCGGGGCATCTGCCGGAGGGCGAGGCCGCTCTGCGCCCGCAGCGCCTCGTAGGCGGCGGTCAGCCGGCCGTTGCGGGCGGCGCGGAACAGCGCGTCGTGGAAGGCCCAGCCGGCCTCCTGGGCGGCGGCGACGTCGAGATCGGCCGCCGCCGCGAACGGGCGCAGCGCCGCCGCGCAGGCGTCGAGCTCCTGGGTCGGCCCGCGGCAGGCCGCCAGATAGGCGGCGAGCCCTTCGAGGCCGAGCCGCATCTCGTGAATCTCCCGCAGATCCTCGAAGGACAGCCGGCGCACGACGGTGCCGCGCATCGGATGCACGACCAGGAGGCCGTCGCGGGCGAGCGCCTTCAGGGCCTCGCGCACCGGCGTCCGGCCGAGCCCGAGCGTCTCGGCGAGGCTGCGCTCGGACAGCGGCGCGTCCGGATCGAGGGCGTTGCGGACGACGAGGTCGCGGATTCGCGCATAGGCGTCGTCACGGCGCAGCGAGGGAGGCTTCGTCATGGCGCCAGTAAACTGGCATACCAGTGGTGTGTCAACGCGCGGAGAGGATCGCGACCGCGCCGGTGCGCTCAGTCCCGCGACAGCGCCGCGACCGGGTCGAGCCGGGCGGCGTTGCGGGCCGGCAGCCAGCCGAAGCCGACGCCGATCAGGGTCGAGCAGACGACGGCGGCGGCGATCGCGGTTCCCGAATAGACGAGGCCGATGCCGGGCCCGAAGGCGGCGAACACCGCCCCGAAGCCGAGCGCCACGCCGATGCCGAGGAGGCCGCCGATCAGGCACACCAGCACGGCCTCGATCAGGAACTGCTGCAGGATGTCGCTCCGCCGGGCGCCGACCGCCATCCGAACGCCGATCTCGCCGACCCGCTCCGACACCGACACCAGCATGATGTTCATCACGCCGATGCCGCCGACGATCAGCGAGATCACGGCGATGGCGGCGATCAGCAGCGTCAGCACGGCCGTGGTCGAGGTGATGGTGCGGCGGATGTCGTCGGTGTTGAGGATGAACACGTCCTTGGCGCCGTGGCGGCGGCCGAGCAGCTCGATCACGGCCTGCTCGGCGAGCGCCGTGTCGGTGTCGTCGTCGACCCGCACCGTGATGCTGCGCAGCGTCGTGGTGCCGAGGATGCGGGCCTGCACGGTGGTGTAGGGCAGATAGACGGACGGGTTGGCGCTGGAGCCGAAGCCCGACTGCTGCGCCTTGGTGACGCCGATCACCCGGAACGGCACCTTGCCGACCAGCAGGGTTCGGCCGACCGCGCCCTCGGCGACGTCGGCGAACAGCGCCTTGCGGGTGTTCTCGTCGATCACGACCTCCTGGGCCATGGTCGCGACGCTCGTCCCGTCGAAGAAGCGCCCGTCGGCGAGCTTGGTGCCCTTGACGTCGAAATACTGCTCGCCGACGCCGTTGATCATGGCGCTCACCTCGAGGGCGCCGTGCCGCAACGTGCTGTTGGTCGAGACGGTCGGCGTCACGCCGGCCACGAAGGGCTGCTCGGCGAGGGCGCGCGCGTCGGCGACCACGAGGGTCTTCACCTTGGCCGAGCGCACGTCGCCGAAATCCTTGCCGGGGAAGATCTCCAGCGTGTTGGTGCCGAGGCTCGCGATGTCGGACAGCACCTTGCGGCGCGTGCCCTCGCCGAGCGCGACGACGCAGACCACCGAGGCGATGCCGATGACGATGCCCAGCATGGTCAGCACGGTGCGCAGCCGGTGCGCGTTCATGGCGAGCAGCGCCATGCGCAGCGCCTCGCGGAAGCGGTCGGCGGCGGCGCGCCAGCGCGACGCCGGCCCGGCCGGCGCCGCGGCGCCCTCCGGATCCGGCCGCCGGGCGCGGCCGTCGCGCACCCGGCGGTCGGCCGTGACGACGCCGTCGTCGATCTCGACGATGCGCTCGGCCCGGCGCGCCACCGCCATATCGTGGGTGACGACGACGACCGTGGTCCCTTCCGCGTTCAGCTCGTCGAGGATCGTCAGCACCTCCTCGCCGCTGGCGCGGTCGAGCGCGCCGGTCGGCTCGTCGGCGAAGACGACGTCGGCGCCGTTGACGAGCGCCCGGGCGATCGAGACGCGCTGCTGCTGGCCTCCGGAGAGCTGGCCGGGCCGGTGGCCGAGCCGATCGGCCATGCCGAGCCGGCCGAGCAGCGCCGCCGCGCGTGCCTTGCGGTCGGCCGGGGTCGCGCCCGCATAGATCGCCGGCATCTCGACATTGCCGAGCGCCGAGAGCTCGGCGAGCAGGTGATAGCGTTGGAACACGAAGCCGAAGCGTTCGCGGCGCAGCGCGGCGAGCGCGTCCGGGTCGAGCGTCGCGGTCTCGCGCCCGGCGATGCGGTAGCGGCCCGCGGTCGGTCGATCGAGGCAGCCCAGGATGTTCATCAGGGTCGATTTACCGGAGCCGGACGGCCCGACGATCGCCACCATCTCGCCGGCTCGGATCTCGAGGTCGACGCCGGCCAGCGCCGCGACGACGCCCTCGCCGGCCGGGTAGTCGCGCCGGACGCCCTCCAATGCGATCAGCGGAGCGGCCGCGCCGGCGGGGGTGTCGGAGGCCATCGCGTCAGAATCCCATCGGCGGCGGCGGACCCATGCGGGCCTGGACCTTCGCCTCGCCGCTGCGGCGGCCGGTGACGACGCGCTCGCCCGGCTGCAGGCCGGCGCGGATCTCCGCCGTCGCCTTGGTGTCGAGCCCGACCGTGACGCGGCGGGTCTCGATCGCGCCGTCGGGGCCGACCACCTGCACGGTGCGGCGGCCGTCCGGCTCCTTCGGGCCGAGCGCCGCCGACGGTACCAGCGGCACGCCCTTCGCGGCGCCGAGCACGATGTGCACCTGCGCGGTCATGTAGGTGCGAAGCCAGCCGTTCGGGTTCGGCACGTCGAACACGCCGATGTAGTAGATGGCCGAGGTGCTGGTGCTGGACGACGAGCCGCTCGACGACGAGGACGAGCTCGACGTGGTCGAGAAGCTCGAATCCGACTTGATCGATTCCGGGGCCGGCTCGATCGCCCGCAGCGTGGCGTGGAAACGCCGCTCGGGGTCGCCCAGGATCGTGAACCAGACGTCTTGGCCGGGTCGCACCCGGACGATGTCGGCCTCCGAGATCTCGGCCCGCACCGTCATGGTGTCGAGCCGGCCCAGCACCACGATGGTCGGGGCCGACTGGACCGCATTCACGGTCTGGCCCTGCTGAGCGACGATCGCCAGCACGGTGCCGTCGATCGGCGCCGTGATCCGGGTGTAGCCGAGATTGACCCGGGCGGTCTCCACCTCGACCTCGGCCGCGACGATCTGGGCGTCGAGCTGGGCGATCTGGGCTCGCGTCGCCTTCACGGCGGTCTCCGCCGCGTCGAAGTCGGCGCGCGACGACGCCTTCTGCGCAAAGGTGATGTTGTGGCGTGCCAACGTCGCCTCGGCCTGGACGAGGTTGGCCTCCTTCTCGACCCGCTGGGCGCGCTTGTCGTCGAGCGCCGCGAGCGCGGTGCGCAGCGTGTTCTGCTGGGTGAGCGAGTCGATCTCGGCGATCAGGTCGCCGGTCTTCACCGTGTCGCCGAGCTTGACCTTCAGGGCGACGATGCGGCCCGACGCCTGGGCGCCGACGGCGACCAGCTCGACCGGCTTGAGCATGCCGCTCGCCAGCACGGTCTCCTCGATGTCGCCGACGGTCACGGCCGCCGTCATCAGGTCGGCGCCGGGTGGCGGCGCGACGGCGGCCCGAACCGCGACGGCTGCGACGGCGGCGACCGCGAGCGTCGCCGCCATCCCGACGAGACCTGTGCGACGGGTCATCGCCCCCGGCTCCGAGACGGTGGGAGAGGACGCGACGCGAAGAGGAGCACGGCGGAGACACCTGGGCCGATGACTATGCCGCCATGTATTCGCCAGGGTGTCGCCCGGTCAATTCGCCGGACGATTCTTTACCTTTGTAACAATCCGGCAATGCGAGACACCAGCGGCAACATTCGCCTCGAAGAGCCGGCTGCTGATCAGATCAGCCGCAGGCCCTTGAAGCTGGCGTGGCCGTCCTTGCCGACGATGATGTGGTCGTGCACGGCGATGCCGAGCGGCTTCGCCACGTCGAGGATCGCCTGGGTCATCTGGATGTCGGCGCGCGACGGCGTCGGGTCGCCGGACGGGTGGTTGTGGACCAGGATCACGGCGGTCGCCGACAGTTCGAGCGCCCGTTTCACCACCTCGCGCGGATAGACCGGCGTGTGGTCGACGGTACCGACCTGTTGGACCTCGTCGGCGATGAGCTGGTTGCGCTTGTCGAGGAACAGGACGCGGAACTGCTCCCTGTCGGCGAACGCCATGGCGGTGCGGCAATAGTCGAGCACGGCCGACCACGACGACAGGACGGTGCGCCGCTTGACCTCGCCGCGGGCGATGCGCTGCGCCGCCGCCTGGACGATCTTCAACTCGGTGATGGCCGATTCGCCGAGGCCCGGCACCTCGCCGAGCCGGCGCGGCGGCGCCGCGATCACCTCCGCGAACGAGCCGAAGCGGGCGATCAGCGCCTTCGCGAGCGGCTTCACGTCGCGGCGCGGCAGCGCCCGGAACAGCACCAGCTCCAGGAGCTCGTAGTCGGTCAGCGCGTCGCTGCCGGCCTCGCGGAAGCGGGCGCGCAGCCGGTCGCGATGACCGTGATAGTGAGGGGACGCCTCCGAAAGCCCGACCCGGTCCCCGGATTGCTCTTCGTCCGCCATGGTCCACACCGGGTCCGCCGGCATTGTCGCCACGCGCACAATGGCCGACTCGGCGGCGCGTTGGCAATCGCTGCCGCAGCTGCGGGTTGTGCGCATGGCTGGCGTTCGGCGGACGCCCTGGCGGGACCGGGCGCATCGCGCTAGGTTCAGTTTAGAATTTATCTAAACAAGCCGACGGTGCCCCCATGAAACGCTTCGCCGACCTCACCGAGCAGGAGGTGCTCGCCCTCGCCATCACCAACGAGGAGGAGGACAGCCGTATTTATCGCGGTTTCGCCGAGGGGCTGCGCGCCCGGTACCCCAAGACGGCCGCCCTGTTCGACGCCATGGCCGACGAGGAGGTCCGTCACCGCAGCTGGCTGTTCGACCTCTACCGGCAGAAGTTCGGCGATTTCATTCCATTGATCCGCCGCCAGGACGTGAAGGGTTTCGTCCGCCACAAGCCGGTCTGGCTGGTCAAACCGCTCGGCCTCGACGAGGTGCGCAAATACGCCGAGACCATGGAGTACGAGACGGCGCGCTTCTATCGCCGGGCGGCCGATTCGAGCCGCGACGTCGCGACCCGCCAGCTCCTCCTGAAGCTCGCCGAGGCCGAGGACAAGCACGAGTCCCTGGCCGAGCAGCTCGAAGGCGAGCTCTTGACCACCGACGCCCGCGCCGCCGAGGACGCGACGGCGCGGCGCGTGTTCGTGCTGCAATACGTCCAGCCCGGACTCGCCGGCCTGATGGACGGCTCGGTGTCGACGCTGGCCCCCCTGTTCGCCGCGGCCTTCGCGACCCACGACACCTGGGCGACCTTCCTGGTCGGCCTGGCGGCGTCGATCGGCGCCGGCATCTCGATGGGCTTCGCCGAGGCGCTGTCCGACGACGGCTCGCTCACCGGCCGCGGCTCGCCCTGGCTGCGCGGCGGCGTCTGCGGCCTGATGACCACGGTCGGCGGCCTCGGCCACACGCTGCCCTACCTGATCCCGCATTTCTTCACCGCCACGGCGGTCGCCTTCGCGGTGGTGATCCTGGAGCTCGCGGCGATCTCCTATATTCGCTGGAAGTACATGGACACGCCGTTCCTCTCCGCCACCTTCCAGGTGGTGCTCGGCGGCGTCCTGGTGTTCCTGGCCGGCATCCTGATCGGGAGTGCGTGAGGCGGGGGCTCTCGCGCGGTCGGGATGACGGTCGGGCGCGGTCTGATATAAGCCGCGCATGTTCGTTCTGGCGCATCTCACCGACCCGCATATCGGCCCGCTGCCGCGGCCGACCTTGCGGCAGCTCGCCTCCAAGCGGATGCTCGGTTGGCTGAACTGGCGGCGCAACCGGCGTCGCCACCACCGGGTCGAGATCCTGACCGATCTGATCGACGACCTGCGCGGCCAGTCGCCCGACCACACCGCCGTGACGGGCGACCTCGTCAACATCGCGCTGCCGGGCGAGTTCGCCGCCACGGCCGAGTGGCTGGAGGCGCTCGGGGCGCCGGCCGACGTCAGCTTCGTCCCGGGCAATCACGACGCCTATGTGCGCACCGCGCTCGCCCACTGGGACGAGCACTGGGACGCCTTCATGAAGGGCGACCGCGAGGCCTGCACCGACCACGATCCGCGCTTTCCCTATGTGCGCCGGCGCGGGCCGGTGGCGCTCGTCGGCCTGTCGAGCGCGGTGCCGACGGCCGCCTTCCTGGCGACCGGGCTCTTGGGCCGCGACCAGCTCGACCGCCTCGACGCGCGCCTCGCGCAGCTCGGCGGCGAAGGCCTGTTCCGGGTCGTGATGCTGCACCATCCGCCGGCGAAGACCCCGGCGAGCCGGTCCAAGCGTCTGGTCGATGCCGGCGCCTTCCGCGACGTGCTGGCGCGCCGCGGCGCCGAGCTGGTGCTGCACGGCCACGACCACGTCCATGCGCTGATCTGGCTCGACGGGCCCGCGGGGCCGATCCCGGCGGTCGGACTGCCGTCGGCTTCGGCGTCGCCCGAGGGCAAGCACGATCCGGCCGCCTACAATCTCTATCGGATCGACGGGAGCCCCGGCGCCTTCACCTGCGAGGTCGCCACCCGCGGCTTCGCGCCGGGCGCGAGCGTGATCGGCGAGCTCGCCCGCCGGCCGCTGCTGCCGGCGGCGTGAGGCGGGGGCCCAGCGGCAGCGCTGATCGGATTCTGTTCGATTGGACGGCCCGGTCCTGACCCTCTCCCTGAGGGTCGCGCGCTTGCGCGACGAGAGGGGCGAGGCGCGGCGCGTGTCGGGGTGAGGGTCTCCGACGCAGGTCGGCCGACCTCGGCCTCCTCACCCGGACCTCGCGCCTTCGGCGCGCCCCCCGACCTCTCCCCGCCGGGGAGCAGTGAACGATGCGCCGGTGGCGAGCCTCCGCGCCGCTCAATCCACCCACAGCCACGGCGTCCAGCCCGGCGGCGTCGCGGGAGCCTGCGGCTCGGGCGGGGTCGTCGTCGTCTTGATCGTCTCGACGAAGTCGGGATCGTGGCGATGGACGGTCGGCTGCCAGCGCTGCGCCATGGACCGGAACAGCGTCTGGTCGGTGCCGCGGTCCTGCTTGCTCCACTGGAAGCGCGTCTTGCGAGAGCTCAGCATGGGCTCCTCTCGCGTCCTTGGTGACCCGTCCGGAGTCCACCGTTTGAATGCAAAGCGTGCGCCCGCGCCCTTAAGGAGGGCTTAAGCGGACCCGGAGAATTGCCCCGAGTTCCGTCGAATTGTGTTGTGCGGTGCGATCGCGCCGGGTGCGCGGAGCGCTGCGCCGTGATCAGGACGCGAGCTGATCAGATCGACGGAGATCGCGTGAAGTCGTGATCAGGATACCGCCGGCGCGATGCCCCATGCGGCCGCCCAGCCGAGCCCGTCCTCGGTGCGGCCGCGCGGGACGTACTCGCAGCCGACGAAACCCGCGTAGCCGAGGCGGTCGAGAGCGGCGAGGACGTTGGCGTAGTTCACCTCGCCCTCGTCGGGCTCGGCCCGGCTCGGCACCGCGGCGATCTGCACGTGGCCGATCAGCGGCAGGTGGCGCTCGAAGCGCCGCAGGAGGTCGCCGCCCATGATCTGCTGGTGATAGAAGTCGAACTGCATGCGCACATTGGCGCGCTCCACCCGGCCCAGGATCGCGGCCGCCTGCTCGGCGCGCGTCAGCAGATAGCCGGGCCGGTCGACCGTGTTGAGCGGCTCGATCAGGATGGTCAGATCATGCGTGGCGGCGCGGTCGGCGGCGTCCCGCAGATTGCTCACGAAGGTCGCCTCGGCGGCGTCGTGCGCGTCGTCGGGCACGACGCCGGCCAGGCAGTGGACGGCGCGGCCGCCGAGTGCGACCGCGAGCGCCAGCGCGCGCTCGAACAGCGCCGCGAACTCGCTCTCGCGCCCCGGCACGCCGGCGATGCCGGACGGCGCGCCGGGCAGCGGTGCCGTGTTGACGCCGAGCATCGTCAGCGCGTGCCGGTCGATCGCGGCCCGCATCGCGGCCGGATCCTGGTCGTAGGGATATTGCAGCTCGACGGCCCGGAAGCCCACCGCGGCGGCGGCGCCGAAGCGATCGAGCGGCGGACGGTCGGCGAACAGGTAGGCGAGATTGGCGGCGAGGCGGGGCATTTCGGACTCCGTCGTCGAACTCCGACGTGAGATCAGCTATCCGACGCCGCCGGCATTCGCGCAATCGCCGCGTGCGGGTCTGCCCCGTGGTCCGTCCACCCCTCGCCTTCGCAGTGCAACGTCGTGTGTTGCGGCGCGGTGCGAGGGCGCGGCAACAGGAACGTGATTTGCCCATCCGCGGCCCACCGTCGCGTTGGGCCACTTTGTGGTTGACCGGTCCGCATCCTGACGACTCAATTGTGCATGGGCCGTAATCCGCGCGTCAGACGTGGGCCACGGCCCGGAGGGACGCGCCGATGAACGCCCAGGAACTGCTCCAGGAGATCTCCGCCTATTGCCGCGAGACGGGGCTGGCCGAATCGACCTTCGGCCGCCGCGCCGTCAACGACGGCAAGCTCGCCGCGCGGCTGCGCAACGGCGGCCGCATCACCACCGAGACGCTCGACCGCATCCGCTCCTTCATGCAGGCGAACCGGGTGCCGCCCGAGCTGCGCTCGAGCCTGCTGCTGCGTGGCCACGGCGTGATGCGCAGCAACGGCCTTTCCGCCCGCACGCCGCTGCCGCCGCGCGCGGTGCCGAGCGAGGCGAGCCCGCAGCGCCACTTCCGCTTCTTCGACAATCGCCAGAAGTATCTGCTGTTCGTCCATACCTGCAGCGAGAAGCGCGTCGTCGCCCAGCGGGTCGCGCTGGAGCTCGCCGGCCTGTCGCCGCGACCGCCGGCCGTGCGGGTGTTCGACGCCGGCGTCGGCGACGGCACCGTGCTGGCGCGCGTGATGCGGGCCATGCACGACCGCTTCCCGACGATGCCGTTCGGCATCGTCGGGAAGGAGATCAGCCTGGAGGACGTGCGCCTCACGCTGCAGAAGATGCCGGACCGCTTCTTCGAGCATCCGGCCCAGGTGCTGGTGCTGACCAATCTCGCCTATGCGGATGCGCCCTGGCTCGGCGGGCGGTCGCCCGGCCTCGATCAGCGCCTCGTCTGGCACGAGCTGGCGCTGTCCGGCACCTCGGCGCATCGCTTCGAGGAGCAGATCGGCGGGCTCGAAGGTTTCCTGGCCGACAACTGGAACGCGACGATCGACCCACGCACCGGCACGCCGAGCTTCGACCGGCCGGTCGTGCTGGTGATCTATCGCGAGGATCACCGCTTCCTGCTCGATCAGGTGATCCCGCGGCGCGGGGCCGCGACCGCCGACTACGATCTCGTGATCGCCTCGCAGCCCTACCGGGCGCGCGCGCCGCTCGCTTTCAAGGCGCGGCGTGTGATCGCCCCGCTCGCCCGCGCGCTGGCGCCCGGCGGCCGGCTGATCGCCGTGCACTCCTACGGCCACGATCCGGGCCAGGAGATCGTCCAGCGGGTGTGGCCCGGCGACGACCCGTTCGTGCACGACCGTCACGACATCCTGCGCGCCGTCAAGGAGGAGCTCGGGGCCGACGGCCGCGATCTCGTGTTCAACGCCTTCGCCGACAACCGCGCGCTGTTCCGCTACGACATGGACGCGCTGCCCGGAGAGCTCGCCGACACGATCGGCACCTCGACGCTGTTCGCCGCCTGGAACGCCGCCGTCTACGTCGCCCAGGTGGAGGACGACCGTCTCGCCGCCGCGGTGGCGGACGGCGGCTATCTCGACGCCACCCGCGAGGTTCTGCAGCAGCACGGCGGCCTGTGGTTCCACGACGAATCCTACGTGATCTCGCGACGGCGGCAGTGAGGACGGCCGCGGCCGTGATCGTCGTCGCCGGGCTCGACCCGGGGGGCCATCGCCCTGCGAATCAGGGTCTCGCGACGAAGGATGGATGCGCGGGTCGCGCCCGCGCATGGCGCTCACCAGAGTTTCTGTGCGACTTCGGCCGATCGGCTCGGCAGACCAGAAGGACAGGCCATGGCGCAGGCTTCGACGGTTCTCCGGACAACCGAAGTCGACACGACCGACGACACCGTCGCGTCGATCGCCGCCTTCATGGCGCGCGCCACCTTCGAGACGACGCGGCTCGCCGCGGCAGACGCGGCCGCGCTCGCGGCGCATGCGCGGCCCGGCACGCCGGTCTATGTGAGCGCGCTGCCGACGCGGCCGTTCTCCGAGCAGCGCGGCGTGGTCGCGGCGGTGCGGGCGGCCGGCTTCGAGCCGGTGCCGCATCTCGCGGTGCGCAGCTTCGCGAGCGCGGCGGCGCTGTCGGACCACCTCGCCGCGATGGTGGAGCGGGCCGGCGTGACGCGCGTGCTGGTGATCGCCGGCGACCGGCCGGAGCCGGCCGGCCCGTTCCGGGCCGCGATCGAGCTGATCGAGAGCGGCGTCCTGCAGGGCCACGGAATCACGGAGATCGGCGTCGCCGGCTATCCGGACGGCCATCCGCGCGTCGCCCCGGTGACGCTCGATCTGGCGCTCGCCGCCAAGCTGGACGCCGCCGCCGAGACCGGCCTGTCGGCCCATGTCGTCACCCAGTTCACCATGACGCCGGAGCCGATCGTCGCCTGGCTGACGCGGCTGCGGGTGCAGGGGATCGATCATCCGGTGCGGATCGGCTTCGCCGGCCCGGCGTCGGTGACGGCGCTGCTGCGTTACGCCCGCATCTGCGGGGTGCGCGCCTCGGCGCAGGCCTTCGCCCGCAATGTCGGCCTGGTGCGCGACATGCTCGGCACCGCGGCGCCGGACCGGGCGGTACGCGGCGTCGTCCTCGCCGGACCGGGCGACCCGCTCGGCGAGGTGAGCCCGCATCTCTACGCGTTCGGCGGGCTCGCGGCGGCGGTGCGCTGGGCCGCGGCGGTCGCGGCCGGACGGATCGCCCTCGATCGCACCGGCGGTTTCTCGGTCACGCCTCCCTGAGCGCCGCGGCCGACGCGCGCCGAGGCCGCCGTCAGGCGTCGCTCGGCAGCTCCAGAAGCTCGCGCCGCCGCTCGGCGGCGAGCCGCTTGTGGATGTGGACCATGTAGGCGGTGGCGAACAGCGGCGTCGCGAAGTTGACGATCGGGATCAGCACGAAGGCGGCGACCAGGAGCCCGGCCGTGACGACGCGGGTGCGATTGTCGCGCCACAGCGCCTTGGCGTCGCCGATCGGCTGCTGGCGCACCGCGGCGATGAGGAAGTACTCGCGGCCGAGCAGATAGGCGGTGGCGAGGAAGAACGCGACGGCACCGATGCCGCCGATCAAGAGGAACGGCGCCGCGCAGAGATAGATGAGCAGCGCCAGCAGGGCGGTCTTCAGGCCCTCGACGATCGCGTAGCCGATCGGCGGCGCGACGCCGGGCGGATCGTCGGGATAGTGCTCGTGCTCGACCTCGGCGGCGACGTCGTCGGCGTAGAAGCTCGCCACCAGCGACGTCACCGAGGGCATCAGGAAGATCGCGCCGGCGAACAGCCCGGCCCCGAGCGCGATCGCCAGCACCCAGCCGAGCGCCACCACGGCACTGTGCCAGCTCGCGCCGAGCGAGGTCTCGATCCAGGTGCCGCCCTCGCCGCCGAGCCAGGCGACGAGCTGATAGAGTCCGACCGTCAGCACGGCGAGCAGCAGCAGCGCGAGCCCCGCCGACTTGAGCAGGACCGAGCGGAACGGCGGCGACGTCATCTGGGCGATGGCGAGCGAGGCGGCACGGAACATCGACACGTCCTCGGGCCGGCGCCGGCCCCTGTGAACAGTCGCCGCCCAACGCGGCCGTCCTCAGGTAGAGCCCCGGCCGCGCTGCGGCAAGGGTGGGCCGGGCACGGGCACGGGCTCGACCGACCGACGACAGCCGTCCGCACCGGCTTTGCCCACATCCGGGTTTGCGGCGCGTCGTCCCTTGGGGCAAGTTGCCGGCAGGGAGGCCACCCCGCATGCCGACACTCGACCGCCGCACGTTCCTGGCCGGCGCAAGCGCCGGCATCGGCGCCAGCGCCGCTGCGCTCGGTTTGCCCGCTCCCGCATGGGGGCAGGGCTCCGGCGAGGTCGACATCGTCGTGGTCGGCGCCGGCGCGGCCGGCATCGCGGCGGCGCGGCGGATCGCCGCGGCGGGACGCCGGGTCGTGATCGTCGAGGCGAGCGACCGGATCGGCGGCCGCTGCGCGACCGACACCCGGATTTTCGGTGTGCCCATCGACCGCGGCGCCCACTGGCTGTGGGGCGCGGACGTCAACCCGGTCACTAAGCTCGCCGCCGGCACCGGGCTCGACGTCTACGCGGCCCCGCCCGGCCAGCGGCTGCGCATCGGCCGCCGCTACGGCCGCGAGAGCGAGCTGGAAGATTTCCTCGCCGTGCTGGTGCGCACCAACCGCGCGATCGTCGAGGCGGCGCGCGGCAAGGCCGACGTCGCCTGCCAGCAGGTGCTGCCGAAGGATCTGCTCGACTGGCGGCCGACCGTCGATTTCGTCCTCGGCCCGCTGCCCTACGGCAAGGAGCTGCGCGAGCTCTCCGCCGTCGACGTGTCGAAGGCGATGGAGCGCGACACCCCGGCCTTCTGCCGGCAGGGCGCCGGTGCACTGCTCGCCCGCCTCGCCGACGGCCTGACGGTGCGCCTCTCGACGCCGGCGACCAAGATCAACACCTGGGTGCGCGGCAAGGTCGAGGTCGACACGCCGCGCGGCACCCTGGTCGCCCGCGCCGTGATCGTCACGGCCTCCACCAACGTGATGACGGCCGGCAAGATCCGCTTCGATCCGGAGCTGCCGAAGCGCCATCTCGACGCCTTCTCGCGGCTCGCGCTGGGCAGCCAGGACCATGTGTTCCTGGAATTCGACGGCGCCCCGCTCGGGCCGCAGCGCGACGACCTGATCGTCGAGAAGGCCGACGGTCCCGACACGGCCGCCATGCTCGCCAACGTCTCGGGGACGACCCTGTGCATGATCCAGCTCGGCGGCAAGCTCGGCCGCGACCTGTCGGGCAAGGGCGAGGCCGCCATGGTCGACTGGTCCAAGGACTGGCTCGCCAAGCTCTACGGCGCCGACATCAAGAAGGCGGTGCGCCGCACCTACGCGACCCGCTGGGCGCAGGATCCGTGGGTGATGGGTGCCGCCTCGGCGGCGAGCATCGGTGGCGCCGGCTCGCGCACGGCGCTGACCGAGCCGGTGCGCGACCGCGTGTGGTTCGCCGGCGAGGCCGTGCACGAGACCCAGTGGGGCACGGTCAACGGCGCCTGGCTGTCGGGCGAGCGGGCCGCCGAGGCGGCGATGCGGAAATTCGGCTGGATCACCACGCCGCGCCCTGCCGGCGAGCCGCGCGAGGCACCGAAGCGACCGCGCCGCCAGCCCACCGCGCAACCGTCCCGTCCGGCCTCGCCGCCGGGCCTGAGCTGGCCGTTCTGATGTGGACTAGTTGCTGATCTAGTCCAGACGACTACTACTATTGGTATTTACTGGACGGAAAAGCTGCTTCCGGTAGTATTCGCTTCCTGTTTCGGGCTGTGGACACAGCCGCCTGATCGGGGGGCAGATCGAAATGCTGGACGCCAATCGGGGGCCGGATCGCGCGGCAACGGCGGCGCTCGGGCACATCGTCTCGGTGCGCGGGTCGCAGGCGACCGTCGGGCTGCACGACCACGACACCTGTGCGATGCGCGTCACGGTCGGCCGCTTCCTGACGATCGCGAGTGGCTCGGCCGTGTTGATCGGCGTCGTCACCGACGTGTCGCGGCTGACACGCACCTATGTGAACGACCCCGACGTGGTGGCGACCGCGAAGCTCGACCTGATGGGCGAGATCGCACCCGATGCGCAGGGACGGCGGCGCTTCCGCCGCGGCATCGACCGCTATCCGACCATCGGCGACGCCGTCGCGGTGATCGATCACGACGCGCTGCGGATCGTCTACGACCTCGACGCCGGGGTCACGATCGACGTCGGCCATCTGCAGCAGGATCCGTCGATCCGCGCCTCGATCGACGTCGACGACATGCTGAGCAAGCACTTCGCCGTGCTCGGCACCACCGGAGTCGGAAAGTCGAGCGGCGTCGCGCTGATCCTGCAGGAGACGCTGGCGCGGCGGCCCGATCTGCGCGTCTTCCTGCTCGACGTGCACAACGAGTATGCCCGCTGCTTCCCGGACCACGCCCAGATCCTCAACCCGCGGAACCTGAAGCTGCCGTTCTGGCTGTTCAACTTCGAGGAGATCGTCGACGTCATCTTCGGCGGCCGCCCCGGCATCGGCGAGGAGACCGAGATTCTCTCCGAGGTGATCCCGATCGCCAAGGTGAGCTACCTGCAGTATCGCGGCGGCGGCGGCGACCGGTCGACCTTGAAGCGGCTCGACCCGCGCAGCGCCGGCTTCACGGCCGACACGCCGGTGCCGTATCGGCTCGCCGACCTGATCGGGTTGATCGACGAGCGGATGGGCAAGCTCGAGAACCGCAACTCGCGCATCGTCTATCACAAGCTGATCCAGCGCATCGAATCGGTCGCCAACGATCCGCGCTACGCCTTCATGTTCGAGAACGCCAATGTCGGCGGCGACACGATGGCGGACGTGATCTCGATGCTGTTCCGGCTGCCGCCGAGCGGCCGGCCGATGACCATCATGCAGCTCGCCGGCTTCCCGGCCGAGGTGGTCGATTCGCTCGTCTCGGTGCTGTGCCGGATGGCGTTCGACTTCGGCCTATGGAGCGACGGCGCCGTGCCGCTGCTGTTCGTCTGCGAGGAGGCGCACCGCTACGCCTCGGCCGACCGCTCGATCGGCTTCGGGCCGACCCGTAAGGCGGTGTCGCGCATCGCCAAGGAGGGCCGCAAGTACGGCGTGTTCCTCGCGCTGGTCAGCCAGCGGCCGGCCGAGCTCGATCCGACCATCATCTCGCAATGCTCGACCCTGTTCGCGATGCGCATGGCGAACGACCGCGACCAGGCGTTGCTGCGCTCGGCCGTGTCGGACGCCGCCGCCGACCTGCTCGCCTTCGTGCCGTCGCTCGGCACCCGCGAGGTGCTGGCCTTCGGCGAGGGCGTCGCGCTGCCGACCCGGCTGCGCTTCCGCGAGGTGCCGGCGCATCTCCTGCCGCGGAGCGAGGCGATCGGCAGCGTCAGGGTCGGTCCCGAAGGCCGCACCGACCAGGCCTTCGTCGTGTCGGTGCTGGAGCGTTGGCGCGGCGCCACGCTGGCGAGCACCAGCGTGCGGCTGGAGGATCCTGCCGGAACAGACGACCCGTCGTCGCTCGGCACCGCGCACGGGCTCGACCCTGATCGCTTCAAGATTCTGAAAAAGCCGCTGACGGCCGGCCCTGCGCCGCCGCCCGGCGGTCCCTCGTCGGCCGCCCCGCCGCCGCCGCGTCCGCCGTTCGGCTCGGGCGGGTGGCCGCGGTAATTCAATGCCGACTGGCCGGTTCTTTCCGGCGTCGTTCCGGGTTCGCGGCGTCGCCGCGCCCGGAACGACCGCGAGCTGATCGACCGGAATCGGCTGTTCCCCAAAGGCCCGTCGCGGACCGCGACCGGTCTTCGCACGTCGACCCGGCTCCACGCCCGCCCGGGCGCGGGCGGACGTCGCACTGGAGGCCGGTCGTGCCGGTCGCGGTCCTCGGGCCGTCGCGCGGCGGGCGGGGATCGTCCGCCGCGGACATGCACCCATTCGAAAGCGCGCGGCCGTCGGGCCGCCTACGCCTCGTCCGGGATCTCAAGGTCGAGCAGCGCCGACGACAGCGACTTGCCGTGGGCGTCGAGCGCGAGCGTGCGGGTCACCCCGCCGCCGAGCGCCTCGTACATCACGAAGTTCAGTGCCGCGATACGCGGAAGCTCGTAGCGCACCACGGCGCCCTTCACGATATCGGCGAAATGGGCCTGCACGCGCTCCGCCGTGACGTGGCGGCATAGCCGCTCCCAGTCTTTCGCATCGAAGGCGATGACCGAGATGTTCGATGTGTTGCCCTTGTCCCCGGTGCGGGAATGGGCGAGGTCGCGCAGCTTCATGGTCACGCCTCCAGGATCCGGACCGACGAGCCGACGAGATTGCGCGGCAGCAGCACCGACTGCACCGCCACGACCTCGCGGGCCACCTTGAAGGCTCCGCCGCCGCCGGCGGGGCCGTTGGTGTAGAGCGTCTCGACCTCGTTGCCGATCTTCACTGCCTCGGCGAGCGTCTCGGTGCGGCCGGCGACGCGGGCCCGCACCTCGTAGGGGTCGTGACCGGCGCTGCGGGTCCGACCGTGCAGCGAATCGATGCCGATCAGGTCGAAGCGCAGCTCGGTCGTCTTCACGCCCATGATCGAAAGCCGCTCGCGCACGATGTCGAGGGCGAGCTGTCCGCGCGCCACGGCGCCCGGACCCGCGTAGGACATCTGGCCCTCGCCGATGTAGCTGTCGATGTAGCCGACCGACACTTTCAGCGTGTCGGTCTTGGGCCGACCGGTCCCGCCCGTGACCCGCACCCGGTCCGGCCCGATCGCCTCGACCGCGACCTGCGAGAAGTCGGCGATCACGTCCGGCTGGAAGTAGTTCTTCGGATCGTGCAGCTCGTAGAGGAGCTGCTCCTTGACGGTCTGCGGCGTCACCTTGCCGCCGGCGCTCGCCACCTTGGTGACGACGAGCGTGCCGTCCTCCGCCACCTCGCCGATCGGGAAGCCGAGCCGGCCGAGGCCGTCGACGTCCTTGACGCCGGGGTCGGCGAAGTAGCCGCCCGTCACCTGACCGGCGCATTCGAGCAGATGGCCGACCACCGTGCCCTTGCCGAGCTTGTCCCAGTCGTCCATGGCCCAACCGAACTCGCGCACCAGCGGTGCCATGAACAAGGCCGGATCGGCGGCCCGGCCCGTGATCACGACGTCGGCGCCGAGCGCCAGCGCCTCGACGATCGACGTCACGCCGACATAGGCGTTGGCCGAGACGATGCGGTTGCCGAGATCCGTGGTCGAGCCGCCGGTCTCCTCGAGCTTGCGCGGCGTCTCGCGGATCTGATCGAGCACGTCGTCGCCCGAGACGGCGGCGACCTTCAACCCTTTCAGGCCGAGTGCGCGGGCGATCTCGATCGTCTTCTGCGCGCCGGCGTCCGGATTGGCGGCGCCCATGTTGGTGACGATCCTGACGCCCTTCTGCTTGCACAGCGGCAGCACGGCCTTCATGCGGGCGTCGAGCAGCGGGTCGTAGCCCGCCGCGGGGTTCTTCATCTTGGCCTGCTGGGCGAGCGCGATGGTGCGCTCGGCCAGGCACTCGAAGACCAGGTAGTCGATGTCGCCCTTCTCGGCGAGCTCGACGGCGGGCTCGATGCGGTCGCCGGAGTAGCCGGCGCCGGAACCGATCCTGATGGTTCTCATGACAAGTGTCCTCGGGGAATGCGGGGGGCTCAGAGCGGCAGGATGCCGAGCACGACGGCCGTGATGGTCATCACGATCGACACCGCCCACAGCGGCAGGAAACTGAACCTCTGGTGCTCGCCGAGCTCGATGCCGCAAAGTCCGACCAGCAGGAACGTGGCGGGCGTGAGCGGGCTGATCGGGAAGCCGACCGTCATCTGGCCCATGATGGCCGCCTGGCCCATCTGCACGGGGGCGACGCCGAGCACCTTGCCGGCCTCGGCCAGCACGGGCAGAACGCCGAAGTAGAAGGAGTCCGGATCGAACAGCATGCTGAGCGGCATGGAGATCATGCCGAGCACCACGGGCATGTGCTGGGCGAGGTCGGTCGGGACGTGGCCGGCGGCGAACTTCGCCATCTCGGTCAGCATCTTGGTGTCCTTCATGACGCCCGTGAACACGCCGGCGGCGAGCAGGATCGAGGCCATCATCAGGGCGGCCTTGGCGTGGGCGTCGACGCGCTCGCGCTGGTCCTTGACGGCCGGATAGTTGATCAGCAGCGCGACCACGGTGCCGACCATGAAGCAGACGACCGGCGCGGCGACCTCGGAGATCATCGCGGCGAGCACGGCGAGCACCAGGGCGACGTTGATCAGGAACAGCTTCGGCCGGACCAGCTTCTGCTCCGCATCGGAGAGTTGCGGGCGGGTGTAGGAGACCGTCACGTCGCCGCCGAGCACGCCGGCCGTGGTGAGGCGCTTCTCCTCGCGCAGGCCGAGGAAGAAGGCGAAGCCGAACACGAACAGCAGGCCGACGATCTGCACCGGCAGCATCGGCATGTAGAGCTCGCCGATCGAGACGTGCAGTGCGGTCGCGGCGCGCAGCGTCGGGCCGCCCCACGGCAGCATGTTGGCCGTGCCGGCCGCCATGGCGACCACGCAGGCGAGGATGCGCTTGTCCATCTTGAGGCGATCGAAGAGCGGCAGCATCGCGGGAATCGTGACCAGGAACGTCACGGCGCCCGACCCGTCGAGATGGACGATCGCGGCCAGCACGGCGGCGCCGAGCACGATGCGGGACGGCTTCACCCCGACGACGCGGAGGATGCCGTTGATGATCGGATCGAGCGTGCCGGCATCCTTGACGATGCCGAAGAACAGGATCGCGAACACGAACATGCCGACGACGGGGGCGATGTTCTTGACGCCGTTGACGGCGAACTTGCCGGTGTCGGCGACCGAGAAGCCGGCGATCAGCGCGCCGGCCATCGGCACGATGATCAGGGCCGCCATGGGCGAGAGCCTCTTGGTGAGGATCCCGGCGAGCACGACGACGATGACGAGAAGCCCGATCAAGGCGAGCATGGTTTCACCCTTGGGGTCCGGGGGACCGCGGGCGAGGAGAGAGACCGCGCACGCGATCCGGATGACGAGGATGCGACCGGCTGTCCGCCGCCCGGGGGGACGGGCGCGGTGCGATCGCCGATTTGAAAAATTCGCAGTGCAGGACCGGAGGCCAGCCCCGCACGGGGCGGCTGGCACGCGGCCGTGCCGACGTCGCTTCTTCGGGGGCGACTCCAGGACTACGCCGACCTTGTGATAACGCAATTGAAATTAGTTTATTGCCACGATAGGGGTCGATTATGGACATCACCCTGCGTCAGATCCGGGCCTTCCTGGCCATCGTGCAGACCCGCAGCTTCACCAAGGCCGCGGCGCTGTTGCATCTGTCGCAGCCGGCCCTCACGGTCCAGATCAGGAATCTCGAGGCGGCGCTGGGTGTTCGGCTGCTCGACCGGTCGAACCGCGCGGTCGAGATCACCCGGGTCGGCCTGGAACTGATGCCGGTGCTGCAGCGCACCGTGACGGATCTGGACGGGGCGCTCCTCGACATCCGCGAGATCGGCGCGGGCCGGCGCGGCACGGTGCGCATCGCCGCCCTGCCGAGCTTCGCCGCGTCGCTGCTGCCGCAGGTGATCCTCGCCTGCCGGCGCGACAATCCGGCGCTCGGCGTGCTGGTGCGCGACGCCATCGCGGCCCATGTGGTGGCGATGGTGCGCAGCGAGGAGGTCGATCTCGGCCTCACCGGCGGCGCCGTCGCCGACGCCGAACTCGACGTGCTGCACCAGACCACCGACCAACTCTGCCTGGTCTATCCGGCGGATCATCCGATCGGCCGCAAGCGGCGGATCGGCGTGCAAGATCTGGTCGATCTGCCGCTGATCCTGACCAATCCCGGCACCAGCCTGCGCGACGTGATCGACGCGGCGCTGCTCGGCATCGGCCGCACGCCGACGCTCGCCTGCGAGGTCACCTACATGATGTCGGCCGTCGCCATGGTGCGGGCCGGCCTCGGCGTCACGGTGCTGCCGCGCTCCGCCCGCGAGGTGCGGGTCGAGCAGACGCTGCGCTCCAAGGCGATCGACGACCCGGCCTGCGTGCGCCCGGTCGCCCTCGTCAAGAAGAAGGGCCGCACTCTGCCCCCCGCCTCGGCCGCCTTTCTCGACGCCTGCATCGCCGCCATGCAGAAGATGGAGAGGTGAGCGGTTTTCGCGCGCCTGCTTCTGGTGCCAGCCAATGGGCCACGGTGTGCGCGGCTTCCCCCCACCCCCGACCCCTCCCCGCCACGAGCTCCGCTCGCGGGAGGAGGGGAGCCGCAGCGCCTCGGCTCCCCTCCTCCCATTCGCGTCAGCGAATGGCGAGGAGGGGTCGGGGGTGGGGGGCCTACGGCCTCACCTCACTTACGGCGCCCGAACGGAAAATGATCACTCACCCCGCGGCGGGCGGCGTGAACAACAGCTTGTCGACGCGGCGGCCGTCCATGTCGACCACCTCGACGCGCCAGTCGCCCACCGCGAACGTGTCGCCCTCGGTCGGGATGCGGGCGAGGCGCTCGAGCGCGAGGCCTGCCGCGGTGTGGTATTCGCCTTCCGGCTCCGGCAGGCCGAACTTCTGGGCGATCTCGTCGATCGGCACCCGGCCGTCCACCAGGAAGCTGCCGTCGGGCCGCGGCGTGATCTCCTCGGCGAGCGCCTCGTGCTCCTCCGGCAGGTCGCCGGCGATCGCCGAGAGGATGTCGTGCAGCGTCACGAGCCCGAGGAAGTCGCCGTACTCGTCGACCACGAAGGCGACGTGGACCGACACCTTCCGGAACATCTCCAGCATGCGCAGCACGCTGACGTTCTCGGGGACGTAGACGGGCTCGCGCAGATGCGCCTCGACCTGCAGGCCCTTGCCGGCGATCAGGTCGTCGAGCAGATCCTTCTTCTGCACCACGCCCAGCGGGCGGCCGAGATCGCCCGCGCGGGCGACCACCAGGCGCGAATAGGGACATTCGGCGACCTCGCGCGCCACCATGTCGGGCGCATCGTCGAGATCGATCCAGTAGACGTCGGGGCGCGGCGTCATCTCGGCGGCGACCGGACGGTCGGCGAGCGCCAGCACGCCGTGGATCATCTGCTGCTCGACCACGTCGATGACGCCGGCCTCGGTCCCCTCGGCGATGGCGAATCGCACCTCCTCCTCGGTCACCGAAAGGCCACCCCGCTCCGGCACACCGAGCAGGCGCAGGAGCCCGGCCGAGGAGCGCTCGAGGATCCACACGAAGGGGCGGAACACGCTCGCGAGAACGACCAGCGGGCGGGCCATGCGCGCGGCGATGATCTCGGGCGCCGAGAGGGCGACCTGCTTGGGCACCAGCTCGCCGAGCACGACCGACAGCGACGTGATGGCGACGACGACGAGCACCACGGCGAGCTCGTTGCCGTAAGGCGCGACGGAGGGAAGCGCGTCGAGCACCGGGCCGAGCCGCTGACCGAACGTGGCGCCGCCGAAGGCGCCGGAGAGAATCCCGATCAGCGTGATGCCGACCTGCACGGCGGAGAGGAGCCGGCCCGGATCGTCCGCCAGCGCCAGCGCCTGCGCGGCGCCGGGGCGCCCCTCGTCGGCCATCTGCTGCAGGCGGATCCGCCGCGACGACACCACGGCGAGCTCCGCCATGGCGAAGAAGCCGTTGAGCCCGAACAGCACGAGCAGAACGGCGATTTCGAGAAGTACGTCCATGTCCTTAAGTTAGAGCCCCGATGGCCGAAAGGGAACGGCCGGAGTTAGGTGTCCGGTGCGCGGCGCCCCGAGTCCCGTTCGAGTCCCGTTCGAGTCCCGCCCCGATACCGCGCCCGTTCGCGTCCCAGAAACACTACCCGGTCCGGCGCCGAAGTTCCACGACGACCCGTCGGACCGCACCTCGGTCCCGAGACGACCCGCCCGAGACGACCCCAAAAGACGATCAACGCCCATAACAATCACAGGAGACCAGGATGCTCGAGACCGTGGCGAGCTTCGATCGTATCGGCGAGGAGAACGCCTTCGCGGTGCTGGCCCGCGCCACCGAGCTCGCGTCGAAAGGCCGCGACATCGTCAATCTCGGCATCGGCCAGCCCGACTTCCGCACGCCGGGCCACATCGTCGAGGCGGCCGTGAAGGCGCTGCGCGACGGTGCCCACGGCTACACGCCGGCGGTCGGCATCCTGCCGTTGCGCGAGGCCGTGGCGGCGGATCTGAACGCCCGCTACGGCGTCTCCGTGTCGCCCGCCGAGGTGATGATCATGCCGGGCGGCAAGCCCACCATGTTCATGTCGATCCTGATGTTCGGCGAGCCCGGCATCGATATCCTGTATCCGGATCCGGGCTTTCCGATCTACCGCTCGATGATCGAGTTCACGGGCGCGCGGCCGATCCCCGTGCCGATCCGCGAGGAGAACGGCTTCGGCTTCTCGGCCGAGGAGACGCTGAGCCTGATCACGCCGCGCACGCGGCTGCTGATTCTCAACTCGCCCGCCAACCCGACCGGCGGCGTCACGCCCAAGGCCGAGATCGACAAGCTGGTCGCCGGCCTCGCCAAGTGGCCGAAGGTCGCCGTGATGTCGGACGAGATCTACGACCACATGGTCTACGACGGCGAGACGCACGTCTGCCTGCTGTCTTATCCGGAGATCCGCGACCGCCTGATCCTGCTCAACGGCTGGTCGAAGACCTATGCCATGACGGGGTGGCGGCTCGGCTATGCGATCTGGCCCGGCAAGCTCTACGACAACGCGCGCAAGCTCGCCGTCAACCTGCACTCCTGCGTCAACGCGGCGGCCCAATATGCCGGCCTCGCGGCGCTCACCGGCCCGCAGGACGCGGCCGAGGCGATGGTCGCCGAGTTCGACCGTCGCCGGAAGGTGGTGGTGGAAGGGCTCAACCGCCTGCCCGGCGTCTCCTGCGCGACCCCGAAGGGGGCCTTCTACGCCTTCCCCAACATCAAGGCGACCGGCTGGAAGGCGAAGCCGCTCGCCTCGGCGCTGCTCGACGACGCTGGCGTCGCGGTGATCGGCGGCCCGGACTTCGGCGTGCTCGGCGAAGGCTACATCCGCCTCTCCTACGCCAACTCGACCGAGAACATTCTGCGCGCGCTCGAGCGGATGGGCACGTTCCTGGCGGATCGCAAGGCGGCGTGAGAAGCGGTCGGGTTTCTCGCGAACTCATTGCCGTGCGGCGACCCCCCTCCCCATCCCTCCCCCACAAGGGGGGAGGGAGCAGGCTGCGGCTGCCGCTGTCCGATACGCTGGCGCCGAGTCACTGACGTGCTCATCAGGTGATTCGAAAGAGGCCTTTTAAGGCACGGGCGCCTCGCCTCCTGCATTCCCTCCCCCCCTTGTGGGGGAGGGACAGGGAGGGGGGTGAGCCACATCCGTGGGCGTGCGTGAGAAAACCTCAATGCACCGCCGCGTCGGCGCGGGGCATGATGGCGCCGCGGTGGCGGATCACCTTCGCGGCGAGGCGGTGGGCCTCGCCCGCGGCTTCGGCGGGCGGCTGGCCGGCGAGGCGGGCTGCCAGATAGCCGGCGTTGAAGCCGTCGCCGGCCGCCGTCGTGTCCACCGGCACCACCACCTCGGGCACCGGCACGTGCGAGTGGAACTGCTGGGCGTGGTGCTGCCCCGCCTGCGGGCCCGAGGCCTGCGTCGCCTGCGGGCCGGCCGCCGCGACCAGCGCGCCCTTGGCCCCGTTCTTCACCACGATCTCCTTGATGCCGAAGGCCTGCATCCGCTCGATCGTCGCCTCCGGGCTCGGATCGCCCCACAGCAGCGCCTCGTCCGCGAAGGTCGGCAGCGCGATGTCGACGCGCTTGAGCGCCTCCATGTAGACGGCGCGGGTGCGCCCCGCGTCGCCGGTCCAGCCGCGCGGCCGGAAATTGCCGTCGAACGCCACCTTGGCGCCCTGCTGGCGGGCGAGCTCGACCACCGCGAGGAAGCGGCCGATGCCGTCGTTCGAGTAGAGCGACAGCGTGATCCCGGAGAAATAGACGACGCGGGCGCCGAGGAGGCCTTCGGCGACGCGGCCCCAATCGGGCAGCTCGAAGAGGCGACCGGCCGGCGCGCCGTCGCGCCAGGCGTGGAACACGGGCGCGCCGTCGGTCCCGGTGTCGGCGAGATAGAGGCCGGGCAGCCGGCCTGGCACGCGCAGCATCAGATCGTGGCCGACGCCTTCGGCAGCGGCGAGCGCCAGGATCCGGTCGGAATAGACGTCGTCGCCGAGTGCCGTCGCATGCGCCACCGGCACGCCGGCGCGCGCCAGATAGATGGCGGTCGAGAACACGTCGCCGCCGCAGGAGAGCGCGAAGCGTCCGTCCGCACCGCGCGCCAGCTCGATCATGACCTCGCCGACCGTGACGACGCGGGTGCGGTTATGGCTCATCGCGACACTCAGCTTTCCGGACCGGCGTAGCGTCCCGCCGTATGCGGGAACAGCGCCTTGACGATCTTCATCTTCGAGATGTCCACCGTAGCGTCCATATGCAGAAAGATCGAGGCGTCGCGGAACAGTTTTTCGACGCCGAAGTCGAGCATCACCCCGTTGCCGCCGTGCAGCTCGAGCGCGTGCTGGGCGACCTTGAAGATCTCCTCCGAGGCGTAGACCTTGGCCATGTTGCACAGCGCGTCGGCGTCCGGATCCTTCTCGTCGACGGCGCGCGCCGCGCGGTCGAGCAGCGCCCGCACCGCCTCGAGCCGTGTCGCCATGTCGGCGAGCCGCAATGCGACCGCCTGGTGCTTGATGAGGATGCGGCCGCCCTGCACGTAGTTCTGCACGTACTCGGCCGTCACCTCGAAGGCCCGCATGCCGACGCCGAGATTCTTGGCCGCCTGGATGATCTTGCCGGGCCTGAAATAGATGCCGGCGCGGCCGAGCGACTCGTTCTCGACGAGCAGGTGGTCGTCGGGCACGAACATGTCCTCGAACACCAGCTCGCCGTTGTTCATGAAACGGCAGCCCATGGTCTCGTTGCAACGGGCGACCGTCAGCCCCGGAGTCTCGCGCGGCACCAGAAAGCTCGACGTGCCCTGGAGCATGCCGACCGCCGGATTGGTGTTGGCGTAGACGACGTAGAGCCCGGCATCGTAGCCGTTCGAGATGAACTGCTTGCGGCCGTTGATCACCCATCCGCCGCTTTTTCGCACGGCTCTGGTCTGCATCGCCGCTTCGGGCACGTTGTATGGCAGCCAGCGGTCGGAGGCGCCGCGCGGCTCGGTGAGGCAGTGGGCGAGCAGGAACTGCGGATCCTCCAAGAGCCGGCCGAACCACTTCTTCTGGAGATGCTCGGGCGCCACATGGCGCAGCAGCACGGCGACCTTCCAGTTCTGCACCAGCTTGTCGGCCAGCCCCGAATCGCCGCGGGCGATCTCCTCGGCGATCAGCGCGAAGGTGCCGACCTCGGTCGCCGGATCGAGCTCGATGCCGCCGAACGCCTCCGGCACGCCGAGCGTGCGGATGCCGACCCGCTCGGCACCTTCGAGAATCTCGGGCGGTAGGCGCGCGTCCGGCCGCATGTCCCATTCGCGCGGCCATTCGCGGCGGATGAACGGGATGACGACGTCGTCGACGAAGGCGCGGCAGGAGGCGCGCATCAGGCGCTGCTCCTCCGAGAGACGGGAGTCGGGCATGTTTCCTCGCGGGTCGAGGCCGGGTTTCCCGGCCGGTTGTTATGACAAGCCAGCATAGAGGGCCGGCGCCGCCGCCGGAAGCGGCTGTCGGGCCGGTGCGTCAAGGCGGCACGCGGCGGCAGCTGCGTCCGCCGCCAAGCGGACCGGCCGCCGCGCCGTTCCGTCGGTCCGGGGGCTTTGCTCGCCGCGGGGGTGTCCCCTATATAGGGGCCGAACGGAGCTCCCCATGACCGACAAAATCCCCGTCACGGTCCTCACCGGCTATCTCGGTGCGGGCAAGACAACCCTCCTCAACCGCATCCTGTCGGAGCCGCACGGCTACCGGTTCGCCGTCATCGTCAACGAGTTCGGCGAGATCGGCATCGACAACGACCTCGTCGTCTCGGCCGACGAGGAGGTGTTCGAGATGAACAACGGTTGCCTGTGCTGCACGGTGCGGGGCGACCTCATCCGCATCATCGAGGGGCTGATGCGCCGGCGCGGCAAGTTCGACGCCATCGTGGTGGAGACGACGGGCCTCGCCGATCCGGCCCCGGTGGCCCAGACCTTCTTCATGGACGCCGATGTCGGCAAGGCGGCCAAGCTCGACGCCGTGGTCACGGTCGCCGACGCCAAGTGGCTGCGCGACCGCCTGAAGGACGCGCCCGAGGCGAAGAACCAGATCGCCTTCGCCGACGTCGTGCTGGTCAACAAGACCGACCTCGTCTCGCCCGAGGAGCTCCTCGACGTCGAGGCGCATGTGCGCGCCATCAACCCTTACGCCAAGCTCCACCGCACCGAGCGTTGCAGCATCCCGATCGGCGAGGTGTTGGGCCGCAACGCCTTCGACCTCGACCGTATCCTGGAGATCGAGCCGGCCTTCCTGGAGAAGGGCGAGCATGATCACGACCACGCGCATGGTCACGATCATGCACATGGTCATGATCACGATCATCACGACGGCTGCGACTGCGGCCACGATCACGGCCACGATCATGATCACCACGATCACGGGCATCATGCGCACGGCCACGGCGGCCTGAAGCACTATCACGACGAGCACATCCAGTCGCTGTCGATCCGGACGGCGCGGCCGCTCGATCCCGACAAGTTCTTCCCCTGGCTGCAGACGCTGGTCGCCGAGGAAGGCGCGAAGATCCTGCGCTGCAAGGGCATCCTGGCGTTCAAGGACGATCCCGACCGGTTCGTCTTCCAGGGCGTCCACATGATCCTCGACGGCGACCACCAGCGCGCCTGGCGCGACGACGAGCCGCGCGAGAGCCGCCTCGTCTTCATCGGCCGCGAGCTGCCCGAAAAGCTGATCCGCGACGGCTTCGAGACCTGCTACGCATGAGGCCCGCGACGGCCGGATTCTCAGATTCCGTCATGTCCGCGCTCGTCGCGGGCATCCACGCGAAACGGCCGTGGAACCGCAGACGACGTGGATGGCCGGGGCAAGCCCACGGCTGTCCGGCACGGATTGTGCTTTATGCGGCGAGCCTCGGTTGGTG
>NZ_JBHUIW010000036.1:0-38462 GCF_042682915.1 Rhodoplanes azumiensis | reverse complement strand
TCACGGAACGGCCCGACGATACTCGCTCTCGCTGTTACAAGGGTGGGCAAAGGCGGGCCGCAGGCCCGCCGTGCCCACGCTGTCGGACTCGCGATCTGATCACCATCGATCGGCGTGACGGCGCGGGCACGGCGCTGACGCGCCTTTGCCCACCCTAGGGCCTCAAGATCCCGTCGAACAGCGGCAGGCTGAACAGGCCCGTGGCGGCGATGAGGCCGTAGGCGATGGCGCGGAACACCGTCACCGAGGCGAGGCCGAACATGCGGGTGCCGGCGAACACCCCGAGCCCGTAGACCGGGCCGACCAGCACGGCGAGCCCCAGCACCGGCAGCGTTAACAGACCGATGATCAGATAGGCCGTGACCGACAGCACCATCGACAGCGCGAAGTAGAACACGATGTTGGCGCGCACCCGCGCCGGCGAATGGTGGCTGCCGAGCCAGTAGAGCACCACGGGCGGCCCGCCGGTCTGCGACATGCCGCTGAAGAAGCCCGCCGTGAGGCCGACCGCGACGGTGAGGCGCCGGCTCGGCTCGCCGCGGAAGCGCCAGCCCGACATCACCACGGCGAGCATCACCAGCACCAGCACGGCGACGGCCCAGCGGATCGACACCGGGCTGGCATGGAGGAGCACCACGGTGCCGAGCGGCAGGCCGATCAGCGTGCCGCACAGCATGGTGAGCACCTCGCGCTTCTCGGCGAGCTTGTACGCGCTCGGAATCAGTCCGGCCGACATGATCACGTCGACCACCAGCAACAGCGGCGCCGCCATGGCGGGCGCGATCATGGTGGAGGCGAGGGGCACGAAGATCAGGGCCGAGCCGAAGCCGGAGAAGCCGCGCGCCAGGCCGGCGAGCAGCGCCGCGACCGCGACGAACCCGGCCGCGCCGGGCGAGACGTCGGTGACGCCGAGCGCGAGCAGCAGCTCGCGCATCATGCCCTCAGGACGCCGCCGGTCCGCTTGACGACCTCACCGACGACCTTCTGCCCCACCGCCTCGATCTCCTCGTCGGTCAGCGTCTTCTCCCGCGGCTGCAGCGTCACGGCGATCGCCACGGACTTCTTGCCCGGCTCGACGCCCTTGCCCTCGTAGACGTCGAACACCGTGACGCCCGTGATCAGCTTGCGGTCGGCGCTCTGCGCGGCCCGCACGATGTCGGCGCCCTTCACGCTCGTGTCGACCATGAAGGCGAAGTCGCGCGACACCGGCTGGAAGGCGGCGAGCTCGAGCGGCGGCTTCGCCCGCGTCGCCTTGGCCTTGGGATCCGGGATGCGGTCGAGGATCAGCTCGAAGGCGACGATCGGGCCGGTGACGTCGAGCGCCTCCAGGAGCCGCGGATGCAATTCGCCGAAATGCCCGAAGACGAGCTTCGGCCCCATCTGCAACGTGCCGGAGCGGCCGGGATGAAGCCACGCCGATCCGCCCGGCTGGATCTGCACGCCCTGCACGGGGGCGCCGCAGGCGGCCAGCACGGCGAGCGCGTCGCCCTCGATGTCGTAGGCGTCCGCCGCTTGCGCGCCGGTGCGCCAGTGGCGGCCCGTTCCGGTCGGCCGCGCCAGCCCGCGGCGAAGCCCCGCGGCGGCGATGAACTGATCCTCCGGCCGGTCCCCGCGGAAGATCTGGCCGACCTCGAACAGCGCGACGTCCGGAAAACCGCGGTCGGCGTTGCGCTGCGCCGCGGCGATCAGGCCGGGCAGCAGGCTCGGCCGCATGTCGGAGAGCTCGGCCGCGATCGGATTGGCGAGCGCCAGCTCCGGCTGACCACCGCCGAACAGCTCGGCCTCCGTCTTCGAGATGAACGACCAGGTGACGGCCTCGGTGAGGCCGCGCGCGGCGAGCACACGCTTGGCCCGGCGGGTCCGCACCTGGATCGGGGTCAGCACCGGCTTGCGGCCGCGATCGTCGCGCGGGAACGGCGTGAGCGGCACGCGGTCGACGCCGACGATGCGCATCACCTCCTCGACGAGGTCGGCGACGCCGTCGACGTCGGGCCGCCAGGTCGGCACCGCGACCTTCAGCTTCTTGGCGTCGCCGGCGACGAAGAAGCCGAGGCGCGACAGCACGCGCTTGGTCTCGGCGAGACCGATGTCCAGGCCGGCGAGGCGCGGCAGCGCATCGAGCGTGAAGTCGATCACCTTGTCGCGGATCGGCGGCCGGCCGGCGACGACGACCTCGGACGGCTCGCCGCCGCACAGCTCCATCACCAGATGGGTGGCGAGGTCGAGGCCCGGCAGCATGAAGGCCGGATCGACGCCGCGCTCGAAGCGATAGCGCGCATCGGTGACGATGCCGAGCTTGCGGCCGGTGCGGGCGATATTGATCTCGTCCCACAGGGCCGACTCGATCAGCACGTCGGTGGTGCTCTCGTCGCAGCCCGACACCTCGCCGCCCATGATGCCGGCGAGCGACTCGACGCCGTTGTCGTCGGCGATCACGCACATCGTGTCGTCGAGCGCATAGGTCTTGCCGTCGAGCGCGAGCAGCTTTTCGCCGTCGCGGCCGCGCCGGACGACGAGATCGCCCTTCACCTTCTTGGCGTCGAACACGTGCAGGGGCCGGGCGCGGTCGAAGGTGAGGAAGTTGGTGATGTCGACCAGCGCGTTGATCGGGCGCAGCCCGATCGCGGCGAGGCGGCGCTGCATCCACTCCGGCGACGGACCGTTCTTGACGCCGCGCACGAGACGCAAGCCGAAGGCCGGGCACAGCGACGGCGTGTCGCCGAAGTCGAGCGTCACCTTGACCGGGCACGGGAACCCGCCCTTCACGGGCTGAATCGGCTTCTGCAGCAGCGTGCCGACGTCGGCCGCCGCGAGGTCGCGGGCGATGCCGGCGACGCCCGTGCAGTCGGGCCGGTTGGGCGTGAGATTGATGTCGATCACCGGATCGTCGAGCTTCGCCCACGCCGCGTAGGACGTGCCGACCGGTGCGTCGGCCGGCAGGTCGATGATGCCGTCGTGATCGTCGGAGATCTCGAGCTCGGCCTCCGAGCACAGCATGCCGTGGCTCTCGACACCCCGGATGGTGCCGACCGTGAGCGTCAACTTCTTGCCCGGGATGTACGTGCCGGCGGGCGCGAACACGCTGCGCATGCCGGTGCGGGCGTTGGGCGCCCCGCACACCACCTGGATCGGCTTGCCGTTGCCGGCCGCGCCGATGTCGACCATGCAGACGCGCAGCCGGTCGGCGTTCGGATGCTGCTCGGCCGAGATCACGTGGGCGATGACATAGGGCGCCAGCAGCTTGCCCTTGTCCTCCACCTCCTCGACCTCGAGGCCGATCATGGTGAGCTTGTCGACGATGGCGCCGAGGGAGGCGTCGGTGTCGAGATGGTCCTTGAGCCAGGAGAGGGTGAATTTCATTTGTCTGTCTCTGCAGCGCCGAGGTCCGGCCGACACGCGTCGGCGCCCGGAGTTCCATCTGGAACAGCGTCGGTGAGAGGGTTCCCTCCCCCCTTGTGGGGGAGGGACAGGGAGGGGGGTATGCCCGGCATCGCAGCGCCGGCGGTCTCTCTGATCACCGACACGACGCCTTCGAGATTTCGGAGCACCTGATCATTGGTGAATCGCAGCACACGATAGCCTTGCGACGCGAACCAGGCGTCGCGCGTCGCATCGCGACGGAGCCGAGATTCGAAATCGTGGCTTTCGCCGTCCAGCTCGACGACGAGCTTCGTCGCGTGACACACGAAGTCGGCGACGTAGATTCCCAACGGCACCTGACGGCGAAAGCCGAGACCTTCGATCCGATGCGCCTTGATGTAGCGCCACAGCAGAGTCTCGGCGCGCGTCATGGTCTGGCGGAGCTGCTTGGCCCGCCCGCGCTGCTGACCGCTGACCCGCATGTGTGGCATCTGCCCGACCCCCCTCCCTAGCCCTCCCCCACAAGGGGGGAGGGAACAGGGCGGAATGCGCGGCACCCTCGTGCCCAGCTCGCCGACCGTAGCCTTCACGTCATCACACTTTCAGAACTCCCCCGCATGCGGGGGAGGGAGTCCGCGCCGCTCTGCCGCGAGCGACGCGGCATCTAACAAGGCGCAGCTCTCACCCGCTCAACCCCCCCGCCAGAGTCGGAAAATCGAGCGGGCGGAAGCCGTAGTGGTCGAGCCAGCGGACGTCGGCCTCGAAGAAGGCGCGCAGATCCGGCATGCCGTATTTCAGCATGGCGATGCGGTCGATGCCCATGCCCCAGGCGAAGCCCTGATAGACGTCGGGGTCGATGCCGCAGTTCCTCAGCACGTTCGGATGCACCATCCCGCAGCCGAGGATCTCGAGCCAGTCCTCGCCCTCGCCGAAGCGCACCTCGCCCTTGTCGCGGCGGCACTGGATGTCGACCTCGAGCGACGGCTCGGTGAACGGGAAGAACGACGGCCGGAACCGCATCTTCACCTGGTCGACCTCGAAGAACGCCTTGCAGAACTCGGCGAGGATCCATTTCAGGTGGCCGAGATGCGAGCCCTTGTCGATCACCAGGCCCTCGACCTGGTGGAACATCGGCGTGTGGGTCTGATCGCTGTCGCAGCGATAGGTGCGGCCCGGGCAGATCACCCGGATCGGCGGCGCCTTGGACAGCATGGTGCGCACCTGCACGGGCGAGGTATGGGTGCGCAGCAGGAGCCGCGAGCCGTCCGGCTTCGGGGGGAAGAAGAACGTGTCGTGCATGTCGCGGGCCGGATGGCCCACGGGGAAGTTCAGCCGGGTGAAGTTGTAGTCGTCGGTCTCGATGTCGGGCCCTTCGGCGACCGAAAAGCCCATGTCGGCGAAGATCGCGGTCAGCTCGTCGATCACCTGGCTGATCGGATGGATCCGGCCGCGGTCGAGCGGGCTGTCTTGCAGCGGTAGCGTGACGTCCACGGTCTCGGTGGCGAGGCGCTGGTCGAGCGCCAGGTCACGCAGCGCGGCGCGGCGGACGTTGAGCGCCTCGCCGAGCCGGTCCTTGAGGCCGTTGATCAGCGGCCCCTTCGTCTTGCGCTCCTCCGGCGACATCTTGCCGAGGGTGGCGAGCAGGGCCGAGACGGCGCCCTTCTTGCCCAGCGCCGCGACCCGCACGGCTTCGAGCGCCGGCTCGTCGGCGGCCGCCGCGACGTCCGCCATCAGGCGTGCTTCGAGCTCGGTGATTTCCGACATGGCTCATCCCAAGGCATCGGGGCCGTCCGCCTGGAGCGAACGACCCGGCAACACGACCGCACGGGATCGCGGCCTCGGGACCCGGTCGAAGTCTCGGACCGCCCGCTCGGGCCGGCTTTGCGCCGGCCGCGGCCTCTGAGCGCCGGCCTCAGGCCGCGGCGAGCGCGGCCTTGGCCTTCTCGACGATCGCCTGGAACGCCGCCGGCTCGCGGATCGCGAGGTCGGACAGCACCTTGCGGTCGACCGTGATGCCCGCCTTGGCGAGGCCGTCGATGAAGCGGCTGTAGTTGAGTTCGAACGGACGCACGGCGGCGTTGAGGCGCTGGATCCACAGGGCGCGCCAGGTGCGCTTCTTCACCTTGCGGTCCCGATAGGCGTATTGCTGCGCCTTCTCGACGGCCTGCTTGGCGACCCGGATGGTGTTCTTGCGCCGGCCGTAATAGCCCTTGGCGGCCTTGAGAACCTTCTTGTGCTTGGCGTGCGCGGTGACGCCCCGTTTGACGCGGGCCATGGCTGATCTCCTGGAAACGGTTGGTGTCTAGCAGTCGTGGAGCCGCGTGAAAGAACGCGGCGGGCGGCGATCAGCCGTTGGGCATCCAATACTTCTTGATATTGTCGCCGTCGGTCTTGAACAGGACCGCGGTGCCCCGGTGCTCGCGGATCTGCTTGGTCGACCGCTTGATCATGCCGTGCCGCTTGCCGGACTGCTGGAACTTCACCTTGCCGGTGCCGGTGATCTTGAAGCGCTTTTTCGCGCCCGACTTGGTCTTCATCTTGGGCATTTGGCTCGTCTCCTGGCCGTGCACGACCGCGCCGGGCCGAAGGGGCCCCCGGGTCCGCCGGACCGTCTAGTTGATGTGAGCGCGCCCGAAACCGGCACGGGGCCCGAACGGGCTCGGTCGGAAAAGGGCACGACGCCGCCACGGCAGCCCATTTTCAGCCGGGCGGCGGGAAGGCGGGGTTATGGCAGAGGTGCGACGGATTGGCAACTCCGGCCGTCCCCGGGACACCGGGGCGGCCGGAGCGCTGCTTCGAAGGCGATGCGAGCATCGACGGCCCGACGCCGGCGACCGGCGCGCTCAGCGCGGCGCCAGCACCATGACCATCTGGCGGCCTTCCATCTTGGCGTCCTGCTCCACCTTGGCGAGCTTGGACGTGTCGTCCTTGACTCGGTTGAGCAGCTGGAAGCCGAGCTCCTGGTGCGCCATCTCGCGACCGCGGAAGCGCAACGTCACCTTGACCTTGTCGCCTTCCTCGAAGAAGCGGTGCATGGCCCGCATCTTCACGTCGTAGTCGTGGTCGTCGATCATCGGGCGGAACTTCACTTCCTTGACCTCGACGATCTTCTGACGCTTGCGGGCCTCGGCGGCCTTCTTCTGCTCCTGGTACTTGAACTTCCCGTAATCGAGCAGCTTGCACACCGGCGGGGTGGCATTGGGCGCGATCTCGACCAGATCCAGCCCGGCCTCCTGGGCCAGCCGCAAGGCCTCTGCAATCTGGGTGGTGCCGCGATTGGCGCCATCCTTGTCGATCAGATGAACCTCTCGGACACGAATCTCCTCGTTCACGCGCGGCCCGTCCTTTTGGACGGGGGGCGGCGCTCTCATGGGGCGGCGAATGGCAGTGAACTCCTCTGTCGTTGATCCTGGCAGACTCTGGTTGCACGATCTCTGATCGCGCGATTTCTGGTTGATAGGTCTCTGGTTGCGCGGTCTCTCGATCCGCGGTCGCAGTGACCGTTACGTCGAAATCCGACCCCGCACCGTTCACGCCCGCCCGAACCCGAAGGCCCGGACCGGCATGCGCAGCGTGGCGCCGGCCAAATCCGTTCGTCTCCGCACCGCCGTGCCGCAGGCCGCCGCAAAAGCCGGTGGCCGCGCCGGACGGATCGGTGCGACGGATCATTAGAATTGGGACATTCCGGTTTCAAGTCAACGTTGCCGCGGCGAATGGGTGGGGCCGAACGCCGGCGTCGTCGCCGCACCCGTCGTTTCGCCCCCGCACAGATCGGCATAGATGGCGAGAATCCGGGCCGCCGTGTCGGCCGGGTCGAACTCCGACAGGGCCCAGGCGCGGGCCCGCTGGCCCATCGCGTGGCGGGCCTGCTCGGAATACGAGAACAGGCGCACCAGCGCGGCGGCGAGCGCGGCGCCGTCGCCGGCCGGAACCCGCAGGCCCGTCATCCGCTCCTCGCCGGCGGCCTCCGGCGACAGCACGGCCTCCGGCCCGGCGGCGAGATCGGAGGCGACCACGGGCCGCGCCATCGCCATCCCCTCGAGCAGGCCGCGGGAAAGCCCCTCGAGCTGGATGGCGGCCGAGACCACCACGGTGGCGGCGGCGTAGCAGGCCGGCGGATCGGCCGAGGGGCCGGCGAGGCGGACGACGTCGGCCGTCTTGGAGGCGAGCACCTGGTCCCAGAGCTGGCCCGAATAGCTCGACGTGCCGCCGTCCTCGCCGGCGAACACGAACAGCACGTCGCGCAGGCCGCGGGCCTTGAGGTGGGCGGCCGCCTGCACGGCGACGTGGTGACCGCGCCGGCGCATGATCCGCCCCGGCACCAGCACGACCCTCGTGTCCGGCCCGACGCCCCAGGCGCGGCGGGCCGCGGCGACGCGGTCGGGTGCGATCCCGGCCGGATCGAATCCGGAGAGGTCGATGCCCGGATGCACGACGGCGAGCCGCGACGGCGGCACGTGATGCCGCTCGCCGATCATGTCGGCGATCGACTCGCTCACCGCGATCACCCGGTCGCCGCGCGCCATCACGCCGTTGTACAGATGCTTGAGGCGGTTCTGCTCGCGGAAGCCGGTGTAGCAGGTGGTGAGAAACGGCTTGCCGGTCATGCGCGCCGCCGCGAGCGCGCTCCACGCACAGGCGCGGCCATGGGCATGGACGGCGTCGCAGCCATGGACGCGAATCAGCGCCCGGAGTCGGCGCGCGTTGCCGGCGATGACGAACGGGTTGTGGCTGGTCGCGTCGAGCCGCTCGAAGACGCCGCCGAGGCGGGCGATCTCGTCCTCGCAGCGACCGCCGCGCGACGCTACCACGGGCCGGTGACCGGCCGCGGCGAGGATGCGGGCGAGCTCGATCGCCCCCTCGTCGGCGGCCCCGAGATCGAGCGTCGGGACGGTGACGAGCACGCAGAGAGGACGCGCGGCGGACCGGCCGGCGACGGTGGCGCGCTCTCGGGCGTCGATCGCCGGATCCGACGGCCGCGACGGGATCGACCCTTCGGCGAGCGCGTGGACGTCGGGCGACGACTCCGAGGGTGCCGGCAATCCTGGTCTCCTGCCTTGCGGACGATCACGCCAGCGGAACGGTGAGGGCCACGGGGCGATCGCGCCGTGCGGGACGACGCGACGGAGCGTCCGACCCTGGATTCGCGTGAAGGCCGGCGGCCGGCCGGCACGCCGGTATAGACCCCGCGCCGGAGGGCGGCAATATTCGCGCCGACCGTCCGATTCCCGACGCCCGAGTCCCGATCCTCGGGACGGAGCGATCATCCCGGAGTGCCCCGATGGAGAACGACGTCGCCTGGATCGAGGTCGGCGAGGGCGCGCAGGCGCGCCGCATCGCGGTCCGCAGCCGCGCCGGCAAGTCGCCCGGCCTCGTCTGGCTCGGCGGCTTCATGTCGGACATGAAGGGCACCAAGGCGCAGGCGCTCGATGCTTTCGCGGCCGAGCGCGGCCGGGCGATCGTGCGATTCGACTATTCGGGCCACGGCGAATCGAGCGGCGCTTTCGCCGACGGCACCATCGGGTCGTGGCTCGCGGACGCGATCGCCGTGTTCGACGCCTGCTGCCGCGGCCCGCAGATCCTGGTCGGCTCGTCGATGGGCGGCTGGATGGCGCTGCTGCTCGTTCGGGCCCTGCGGCGGCGCATGGCGCCCGGTCCGGCGAGCGTCGCCGGGCTGGTGCTGATCGCGCCGGCCGTCGACTTCACCGAGGCGCTGATGTGGAAGCGCTTCCCGCCCGAGGTGAGGCAGGCGATCGAGACGACGGGCCGCTTCGAGCAGCCGACCGACTACGACACCGGCCCCTACGTCATCACCCGGCGGCTGATCGAGGAGGGGCGGAACCACCTGCTGCTCGGCGGCCTGATCGAGACCGGCTGCCCGGTGCGCATCGTCCAGGGCGTCAAGGATCCCGACGTGCCGTGGCAGCACGCGAGCGCACTCGTCGCCCGCCTCGCCCAGGACGACGTGGTGCTGACGCTCATCAAGGACGGCGACCACCGCCTGTCGCGCCCGGAGGATATTTCGCGAATTCTCGCGGCCGTGGAGGAGATGGGCGAGACCGTCGCGCCGGCGCCATCGCAGAACCGCAACACCTCCCCGGCAGGATGAGCGGCCGTTCCCCCGTGCACGAAGGAGCCCGCATGCGCCGCCCTGCTCTCGCTCTCGCCACGCTCGCGGCCCTCGCCGCGTCGGCCGCCCCTCCGGTCGTCGCCGCCGAATCGGTCGGCGGGCCGCGCGCCTTCTCGTTCGTCGCGCTCGGCGATATGCCCTACACGGTGCCGGCCGACTACGAGCGGTTCGACCGCCTGATCGCCGCCATCAACCGGCTGCGGCCGGCCTTCTCGATCCATGTCGGCGACACCAAGAGCGGCTCCACGGCCTGCACGGACGCGGCGTTCCAGACGGTGCTGGACCAGTTCCGGACCTTCGAGCAGCCGCTCGTCTACGCGATCGGCGACAACGAGTGGACCGACTGCCACCGCACCGGCTCCGATCCGCGCGAGCGGCTCGCCCGCGTGCGCGAGATGTTCTTCCCGGATCCCGAAAAGAGCCTGGGCCGCGCCCCGATGGCGATCGAGAGCCAGGCGCGCGCCATGCCGGAGTACGCCCGCTACGTCGAGAACGCGCGCTTCGTCAGGAACGACGTGCTGTTCGTGACCCTGCACGTGGTCGGCTCCAACAACGGCTTCGAGACCCGCGAGCCCGCCGCCGCGACCGAGTATTTCGAGCGCAACCGCGCCAACCTCGCCTGGCTGGCCGCGAGCTTCGCCAAGGCCCGCGAGAGCGGCGCGAGGGCCGTGGTGATCGCCCTGCAGGCCAATCTCTGGGACATCCGCGACTCGGTCGGCACCATTCCGCCGGCGTCGGGCTTCCGCGACACCATCCAGGCGATCGAGCGCGAGGCGCGCGCCTTCGGCCGGCCCGTGCTGCTCGTGCAGGGCGACTACCACACGCTCGAGGTCACCGGCTTCCGCGACACGCGGATGCGGCTCGTGCCGGGCGTCCAGCGCCTGCAGGTGATGGGCGAGACCGAGGTCCACGCCGTGCGGGTCGTCGTCGACCCCGACATGCCCGGCGTCTTCTCCTTCGTGCCGCTGATCGTGCCGGAGAACGTGAAGCCGTAGCGTTCGCGCCGCTCCGGCGAGGGGCTGGCTCGGGCACAATTGTCCCGACCCACGGGTCGGCCGCATAGGGACGGTGGTGCGGTCATCCTCTGACGCTGCGGCGAGTGCGGCGTGGCTCCCTCTCCCCGGCGGGGAGAGGTGAAAGGAGGGCGCCGCACCTCAGTGCCGGAAGTGGCGATACCCGGTGAGCACCATGGCGACGTCGTGGTCGTCGGCCGCCTTGATCACCTCGTCGTCGCGGATCGACCCGCCCGGCTGCACCACCGCGGTGGCACCGGCCCGGATCGACACCAGGAGCGCGTCGGGGAACGGATAGAAGGCGTCGGAGGCGACCACCGAGCCCTTGGTCAGCGGCTCCGGCAGCTCGAAGAAGCGCGCCGCCGCCTCCGCCTTGCGCACCGCGATGGCGGCCGAGTCGACGCGGCTCATCTGCCCCGCCCCGATGCCGACCGTGGCGCGGTCCTTCGCGTAGATGACGGCGTTCGACTTGACGTGCTTGGCGACCCGGAAGGCGAACTTCAGGTCGGCGAGCTCGGCCTCGGTCGGGGCGCGCCTGGTCACCACCTTGAACTCGAAGTCGTCGACGACGGCGTTGTCGCGCGACTGCATCAGGAAGCCGCCCGCCACGGTGCGCATGGTGAGCCCCGGCGCACGCGGATCCGGCAGCCCGCCGGCCAGCATCAGGCGCAGGTTCTTCTTGGCGCGGACGATCTCGATCGCCTCCTCGGTCGCGTCGGGCGCGATGATCACCTCGGTGAAGATGCCGGTGATCATGCGGGCCGCCTCGGCGTCGAGCACGCGGTTCACCGCGACGATGCCGCCGAAGGCGGAGTCCTGGTCGCACATCAGCGCCTTGCGATAGGCCTCGACGAGCGTCTCGGCCTCGGCGACGCCGCACGGATTGGCGTGCTTGATGATGGCGCAGGCCGCGGTGCGGGCCGGGTCGAACTCGGCGACGCATTCGAAGGCCGCGTCGGTGTCGTTGATGTTGTTGTAGGAGAGCTGCTTGCCCTGGACCTGCCGGGCCGTGGCGACGCCGAAGCGCACCTCGGGCGAGCGGTAGAACGCCGCCACCTGGTGCGGGTTCTCGCCGTAGCGCATCGTCTGGATGCGCTTGCCGCCGAGCGCCCAGTAATCCGGCGTCGGATCGCCCAGCGTCTGCGCGAACCAGCCGGAGATCGCCGCGTCGTAGGCGGCCGTGCGGGCATAGGCCTTGGCGGCGAGCCGCTTGCGCAACGGCAGCGTCGTGGCGCCGGCGTTGGCCGCCATCTCGGCCAGCACCACGGCGTAGTCGGCCGTGTCGACCACCACGGCGACGTCGCCGTGATTCTTGGCGGCCGCCCGCACCATCGCGGGCCCGCCGATGTCGATGTTCTCGATGCAGTCGTCGTAGCCGGCGCCTTTCGCGACCGTCGCCTCGAACGGATAGAGATCGACCACCAGGAGGTCGATCGGCACGATGCCGTGCGCCGACATGGCGGCGACGTGATCGGCATTGTCGCGGATCGCGAGCAGGCCACCGTGCACCTTCGGGTGCAGGGTCTTGACGCGGCCGTCCATCATCTCGGGAAAACCGGTGAGATCGGAGACGTCGCGCACCGGGAGGCCGGCCTCGGCCAGCGCCTTCTTGGTGCCGCCGGTCGACAGGAGCTCGACCTGATGGGCGACGAGCGCGCGGGCGAAGTCGACGAGGCCGGACTTGTCGGACACGGAGAGAAGAGCGCGGAGAATGCGTCGAGGTTGTTCGGTCATCACGATGTATGAGGTTGGTTGCGCACGATTTCGGCGGCATATTGGGCCGCGCCCCATGGCTTGGCTAGAGCAAGTTTCCGCGGTGCACGGGTTCCCACGCGCCGCGCCGCCGCGCACGCGAAGAGCGTGCGGACTTGCTCCGTCGTCTCGAGGACGCGACGAATCCCGGCCCTGCCCGAGATCCGTGTCGTCGCGCACCGACACCCGAGCCCGAGACCCGAGCCCAAGACCCGAGACCGAGACCCGAGCCCAAGACCCGAGACCGAGCCCGAGACCGGGACCGATGACCCCGGTCCGTCGTGCGCCACGGTCGCCGGCCGTCTGGATCCCGGCCCGCGGCCCTTCCGTCCGCGCCCCGGGACGACGCATTCTGCAACGCCCTTGCGGTCGCGGAGCATGACGATGACAGGTCGGGACGTGAAACGAACGGCCGGGGCGCGCCCGGCCGTTCCTCTGTCGTCCGTCACCCGGCGCGGATCAGCGCATCCGGCCGAAGCTGCCGCCGCCGAACCGCATGCCGCCGCCACCGATCTTCGTGCCGCCGCCGAAGCCGCCGCCCATCGGGCGCGCCGTCATGGGCCGTTGGACCATCACGGGCTTCGCCATCACGGGTCGGGCCATGATCGGCTTCGTGATGATCGGCTTGGCGACGATCGGCTTGGTGATCACCGGTTTCGTCACGATCGGGCGGACGATCGGCTTGCCGACGATCGGGCCCGGCTTGTCGATCACGGGCTTGTCGCCGCCGGGCGTGCCGACCACGGGGAGCTTCCCGTCGCCCGGCTTGCCGTCATGGGGCTTGCCGCCGAGCGGCGGGAGCGGGCCGTGGCCGAACGGCGGCCGGCCGGCGAACGGACGGTCGCCGACGGGGCGGTCGAGGATCGCTGGCGCCGAAACCACCGGGGCGATCGCCGGGAGGACGACCGGGCCGGGGTCGGCGAGCGCATGGCGGGTCGGGCCCGAAAGGTCGGTGCGGCGCCGGATCGTCTGGGTGCCGCAGCTGCGCTCGCGCGCCTCGGCGCCGGCCGTGCGGCCGGTGCGCTCGATCAGCCGCTGCGCCGTCTTCGCGTAGTCGCTGCCCGGGAACTCGGCCAGGAAGGCCCGGTAGCCGGCCGCCGTGTTGAGGGTGGCGGCCTCGTGCCAGGCGGTCAGCTCCTGCCGGCGATCGAGCAGGCTGCGCACGCGCGGGGCGAGGGTCTCGGCCGGGAACAGGTCGAGATAGGCCTGGTAGGCCTCGAGCTGGTCCTCGCGGATGACGATCTCGTAGGCCTCGCGGGCCGACTTCTGCTGCAGCGTGTCGCGCCAGGCGTCGGCCGAGCGGGTCACCGGTCCGCCGCCGAGCGAGGCGACCTGCGTCCCGCCCGCCGCGCTCGTCGCGCTCGCCGGGCCGGTGCCCCCGGCCGGCCCGGAAGCCGCGCCGGCGACGCCGGTGGTCTCGGCCGCGCCTTTGAAGAAGGCGAAGTCACCGGTGAGCGACGAGCTCTCCCACGGCGTCTGGCGACCGTCGGTCTCCTGGTGGACGGCGTAGCGCACCCGCTTGAACGCCTGCTCGATCGGCAGGCCGGGCTCCTTGGCGACCTTCAGGAAGGCCGCCGTGTAGGGGCTGTTCCGGCCCTCGCCGTCCTCGGCCTCCGAGCCCGGCGCGGTGGCGTAGGACACGATGGTGCCGTTCGGCGCGTCGACGATGGCGAGCCCGCGGCCGCCGCTCTTTCCGGCCGCCGCGAACGGGTTGTTGCGGCAGGCGTCGAGCATCACGATGCGGGTCTTCACCGGCGCGGCGGCGAGCGCGTTCATCAGGTCGGCGAGCCGCACCGTCTCGAACGGCACGTCGGACTCCTGGCGGATCTGGGCGTCGACCGGAACCAGGTAGTTGTCGCCGTCGACCTGCAGGCCGTGGCCGGCGTAGTAGACCAGCGCCACGGTGTCCGCGCCCTTGCCGCGGACCGTGCGGGCGAAGTCGCCGATCGCCCGGCGCATCTCGGCCTGGCCGAGGTCGCGCGCCGTGACCACCTCGAAGTCGGCGGCCCGCAGAAGCTCGGCCATCGCCTTGGAGTCGTTCGCCGGATTGTCCAGCGCCGGCACCGCCGTGTAGGCGCCGTTGCCGATCACCAGCGCGACCCGGCTCTCGGCGAGCGCGCTGCCCAGCGCCGTGCAGGACAGGAGCGCGACGGCGCCCGCGAACAGAACCGACCGACAGGACATGACCGCACCTCGTTGCATCGCTCTCTCCCCGGTTGGGCACACCGGCGGGACCGAAGGCCGGCCGGCAGACCCGGTGCTGCTCCGGCGGTCGGGTCCGACCGGACGCCCATGGTTCGTGTGACCGGCACGATGGCGGCTGCGGCGGCGCGTTCGATGTGAGGGCGCTCACACAGGCGCGGCCGTCTCACGAGGGCGTGAGAACGACGTGATCAGGCGCGATCGAAGGCCGTCGTCGTGCTGCGTTGCAACACCGAATTGTCGGAACGCGCCATTTCAGCTCGCGTACCGACGGCGCAGCTGACCAAACAAGCGATTGCCAGGACGGAACGTTTGCGAGACGCTTCGCGCCGACGCCTGTCGACGGGACGCAGATCCCGGCTGCGTCCTCTTGTCCCGCCCCGGACCAGGATCGTCCGCGGGAGCCGTCGCGTGGCCGGGAAAGCGGCCGTGTTTTCGCGGCGGCGCGGGAGCGCGGCGGCCGGCGTGTCGACCAAAGTGTGAGGACGGCCCGTCTTGTGGCGGCGCCCCCACACGTCCTATTGATTGAGCAACGAGGAAACGGACGGCGCGGCCGGGGCGATCCCGACATCAATTGCCGCCGCGGAGGGAGCAGCAGATGACGGTCAAGGTGTACGACGTTCCGAGCGAGTGGGCGAACCGGGCCTTCCTCAACGACGAGACGTATCAGGCGATGTATCACCGCTCGGTGACGGATCCGGACGGATTCTGGGGCGAGCAGGCGCGCCGCATCGACTGGTTCAAGCCCTTCACCAAGGTCAAGAACACCTCCTACGACCCGCACAACGTCTCGATCAAATGGTTCGAGGACGGCACCACCAACGTCGCTCACAACTGCATCGACCGGCATCTTTCGACGCGCGGCGACCAGGTCGCGATCATCTGGGAAGGGGACGATCCGAAGGACGATCGCAAGATCACCTACAAGGAGCTGCACGCCGAAGTCTCGCGCTTCGCCAACGTGCTGAAGGCGCGCGGCGTCAAGAAGGGCGACCGCGTCACCATCTATCTGCCGATGATCCCCGAGGCGGCCGTGGCGATGCTGGCCTGCGCCCGCATCGGCGCCGTCCACTCGGTCGTGTTCGGCGGCTTCTCGCCCGACAGTCTCGCCGGCCGCATCGAGGACGCCAAGTCGTCGGTCGTGATCACGGCGGACGAGGGCCTGCGCGGTGGCCGCAAGGTGCCGCTGAAGGCCAATGCCGACGCGGCCGCGACGCGAGCCGGCGGCGTCGACACCATCGTGGTGGTCCGCCGCACCAACGCCGCCGTGCCCATGCAGGCCGGCCGTGACGTCTATTACGACGAGATCGCCAAGACGGTCTCGGCCGACTGCCCGTGCGAGGAGATGGGCGCCGAGGATCCGCTGTTCATCCTCTACACGTCGGGCTCGACCGGCCGGCCGAAGGGCGTGCTGCACACGACCGGCGGCTATCTGGTCTACACCTCGATCACCCACCAGTACGTCTTCGACTATCACGACGGCGACATCTACTGGTGCACGGCCGACGTCGGCTGGGTGACGGGCCACAGCTACATCGTCTACGGCCCGCTCGCCAACGGCGCGACGACCCTGATGTTCGAGGGCGTGCCGAACTATCCGTCGAACTCCCGTTTCTGGGAGGTGATCGACAAGCACAAGGTCAACATCTTCTACACGGCGCCGACCGCGATCCGCGCCCTGATGCAGGCCGGCGACGCGCCGGTGAAGAAGACCTCGCGCGAGAGCCTGCGGCTGCTCGGCTCGGTCGGCGAGCCGATCAATCCGGAGGCGTGGGAGTGGTATCACCGCGTCGTCGGCGACGACCGCTGCCCGATCGTCGACACCTGGTGGCAGACCGAGACCGGCGGCATCCTGATCACGCCGCTGCCCGGCGCCACCAAGCTGAAGCCCGGCTCGGCGACCCGGCCGTTCTTCGGCGTCGTGCCGCAGATCGTCGACCCGGCCGGCAACCCGCTCGAGGGGCCGTGCGAAGGGAGCCTCTGCATCGCCGACTCCTGGCCGGGCCAGATGCGCACCGTCTACGGCGACCACGAGCGCTTCGTGCAGACCTACTTCTCGACTTACGTGGGCCGCTACTTCACGGGCGACGGCTGCCGCCGCGACGAGGACGGCTACTACTGGATCACGGGCCGGGTCGACGACGTGATCAACGTCGCCGGCCACCGGCTCGGCACCGCCGAGGTCGAGTCGGCCCTGGTCGCCCACCCGAAGGTCTCCGAGGCCGCCGTGGTCGGCTATCCGCACGACATCAAGGGCCAGGGCATCTACGCCTACGTCACCCTGATGAGCGGCCAGCAGCCGTCCGAGGAGCTGCGGGCCGAGCTGGTCGCCTGGGTGCGCAAGGAGATCGGGCCGATCGCCTCGCCCGACGTGATCCAGTTCGCGCCCGGCCTGCCGAAGACCCGCTCCGGCAAGATCATGCGCCGCATCCTGCGCAAGATCGCCGAGAACGAGTTCGGCAATCTCGGCGACACCTCGACGCTCGCCGACCCGACCGTGGTCGACGACCTCGTCAACAACCGCCAGGCCTCGCAGCGCGGCGCGGCGTAAAACCCGCGGGTTCTAGAAGTTCGACCAAAAGAGTAATCATTAGCTCGCTCATAACAATCCACCGACAAGAGGGGTTGCAAATCTTCACGCCCCCCTTGTCGGTAGTGTCGATTTGTATTATCATGTTATTCTTTACCGATTCCGGAGGGCCTTATGCCCATTGAAGTGCGTATTGATCAATGGAAGGCGCGGGCCGATACGTTTCAAAATGTTGTATTGGTTGGCTATAAATCAAGACGATACCATGTTTTGTTCTTTGCTGAAGATGGACAAGAGATCGTTCGATATTTAACTGGTATTGGGTGCGCAGAGGAGAGGTATCTTTCTCTGGATTACTGGGCGGACCTTAAAAATACTCACTGCAGCCTCCGCCTCCTACCCGTCATTGCGGTCAAGTGGGTGCCCGGAGGAAAGAGAAGAACTGCCTACCGATCATATTATTCGACTAAAGAGATGCTTAAGTGCGTCGGGCCATGCCCAGTTCATGGAGATGCGTGCATTCCTGTTATGGTTCCCGGCCCGGGAAAGCCCGTTGTCACCTGTGAATGCGCGAGGCAGACCAAATTGAAATGACTAAAGAACATGAAATTGATTGCCTTGAAGATGATATTCGTAGAATAGATGCGAATATATTGAATTATTATTCAGCATCTTCTGATCAACTTCAGAAAAGTTACCGCATTTATAAAAGAGTAAGCGTTACGGTTACAGCGCTCGCTGCTGGAACCATATTATTTTCAAGTTTATCCGCAGCAAATGGCGGATTTCTAGATGTTCCGTATCTGAGCCGGGGGGCTTCTATAGCGGCGGCTGGATGCGGATTGTTTATTACGATCCTCCAACTCTATTGGTCGAGGTCAGGTCACGCTCAACACTCAAGCGTCCATCGCTCAATCTGCATTGAGGCGAAAAAAGCGCGTAGCAGAATAAGCAGAAAGTTGTTGTTGGCTCTGGATAAGGAGCCAACAGAAAGGCGCAGCGAGCTTGAAGATCTTCAGGGATACGCGGGCGGGGTGGACTTAGAAATTCATAATTTATTGTTGTCGCTAACGGAAATTCCAAGCAAGATCGAGAGCGTCGACGATATCAATGGGCGCGACACAGCACGAGGTCTTGGGTTGCCGGCCACACGCTCGCCGGCCCGACCCTAACGATCAATCCTTTGGATCGAACAGAGTTGATATACTCCGGTTGGCAATGAGTAGGATGTAGTGCTCAGGAGTTAGGCCTGTATTATCTTTTATATCTGTTCGCGCCCCGCGCTCCTTCAGGAACTTGATTATTTCTAAGTTCTGCTGAAGGATGGCGGTTGTGAGTAACGACTGTCCAAACTCATCAACTGCATTCGGATTCCCGCCGTCGAGTAGGTACTTCTCAACGCCCCGGAAATCGCCGCTGCAAATCTTGTCCTTTACGGCCGAAACGCTTAAATCCTGGCTCATCTTTGCCTCGCATACAGCCGTCTATGATCCACGCATGCGCACTTTTAATCACAAGCATGAATCGATAATCCTATTGAATCACGTCTTTTCGTAATCGGGAATCCCGGACCCGGACCCGTGTTGACCCAGGGTTGGGGATAAATAACGTCAACTGACGAATTGGACTCGCGAAACGGCGACTGCGAACCAAACGTGACGGTCGTTCACGAGGTCGTGATCTGCTGGCCTCAGCTTCTCAGCCACCGCGCAGCCCTTCTGACTCTTCTCTGCAAAGCCCGGACTGTGACCCATCTGCTGCACTTGCCGTTTACTTCGATCACGAACGCTTCGAAGGGGTTGCCCGGAACTCACCGAATATCAAATGCTGGCGTCGTCTCATCCGTGGACGACGGGCCACGGTGTGGGTGCCGTCGACGACCAGGGCGCCGTCGACACCGGCGCCGAGCACGAGCAAGGCAGGGGGACACATGGCACGGATCGGATCAGGATTGACCGCCGTCGCGGTCGCGGTCGGCATCGCCGCGGTCGCGGCGCCGCAGGCGGCCTCGGCGCGCGAGCAGGTCGTCTTCAGGGACGCCGGCTACCAGGCCGGCACCATCGTGGTGAAGACCCGGGAGCGTCGGCTCTATCTGGTGCTCGGCGACGGCACGGCGCTGCGCTATCCGGTCGGCGTCGGCAAGGCCGGCAAGCAGTGGAGCGGCGTCTCCAGCATCACCGGCAAATACGTGAAGCCCGACTGGGCGCCGCCGGCCGAGGTCAAGCGCGACAAGCCGGGCCTGCCGAACGTGATCAAGGGCGGCACGCCGCAGAACCCGATGGGCGCCGCGGCGCTGACGCTGTCGGGCGGCGAGTACGCCATCCACGGCACCAACGTGCCGCGCTCGATCGGCGGCTACGTCTCCTACGGCTGCATCCGCATGTTCAACGAGGACGTGACGGACCTCTACGGCCGCGTCAGCGTCGGCACCCCCGTGGTGGTGACGCGCTGAGATCGCGTCGCCCTCCATCAGGTCGGTCGGACGTGTCGGGCGCCGCACAGCGCCCGACGTGCTGTTGCGCCGCTCGAGGGCGCCGGCACGGGGGCGTCGGGCGACACATGGCGCGAGACGAAGCGCGCGAGACGAAGCGCAAGTCGACAAGACGAACGGCGAGACGAGAAGAGGCCCCGGCGAGCCGGGGCCTCCGAAGTCGGGGACGTCGCTGGTGAAGGGTCGCGAGGGGGTTGCTCACCAGAACTTGTAGTTCACCCCGAGCTTCAAGACGTGCAGCCGAAGCTCCTCGCCATAGGTGACGGCGGGCTGCGCCGCGTAGGAATAGTTCTGCGTGCCGAAGTCGTTGTAGTTGTACTCGATGCGGGCCGTCAGGACCGGCGCGATCATGTATTCGAGGCCGGCGCCGATCCCCCAGCCGAAGCGCGTCTCCGAGATCGTCTGGGCGGCGAACCCGGTCAGCGTCTGGGTGTGATCGACGTCGGCCCACACGGCCTGCGCCCGGACGAAGATCAGCGACTTGTCGACCACGAGGCCGACGCGGCCGCCGGCGCCGCCGAGCGAGTTGACGGTGGTCTGCCGCAGATAGCCGGCGGCGTTGGCGTAGTTGCCGTCGAGATTGGTCCAGTCGTAGCTGGCCTCGAGGCCGATCACGAACGGACCGGTCTGGTAGTCGCAGTAGAGCTGTCCGCCCGCCACCGCGCCGGACACCGAGTACGATCCGGCGAGCGCCGGGGTCGGGTTCGACCACCAGGTGTCACCCCAGCCGCCGCCGACATTGAAGCCGATGCCGCAGCCGGTCCACGGGGCCTTGGCGGGGACGACGGGAGGCGGAGCCTTGACCGGCAGGTCGGCCGCGACTGCGGCGCCGGCGCACAGGACCGACAGGGCGGCACAGGTCGAGAGAAGAATCGTCTTCATGACATCCCCCTGTTGATCAGAACCGATAGGTCACGCCGCCGCCGATCAGCAGCGGGTCGAGATTGGCCTTGCCGGTCACGGCCAGCGCGTTGTTCAGGGTCGCGGTGACGTCGGAGCTCAGCCACAGATACTTGACGTCGAAGTTGAGGCCGACGTTCTTGTTGAGCATGTAGTCGAAGCCGATCTGGACGGCCGGCGCCCAGCTGTTCTTCAGGCTCAGCGAGGTGACGGCGACCGGCACGCCGAGCGGCACCAGCGTGGTGGTGTTGGCGCCGGACGTGTTGAAGAACACCGTGTAGTTCACGCCGGCGCCGATGTAGGGCTGGAACGCCCCGAAATTGGTGAAGTGATACTGCAGCGTCAGGGTCGGCGGCAGCAGCCAGGTCTCGCCGATGTCGAGCCCGGCGAGCCGGCCCTCGCCCCGGACCTTATGCGGCGTGACGCCGAGAATCAGCTCCGCCGCGATGTTCGGCGTGAAGTAGTAGCTGATGTCGATCTCCGGGATCACCGTGGTGCTCACCGAGCCGGTGTCCGGCAGGTTGCCGGCGGCGCCGAGGGCCGCGACGTTGAGGTCGACGCTGTCCTTCGGCAGCACGGCGAGGGCGCGCGCGCGCACCTGCCAGCCGCCCGTCCAGGGCTGATCGACCACCACGGGCGCCTTGTAGGCGGCGGGCAGGTCGGCCGCCGAGGCCGCGGTCACCGACAGCGCCGCCGCGGCGGCGGTCGCGAAAAGTAAGCCAGTCGTTCGGCGCATGGGTTCTCCCCCCTCATGCAAATGGCAGATGGTGATAACGAAGCGGCAGCGATATCGAGGTCGTTCGGGGGTGCTCTGGTAGTTATTCAGAGTTTGCTAACAATGAAAAGCTGAGCGGCGGGCACCAACGCCCGATTGCGTTCCGTTCGTGTTTCGTAGTGGCAGCGCAACAACAAACGACAAGAATCTTGGACAGATGGCGGCTGAAAATTGTCAGGCTGCCGTTGTCACTGCGTCGGCCGCACGGTGCGCACGGATGCGACAACGGGAGGGAAGCGTCTGCCAGGCAAATAAAAAACCGTGATGCTTCATCACGTGAGTCGCGACCGTGTCACCCCCGGCCGCACCAGCCGGAGCGGTGGCCGCCGCCATAGGGGCGGGCCACGCCGGCCGCGATCAGGGCGGCGGCGACGTTGGCGGTCCGGCGGGTGGCGACATCGGCCAGCACGCGGCCGTACTTGTCCTCGCCGGGCGCCGAGAGGACCACCTCGCCCTCGGCGAGCAGCCGACGCAGCACCGCCTTCGCCTCTTGCGCCTTGGCGATCTCGGCCTCGCACTGCCCGTGCAGCTCCGGCGCGTCGACGCCGCGCAGCCGGATCCGGCCGGCGACGATCCGGCCCGGCCCGGCATGAAGGCGGCCGTCGAACGTGTCGCCGTCGACCACGTAGGTGACGTCGACCGGGATCCGGGCCGGCGCGCCGCGCAGGTCGGCATGCGGCGGCGGCGCCCGATCACGCCCGGCCGGCGTCCCGTCCCACCACGACTTGAGGGCGGCGAGGCCGACGACGGCCAGCGCCACCAGCACGCTCACCACCAGCGAGTCGGTGCGCGAACGTGGTCGCAGGGAATATCTTCCGGATCCTCGGATCACAGTCTCAGGGTAGCGATTCGCGGCGAAGCCGGCAATGCGGGGCGGAACGTCGGCCGCCCTCCCCGGTCAGAAATCGCTGGCGATGCCTTTGACCTCCCAGTCGCCGTAGCGGTCGGGCTCGAGCCCGCCGCGGCCGCGATATTCCTTCGGCCGACCCGCGGTGCGCTGGTCGATCTCGGCGCGCCGTGCCGCCGCCTCGGCGAGCGCCCGCTGGGCGGCCGGGGTGAGGAGCTTCGGCGCAGCCTCGGTGGGGACGGCCGCGGCCGGGCCGGCGGCTTTCGGGCCGGCAGCGCTCGGGATCGCGGCGGGGATCGGGACGTGCTCGTCGGTCATGCGTCCAGAAACGCCGGCCGGTCGCCGCCGTCAACCCTGCAGAGGTGCGGCGCCGGATGCGGAAAAGCGCGACGCTCGGCCGCGGCGCCCGGCCTGCACGGTATGCTTGTCGGGGGTCCGGCCCCCTCCCATATCGACGGGCGACACGGCCGCCGGCATGACCGCCAGGCCGCCGACACGGCCGCCCGGAAGGGGCGGCCCGCGACGAGGACGACGATGAACTATCTCAAGACCGCGATCCTGCTGGCGGGGCTCACCGCCCTGTTCATGGGCGTCGGTTATCTGATCGGCGGCCAGGCCGGTGCGACCATCGCGTTCCTGGTGGCGGCCGGCATGAACCTGTTCAGCTACTGGAACGCCGACCGGATGGTGCTGTCGATGACCGGCGCCCAGGAGGTCGACGCCCGCACGGCGCCCGAGTTCTACGCGATGGTGCAGGAGCTGGCCGGCCGCGCCGGCCTGCCGATGCCGCGCGTCTACATCGTCGACGACCCCCAGCCCAACGCCTTCGCGACCGGCCGCAACCCGCAGAACGCCGCCGTCGCGGCGACCACGGGCCTCCTCAACATGCTGTCGCGCGAGGAGATCGCCGGCGTGATGGCGCACGAGCTGGCGCACGTGAAGAACCACGACACGCTGATCATGACGATCACGGCGACGATCGCGGGCGCGATCTCGATGCTGGCGCAGTTCGGCATGTTCTTCGGCGGCGGCCATCGCGAGAACAACGGCGGCGGGCTGGGCATCGTCGGCACGCTGGCGATGGTGATCCTGGCGCCGATCGCCGCCATGCTGGTGCAGATGGCGATCAGCCGGACGCGCGAATACGCGGCCGACCGCATGGGCGCCCAGATCTGCGGTCGTCCGATCTGGCTCGCCTCGGCGCTCGCCAAGATCGACAACGCCGCCCACCAGATCCCGAACGAGGCGGCCGAGCGCAATCCGGCCGTCGCCCACATGTTCATCATCAACCCGCTGTCGGGCGCCCGGATGGACAACCTGTTCACCACCCACCCGGCGACCGAGAATCGCATCGCCGCCCTGCAGCGGCTCGCCGCCGAGATGGGCGGCGGCGCCGGCGGCGGTTTGGCGGGTGCGGCCCCGGGCGGTGCGCGTCCGTCGCGCCCGGTCGGCGTCCGCCCGGCGGCAGGCCCGTGGAGCGGCGGCGGTCCGCGTCGCGGCCCGTGGGGATGATCGGTCCCGCCATAGCATCGTACCGGATGCGGCCCGTCGACCGTCGACGGGCTGCCATCGCCAGACCCTAATCTGCTAATAGGCGCACGCCGGTCCTCGAACCGGCGTGTTCTGTTTCGCGTTTCCGGGAGACCCGTTGCGCGTCTCGCACGCAATCACGCAATCGTCGTCCCGGACGGAGCCTCGTCGCCATGCCGCGTCCCGCCTTCTCTCCGCCGTCGCAGGCGCCCGGCTTCGCCGCCCGACGGGTGGCGGCCGAGATCGTCGAGGGCGTGCTGCACCGCGGCCGGTCCCTCGACGAGCAGCTCGACGGCGCCACCGCCAACCAGGGGCTCGGCCTCTTGTCGGACCGCGACCGCGCGCTGGTGCGCCGGATCGTCGGGACGACGCTGCGCCGGCTCGGCACGCTGCGCCATCTGGTGACGAGCTGCCTCGACCGCGGCCTGCCGGCCGACGCGGCGCGGCTGGAGAGCGCGCTGCTGGTCGGCGCCGCCCAGATCCACATTCTCGACATCCCGGACCACGCCGCCGTCGACCTCTCGGTGCGGCTCGTCCAGGCCGACCGGCGCTGCGCCCGCTATGCCGGGCTCGTCAACGCGGTGCTGCGCCGGATCGCCCGCAGCGGCGCCGAGCTGATGGCCGACCGCGATCCGGTCGCGCTCGACACGCCCGGCTGGCTGCTGGAGCGCTGGAGCCGCAGCTACGGCGTCGATGCGGCCCGGGCGATCGCCGCCGCGCATGCGAGCGAGCCCGCCCTCGACCTCACGGTGAAGAGCGATGCCGAGGGCTGGGCCACGCGATTGCGTGGAAAACTGCTGCCGACCGGCTCGGTCCGGCTGGTGCCGCACGGGCCGGTGTCCGGCATGCCCGGCTATGCCGAAGGCGACTGGTGGGTTCAGGACGCCGCCGCGGCGCTGCCGGCCCGTCTCCTCGGGCTGGTCGACGGGCTCAAGGTCGCCGATCTGTGCGCCGCGCCGGGCGGCAAGACCCTGCAGCTCGCCGCCGCCGGCGCCAAGGTCACGGCCGTCGACCGCTCGGAGCCGCGTCTCGCGCGGCTGAAGGAGAATCTCGCCCGCACCGGCCTGACGGCCGACGCCGTCGTGGCCGACGTCACCGGGCTCGACGTCACGACCGTCCCGGCGGGGCCGTTCGATGCGGTGCTGCTCGACGCGCCGTGCTCGTCGACCGGCACGGTGCGTCGCCATCCCGACATCCCCTGGCGCAAGACCGAAGCCGATCTCGTCTCGCTCGCCGGCCTGCAGGCGGCGCTGCTCGACCGCGCCGTCGGCCTGCTGCGCGAGGGCGGCACGCTCGTCTACTGCACCTGCTCGCTGGAGCCGGAGGAGGGCGAGCAGCAGATCGCGGCACTGATCGACCGCGATCCGCGCGTCGCGCGCATGCCGATCGCGGCCGACGAGCTGCCCGGCCTCGACGGGCTCGTGACGGCGGCCGGCGACTTGCGCACCTTGCCGGCCTACTGGCCGGACGCGGAGCCCCGCATGGGCGGGCTGGACGGCTTCTTCGCGGCCCGTCTGGTCCGCCGGTGAGCCGGCCTAAGACGGCCGGACGGAGCAGCACTGCACGGCCCGGGGACGCCCGGCCGGCGAGTGTTGCCCTCGTGCCTTGCTTCGTTATGGTGGGCCGCCACGCGCACTGCGTCGCGCGTGAGAAGGGCTCGGGGTGATGTCCCGCGTATCGTTCGCGGATCGTGGCAGACTGATCTGGTATGCGATGCGGCGCGGCCTCTCCCATGTGGCGGGGCGGCTCGCGGCGTCGCGTCTGCTCGACCTGTTCCGGCTGCGCGGCCGCAACGAGCGCATCGCCATCGCGCCGCAGTCGCTGCGCACCGCCGACCCGACGCGGGCGAGCGAGATCTATTCGGGACGCTTCGCGCTCGCCGGCAAGATCGTCGTCTGTGACGGCCGCTCGCCCTTCGAGATGGAGCCGCCGACGCCCGACTGGGCCGCCGCGCTGCTCGGCTTCGGCTGGTTGCGCCACCTGCGGGCCGCCGAGACGGCCGCCGCCCGCGCCAACGCCCGCGCCCTGGTCGAGGAGTGGATCGCCCTGCAGGGCGGCTGGAACCGCGTCGCCTGGCGGCCCGAGATCGTGTCGCGTCGAATCGTCTCCTGGCTGACCCAGGCGAGCCTGATCCTCGCCGACGCCGACGTGCGCTTCTATCGTCGCTTCATCCGCAGCCTCGCCCGCCAGGTGCGGTTCCTGCGCTGGACCGCCGGCGACGCCCAGGACGGCGTGCCGCGCCTGCAGGCCGCGATCGCGCTCACCTACGCGGCGCTGTGCATGACCGGGCAGACCCGGCACCTCAAACGGGCGACCAGGCGCCTCTCGGCCGAGCTCGACCGCCAGATCCTCGCCGACGGCGGCCATGTCAGCCGCAATCCCGGCGCCCTGATCGAGCTGCTGGCCGATCTGCTGCCGCTCGCCCAGGCGTTCACGTCGCGCAACGTCGCGCCGCCGCCGGCGCTCCTCAACGCGGTCGACCGGATGATGCCAATGCTGCGGTTCTTCCGGCACTCGGACAACACCTTCGCGCTGTTCAACGGGATGGGGCCGACCGCCCAGGATCTGCTCGCCACCATCCTGGCCTATGACGACGCGCGCGGCCGCCCGGTCGCCAATGCGATCCACTCCGGCTACCAGCGCATCGAGGCACGCGACACCGTCGTGCTGATGGACACCGGCGCGCCGCCGCCGCTCGCCGTGTCGGCCGATGCGCATGCCGGCTGCCTGTCGTTCGAATTGTCGTCGCGCCGACAGCGCATCGTGGTGAACTGCGGCCTGCCGGCGGCCGGCAAAGGCAACTGGCGGCACCTCGCGCGCGCCACCGCGGCGCATTCAACCGTCACGTTCAATCAGACGTCGTCCTGCGACTTCTACGACACGCGGCTGATGCGCCGCGTCTTCGGCACGCTGATCGCGGGCGGGCCGAGCCGCATCGCCGCGACCCGCGACGCCGACGATCACGCCGAGCAGGTGCGGGTCAGCCACGACGGCTACGCCGACAAGTTCGGCGTCATCCATCAGCGCACCGTCACGCTGTCGGCCGACGGCCGACGGCTCGAGGGCGAGGACATCTTCCTGCCGGCCCGCGGCGAGGCGCTGCCGGCCAAGCTGCCGGACGAGTTCGCGGTGCGCTTCCATCTGCACCCGACCATCCGGGTGGCGCGCGTCGACGACGGTCACGGCGTGATGCTCACGCTGCCCAACCGGGACGTCTGGGCGTTCCTGGCGCACGAGGACCGGGTCGAGATCGAGGAGAGCGTGTATCTCGGCGGCCGTACCGGCCCGCGCCGCACCGTGCAGCTCGTCATCCACGGCCACGCCCGCCGCGCCCCGCGCGTCGAGTGGACCTTCGCACTGACCAGCGAGACGCTGCCGACCGGCGTCGGCGCCCGTGCCGGCCGCGAGCAGACCCACGACATGCCGCGGTAGAGCGGTCCGGGGCGCGGACCGATAGGTCCGCGAGCCCGGGAACCATCCGCCCGGCGGCAGTCGCTCACGGCAGACAGGGGGTGGATCCCGGGCGCGGCGCCCCGGGACGACGGCGGCTCTACCGCCGCCGGTCCCACTCGGCGATGCGGGCCAAGGCCTCGTTGTTGAGCGGCATGTCGACCGGCTCGTTGCGCTCGGCCGAGAGGTCGGCGGCCGTATAGGTCTCCATCACCATGCGGGCATGCGCGGGCTGCACCATCACGGGGCGGTCGAGCAGGCAGCATTCGAGGAAGTGGATGGTCTCCGGCCCGAGCTGGCCCGCATACATGTGGTCGACCTGCTCGCCCGGCATGGTCGACAGCGGGTAGCGGGTGCCGCCCTCGACCGTGTTGAGCCAGTTGTCCCGATAGGTGCCGTCGAGGATCAGCGCCCCCTCGGTTCCGGTGATCTCGATCCAGGTCGACGAGTAGTTCGGATAGCCGGGCGGCAGGTTCCAGCCGCCGCCGATCACCACGACGGCGCCGTTGTCCATCGTGACGGTGTTCCACATGCAGTCGTAGGAGCCGTTGAGCGGCTTCATCACGCCGTAGGCGCCCTGCGAGTAGACGCGCACCGGCTTGGCCGGCTCCAGCATCCAGAACACGAAGTCGAGGTCGTGGGTCGACTCCATGGCGGCCGGCGACAGCTTGGTGCGACCGGCGATCTTCTTGCCGAGGCTGCGCGACAGATGGCGGCTGACCATCACGGAGACGATGTCGCCCAGCTTGCCCTCGCGGATCTGCTTCTTGGCGTAGGCGATCTTCGAGTTGAAGCGCTGCGAGTAGCCGATCGTGAACTTGACGCCGTTGCGCTCGGCGAGCGTGATCAGCTCGTCCGCCTCCCAGAAGTCCAGCGCGATCGGCTTCTCCAGCAGCACGTGCTTGCCGGCCTTCAGGCAGTCGCGGGCGATCGGAAAATGCGTCGGCTCCGGCGCCGTGCAGACATAGACGATCGCGATCCGCTCGTTGTTCACGATGTCCCGATAGTCGAGCGTCGCGGTCGCCGCCTTGGTGATCTGTTTCATCTCGGCGAGCCGGTCCGGCCGGATCTCGCAGATGTGCAACCGGTCCACCAGGGCCGAGCGCGACAGCGTCTCGGCCCGCATGCCGCCGATCCAGCCGGTGCCGATGACGGCGACGTCGACCTGCTTCATGAAGGCATCTCCCCCGTTTTGCTGGTCCGACTTGCCGTCGTGACCGTTTGGTTCGTGTCCGTGCGCCCGCGGCGCATGTCGACGGCCGCCCCGGGCGTGGCCGGGGCCGCTCACGATAGAACACGAGTGTTCCGGCTTGCGAAGCGGGGCGGAACAGCCCCGGACGCCTAGGTGTTCTGCGCCGAGCGCTTGGCGGCGGCGGCGTTTGCGAGGGCTTTGAAGTGCCCGCTGCGCTGCAGCCAGACGAGCAGGACGAAGCTCGGGATCGCCGCGACGGCGCTCGACAGGAAGAACGTCACCCAGCCGGTCGCCTCGGCGACGAAGCCGGCGCCCGAGGACAGATAGGTGCGGCCGATGGCGGCGAGCGCGGTCAAGAGCGCATATTGCGTCGCGGTATGGAGCGGGCTGTTGCACAGCGCCGACAGGTAGGCGACGAACACCACGGTGCCGATGGCGCCGGTGAAGTTCTCGACGATGATCGACACCGTCAGGGCCCAGAGGTTCACCCCGACCACGGCCTGCCAGGCGAAGACGAGGTTGGAGAGGCTCTGCAAGAGCGCCCCGATCCACAGCGCCGTCACCAAGGGGTAGGCGCGTGCCAAGAAGCCGCCGGCGAAGCCGCCGATCAGCGTGGCGGCGAGCCCGACGCCCTTGACGATCGCGGCGTAGTCGTTGCGCGAGAAACCGAGATCGATGACGAAGGGCGCCGTCATGGCGCCCGCGAAAGCGTCGCAGAACTTGAAGAAGACGACGAAGGCGAGGATCAGGATCGCGTTGTCGCGGGTGAGGAACTCGGAGAAGGCGCCGACCGCGGCCACCATCACGCGCCGGGCCGGGTTCTCGATGCGGTGGGCCGGATCGTGCGCGGCGCGCTCGGACGCGGCCGGCTCGGTGGCGGCGAGCGTGGTGAGAATGCCGATCACCACCAGGGCGCCCATCGCCAGATAGCCCCACATCCAGGCGTCGGCCTTGCCGAAGCCCGCCGCCTCGAAGCCGGAGACCATGAACAGGGCGCCGGCCGTCGAAGCCAGCATGCCGATCCGGTAGGCCGCGACGTAGGAGGCCATGCCGGCGGCCTGCTCGTTCTCGGGCAGGCTCTCGACCCGGAAGGCGTCGATGACGATGTCCTGGGTGGCCGAGGCGGCGGCGACCAGCAGCGCCCCGAAGGCGACCAGCCACGGCGTCTTGGCCGGGTCGCACAGGCCGAGGAACACGATGGCGGCGATCAGCAGGAGCTGGGTCGTCACCAGCCAGCCGCGCCGCCGGCCGAGGAGGCGGGACAGGATCGGCACGTCGAGGGCGTCGACGATCGGCGCCCAGGCGAATTTCAGCGTGTAGGGGGTGCCGACCAGGGCGAACAGGCCGATGGTGCCGAGATCGACCCCGGTCTCGCGCATCCACACCAGCAGGGTCGAGCCGGAGAGGGCGAGCGGCAGCCCCGAGGAGAACCCCAGGAACATCACGATCAGCACCCGCGGCCGCAGATAGACCGCGAAGGTCTCGGCGAGCGAGGGCCGGGCGGGCGCCGGGACGGCCCCGTCGGAGGCGGCCGCGGTGGGAACGGCGGGCGTGGTCGGGCTGGTGCTCATGGTCCCGGTATGAGTGACGGGTGGATTCGGCACAAGGTGCGGCTGCGATCGGGCGATTTTGCGGGCGGCCCCTTGACCTCTCCCCGCTGGCGGGGAGAGGTCGGAGGGCGCGCCGGCAGGCGCGGCCTCCGGGTGAGGGGGCGTCGCCGCGAGTCTCTGCTGCGCGGAAGCGCCCCCTCACCCGCCGCGCTTCGCGCGTCGACCTCTCCCCGCGCGCGGGGAGAGGTGACCGGTGAGGCCCTGCCTCAAGACGCCACGGGCAACCGGCCAAAGCCCCTCCCGTCCCGGTCGTAGCAGCCCGGAATTGACGCGTTTCGCGTCTCGCCTTACATGCCCGCCATGGCGATCCGCGACATCATCCTCCTCCCCGACAAGCAGCTCCGGCTGGTCTCCGAGCCCGTGACGGCGATCGACGACGAGATCCGCACGCTCGTCGCCGACATGTTCGACACCATGTACGACGCCCCCGGCATCGGGCTCGCGGCCATCCAGGTCGCCGTGCCGAAGCGGGTCGTCACCATGGATCTCGCCCACAAGACCGAGGAGAAGCGGCCGCGGGTCTTCATCAACCCGGAGATCGTCTGGACCTCCGCGGAAATGAACGTCTACGAGGAGGGATGCCTGTCGATCCCGGACGTGCACGAGGACGTCGAGCGCCCCGAGCGGGTGCGGGTCCGCTGGCTGGACCTCGACGGCGCGACGCACGAGGAGACGGCGGACGGCCTGTTCGCCACCTGCATCCAGCACGAGATCGACCACCTGAACGGCGTCCTGTTCATCGACCACATCTCGCGGCTGAAGCGGCACTTCATCACCAAGAAGTTCACCAAGCTGGCCGCCCGCCGCGCCGCGGAGTGACGGCGCGGATCGGCCGCCGTCTGCAGGCCGCACGGGGGCCGTCGTGTCCTCGCCACACGGTCTCCCACATCCGGTCATTCCGGAGTGCCTCGAAGGCGCGAACCCGGAATCCGGGCGGCGAGCGCCTCCATTTCGGCGGGATTCCGGGCTCGCCGCCGCGCGGCGCCCCGGAACGAGGGCGATTCGGGTTCGGCGCGTCTCCGGACGCCGTCCGCGCCCCTACTCGTCGCGCCGCAGCACCAGCGTCTCCTTGTGGCCGAAGCCCTTGGCGTTGTCGATCAGCACCGCCTCGTCGGGATCGAACCGGTAGACGGCGACGCGCGCGACGGCCGCGCGCAACCTTTCGGGCAGCGCGTCGAGGCGCTGCAGGAACGGGTAGCGGGCGGCGAGCAGGCCGCGCAGCCGCGCCGCCTCGTCGGGATCCGAAACCCGCACGGCGCGGCCGTGCATCTGCACCCCCCGCACCGCAGCGAAATCGGCCGTGTCGGGCGCCACCGTGACGGCGACCGCCGGGTTCGCCGCCAGATCGCGGGAGTGGCGGGCCCCCTCCTCCGAGACCCACACCAAGGCCGGCCCGTCACACGCGTAGAACAGGCTCGCGGCGTGCGGGCCGGCCGCCCCCACGGTGGCGAGAGACATCACGTGATGCATTTCGAGAAAGGCAGCCAAGCGCGCCGAAAGCGATGCGGACATGGGGTTTTCACTGTTTCTGCCGAGGGTTCGGCTGCGTATCATCACCCGACTCGCGGCCTATCGGTTGCGGGCCGTTCGGACAAGGGCACGTTGCGACGAGCCCGTCCGTGGCGCCGCGACGTGACGGGTCACCACGATCACGGGACATGCAGCATGGACAAACTGACCTTCGGACTGACCATGATGGTCGTGGGCATAGGAGGAACCTTCCTCACCCTGTCGATCCTGATCTGGTCGATCCAGCTCCTGAAGAAGATCTTTCCGCTCTCGGCCGAGGACGGAAGCAAGGCCAACCGCGGCTGAACGGGGACAGACATGCTCGAAGGCATTCTCGAAGGCCTGCTGGGCCTGACCGACGGCGTCCAGGCGCTGGTCACGCTCGGCGGCCTCAAGCAGATGGTGATGCTGGCGATCGGCGGCACGCTGATCTTCCTCGGCGTCAAGAAGGACGTCGAGCCGCTGCTGCTGGTGCCGATCGGATTCGGCTGTCTCCTGGTCAACATCCCGGGCAGCGAGCTGATGCACCAGGGCATCGACATCGGTGCCAAGCAGGTGCTCGACGCCATGGGGCCGGCGGCGCCCGACGCCCTCAAGGCGATGGCCAAGGACGACACCGGCTTCATCCGCAGCATCTACAACATGGGCATCGCCAACGAGCTGTTCCCGTTGCTGATCTTCATCGGCATCGGCGCCATGACGGATTTCGGCCCGCTGCTGGAGAACCCCAAGATCCTGCTGTTCGGCGCCGCCGGCCAGTGCGGCATCTTCCTCACGCTGCTGCTCGCGCTGGCGCTCGGCTTCCCGCATCTCGAGGCGGTGTCGATCGCCGTCATCGGCGCCTGTGACGGACCGACCGCCATCTACGTCGCCTCGCAATACGCGCCGCAGCTGCTCGGCCCGATCTCGGTCGCCGCCTACTCCTACATGGCGCTGGTGCCGATCATCCAGCCGCCGATCATGAAGGCGCTGACCACCGAGAATGAGCGCACGACGACCATGCCGGTGGTGAAGCGCAGCGTGTCGGCGAACACCAAGCTCCTGTTCCCGATCGTCGTGACGGTGGTCACCGGCCTGATCGCGCCGAAGGGCCTGCCCCTGATGGCCTCGATCATGCTCGGCAACTTCATGCGCGAGTGCGGCGCCGTCACCCGCCTCACCAAGGCGTCCGAGAACGAGATCGCCAACATCGCGACCCTGTTCCTCGGCCTCGCCATCGGCGCCACGATGGCGGCGGAGGACTTCCTGAAGCCGACGACGCTCGCCATCTTCGCGCTCGGCTTCGTGGCGATCTGCCTCGACACCATCGTCGGGGTCGGGTTCGGCAAGCTCTGGTACGTGCTGTCGGGCGGCCGCATGAACCCGCTGATCGGCGCCGCCGGCATCTCGGCCTTTCCGATGGCGGCCCGCGTCGTGCAGGCGCAGGGCCAGCGCTACAACAAGAAGAACTTCCTCCTGATGCATGCGATGGGCGCCAACTGCGGCGGCCAGATCGGCTCGGTCGCGGCCGCCGCCGTGATGCTCTCGGTGCTCAAGGGCCTGGGACTGATCTGATCACGGCGGGCGCCGGACGACCGACACCCGCGGTTCAGACCATCGATCGAAGCAAGGCGCGGGCTCCGGCCCGCGCCTTTTTTTGCTTGCTCGAGCGCGGGGTCGGCAACCCTTGTTTCACCTCTCCCCAGCGGGGAGAGGTCGGATCTCGCGCGACAGCGCGAGATCCGGGTGAGGGGGTGCTCACCTCACGATGGACCCATCGGCGCCGGCTCCCCCTCACCCCAGCCCTCTCCCCGCCGGGGAGAGGGAGCCTCGCCGTGCACGCGGCACGATCATAGAACCACCGCACCGCGGCGTGTGCACGCCCGGGCATGTCGCGCACGCAGCTCAGAATCGGGCGCAGGCGGCGCGGGTCAGCACCAGCACGGATTTTTGGTGGAAGCGGCGCTTGTAGGCGTCGACGATCGCGGCGATTTTGTCCGCCCGACTCTGGCCGTTGGAAGCCGTTCCGGCCGGCGTCTCGACCGCAAGCGCGAGGATCATCAGCACCTTCGTCGCCTCGCGGGTGATCCGGCCCGTCGCGTCGCGCCATTGGCCGCGCGCGTCGTAGACCGTCAGCCCGTCGGGAAAACGCGGCGTCACCTCGCGCGCGAGGAAATCGGCCCAGCGCGCCTCGGTCACGACACGGCGGCCGCCGGCGTCGCGGCCGAGGAACAACTCGGTTACGACCGAGGCCACCTCGCCCGCCGCGCAGGTGATCGACGGCGGGGCGGCGGAGGTCGCGACCGGCCCCTCGAAGGCCGCGAGCGGCGAGGCCCAGGCCAGCGCGGCGCCGACCGCCACGGCGCCGCGGGACACGGCGCGCGACGGGGAACACCGCAAGAGACGCACCGCGCGATCGAAAAAGGCACGGCCCTTGCGGGGCCGTGCCTCGAACGTCGTCGCGATCACGCGGGTCGTGATGGCGCGGGGACGAATCACCCGAGCGCCTTCACGATCTCCTCGGTCATCTTCTTGGCGTCGCCGAGCAGCATCATGGTGTTGTCGCGATAGAACAGCGTGTTGTCGATGCCGGCGTAGCCCGAGGCGAGCGAGCGCTTGGAGAACATCACGGTGCCGGCCTTCCACACCTGCAGCACCGGCATGCCGTAGATCGGCGAGGACGGATCCTCCTCGGCGGCCGGGTTGGTCACGTCGTTGGCGCCGATCACGAAGGCGACGTCGGCCTGCGAGAACTCCGAGTTGATGTCCTCGAGCTCGAACACCTCGTCGTAGGGCACGTTCGCCTCGGCGAGCAGCACGTTCATGTGGCCGGGCATGCGACCGGCGACCGGGTGGATCGCGTACTTCACCTCGACGCCCTCGGCCTTCAGCTTGTCGGCGAGCTCGCGCAGCGCGTGCTGGGCCTGCGCCACCGCCATGCCGTAGCCCGGGACGATGATCACCTTGCCGGAGTTCTTCATGATGAAGCCGGCGTCGTCGGCCGAGCCGAGCTTCACGGGCCGCGCCTCGGCGCCGCCCGCCGGACCCGCGACCTCGCCGCCGAAGCCGCCCAGGATCACCGAGATGAACGAGCGGTTCATGCCCTTGCACATGATGTAGGACAGGATCGCGCCCGAGGAGCCGACCAGCGCGCCGGTGATGATCAGGGCCGAGTTGCCGAGCGTGAAGCCGATGCCGGCGGCCGCCCACCCCGAATAGGAGTTGAGCATCGAGATGACGACCGGCATGTCGGCGCCGCCGATCGGGATGATGATCAGGATGCCGAACAGGAACGAGGCGAGCGTCAGTGCCCAGAAGGCCGTGTAGCTCTCGGTGCGGGCGAACACCACGATCAGGGCGACGATCGCCAGGAACAGCGCGATGTTGATGACGTGGCGGCCGGGCAGCATGATCGGCGCACCGCTCATCCGCCCCGACAGCTTGGCGAAGGCGATGACCGAGCCCGTGAACGTGATGGCGCCGATGGCGACGCCGAGCGACATCTCGATCAGGCTGGCGCCGTGGATGTTGCCCACCGTGCCGATGTCGAAGGCAGCCGGGGCGTAGAGGGCGCCGGCGGCGACCAGCACGGCGGCCATGCCGACCAGCGAGTGGAAGGCGGCGACCAGCTCCGGCATCATGGTCATCGGCACGCGCCGCGCGATGACGGCGCCGATGCCGCCGCCGATCGCGATGCCGAGCGCCACCAGGGCCCAGGCGCCGGGGCCGGCCGGGACGTGCGAGGCGAGCGTCGTCGCCACCGCGATCACCATGCCGGTCATGCCGAAGAAGTTGCCGCGCCGGCTCGACTCGGGGCTGGAAAGCCCGCGCAGAGCCAGGATGAACAGCACTCCTGCGACCAGATACAGAAGCGCGGCGATATTGGCGTTCATGTCACATCGTCCTCATTCAGCGCTGCGCGGCGCGACGTGCCGTCGATCCGGGTCGGAGCGAGCGGCCGACGAGGAGGGGCGGGACAATCCGCTGCGGCGATCCGGCCCCCCTCGCCCGGATCGACCTGCTGTCACGACGAGCGGCTGCCGTCCCGCTCACTTCTTTTTCTTGGTGTACATCGCCAGCATGCGCTGGGTGACCAGGAAGCCGCCGAAGATGTTCACCGAGGCGAACACCAGGGCGACGAAGCCCAGCGCCCGCGCCAGGATCGGGCCGTTGTCGTCGCCGACCAGGGCGACGCCGACGGCGAGCAGCGCACCGACCACGATCACGGACGAGATCGCGTTGGTCACCGACATCAGCGGCGTGTGCAGGGCCGGCGTCACCGACCACACGACGTAGTAGCCGACGAACACCGCCAGCACGAAGATCGACAGCCGGAAGATGAACGGGTCGATCGCGCTTGCCACATGCTCCATCGCATATCTCCTCGGAATGCGGGCGACCTCGTCCGGCGCGGAGAGGCCGCGTTGTCTCGATGCGGGCCGCGGCCGGGCGGTCAGGCCGCCGTCTTCGGCACGAAGTTCGGGTGGACGATCGCGCCGTCCTTGGTCAGCGCCGTCGCCTTGACGATCTCGTCGTCCCAGTTCAGCGCGATCGCCTTGGTCTTCTTGTCGATCAGCACCTCGAGGAAGGCGAGCAGGTTCTTGGCGTAGAGGGCCGAGGACGACGCGGCCAGCCGGCCGGCGACGTTGAGATGGCCGACGATCTTGACGCCGTTGATCTCGACGACCTCGCCGGGCTTGGCGCCCTCGACGTTGCCGCCGCGCTCGACCGCCAGATCGACGATCACCGAGCCGGGCTTCATCGAGGCGACCATCTCGGCCGTGATCAGGCGCGGCGCCGGACGGCCCGGGATCAGCGCGGTCGTGATCACGATGTCCTGCTTCTTGACGTGCTCGGCGACGAGGGCCGCCTGCTTCGCCTGGTACTCCTTGGACATCTCCTTGGCGTAGCCGCCGGCGGTCTCGGCCTGCTTGAACTCCTCGTCCTCGACGGCGATGAACTTCGCCCCGAGGCTCGCCACCTGCTCCTTCACGGCCGGGCGCACGTCGGTCGCCGTCACGATCGCGCCGAGCCGGCGCGCGGTCGCGATCGCCTGCAGGCCGGCGACGCCGACGCCCATGATGAAGCACTTGGCGGCCGGCACCGTGCCGGCCGGCGTCATCATCATCGGGAAGGCGCGGCCGTACTCGGCCGCGGCGTCGATCACGGCGCGGTAGCCGGCGAGGTTCGCCTGGCTGGAGAGCACGTCCATCACCTGGGCGCGGGTGATGCGCGGCATCAGCTCCATCGCGAAGGCGATCACGCCGGCGCGGGCCAGCGCCTCGAGCGCCGCCTGATGGCCATACGGGTCCATGATGGCGACGACGATGGCGCCCTTCTTGTAGCCGGTGAGCTCCATCTCGTTCGGGCGACGCACCTTGAGGACGATGTCGGCGTCGCGCGCGGCGTCGCGCGTCACGGTCGCGCCGGCCGCCTGATAGTCGGCGTCGAGGATGCCGGACTTCACGCCCGCGCCGGGCTCGACCGCGACCTCGGCGCCGAGCGCCTTCATCTTCTTCACGGTCTCCGGCGTTCCGGCGACCCGCGGTTCGGCAGCGTCCGCCTCGGCACAAATCGCGATCTTCATGGTGTCTCCTGCGCAGGGCATGACCGGACGGGCGCCGGCGAGCGATCGCCTGCGCCGCCGTCCGGAACGGTCGTCAGACCAGGAAAATGGCCATCAGGACGAGAACGAGGGCGGTGGAGCCGACGCCCCACTTCACGAGCTGCACGAACCCGCGATAGGTCGCTTCGTGCTGGGCCAGGTCGTTCCCCGACGCAGTCTCGTAGTCCACGGCGGCATGATCGGCCATCCGTCCCTCCAGTCACGAGTTTCCCGAGCGGGCGGCTTAGCGCAATTGTGGCATGAGGGCAATGGAGCGGCGGTTTTCGGGCGCCGCCCGGCCGGCCTCGCGCCGGCCCGCGATCCGAGTGGAATACCGCGGGACTGCAGGCATTTACGAGCGACGGGCCGAGCGCGGCGCAGGGGCTCCGGCGCGACCCGCCCGAATCCGTAGAAACCCGATGCGCCGCATGGCCGCCCGGCGCCGGAAGCACATGTGCGCCGGTCTCGTCGAGGCGGAGCCCGAGGGGCCGTCCGGGCCGGCGCCGAGGGAGAGGGCGGACTCGGCGCCGTCCTCCATGCCGGCCACGGCCCGGACGACGCGCCGCTCCGCGTCGCCGCCTGGTATCCGTTGGCGATCCGCGCCGTCACGGTCGCGGGCTGGGCGGCGGCGCGCGTCTCGGTCCGCTGGTGACGGGCCGCGCGGGCCTCCGCGGACCGATCGTTGCGCCGACAGGGGTCGATTCGACGACCGACCGAGCCTGCCGCCGGCCGCGCCCTGCCGCAGAGATCCTGTGCCCCACTGCACGTCATACCGCAGTCTAGAACGAAGCATCACACGCGAACCGAAGGCATCGACCCGTATTTTTCGGTATTGACCCTTCACGGCCCGTATCGCCTAGTCGTGACATCCTGCCCGTACACGACGACTTCGCGAAGGACTGGACGCGCGGCCCGAGCAACACCCGTCGAACGATCGGGAGAAGCGACATGATCGTCGGCCTGCCGATGGAAGCCTTTACCTATCTACACGTGGCGATCAGCCTCACCGGAGTGCTTTCGGGCATCGTCGCGATGACAGGGATGGCGTTCGGCCGTCGCATGCCTGGTCTGACCTTCGTTTTCCTGGCAGCCACGTTCGCGACCAGCGCCAGCGGATTTCTGTATCCCGCGAACGCGGTGGGTGTCCGGCACGTGGTCGGCGCCGCCTTGATCGTTCTGCTGACCGCGGCCCTGGTCGCGCTCTATGTGGCGCGACTCCGACGAGGATGGCGTCTCGTCTATGTCTGCGCGGCCCTGGTCGCGCTCTGGTTCAACACCAGCGCCGCGGTGGTGCAAGCCTTCCGGAAGATCCCGGTCCTCACGGTTCGAGCGGGTGACGACGTCGAGAGCTGGACGCTGGCGCTCCAGGTGACGCTCGGCGTCGGGTTCGTCCTGATCGGTGCCCTCGCTCTGCGGCGCGGGTCCGGTGAACGCCCCGCGCCGATGACCGGCTCGCCGGCAGGCGGCTCGAACATCCTCTTGCGGGTGCCGACCCTTCGATAGCGCACGGGTCGGTCGTTCGCCCGCGCGTCACCCGCCCGTCACGCTCATGTGGCGGGCGACGGCGGGGCGCTTGGTGGTGCGGTC
>NZ_JBHUIW010000035.1:0-39514 GCF_042682915.1 Rhodoplanes azumiensis | reverse complement strand
CTCACCCGCCCAGGGAATCCCCCGGCGATTCAGCCACACCGAAAACCGCTCTAGAAAGAGCAAATGACGAGCCGCCCAGCGCGACGGTCATATCCGCCTCGCGACGTGCGCGGCCAGTGCCCACCCTACCCAGTGTCTGCCCTATGACGACGGGACTCATGAACGGAGCCGAAAGCCTCATCCGCACGCTGGTCGACAGCGACGTCACGGTCTGCTTCGCCAATCCGGGCACCTCGGAAATGCACGTCGTCGCCGCGCTGGACGCGGTGCCGGCGATGCGCGGGGTGCTGTGCCTGTTCGAGGGCGTCGCCACCGGCGCGGCCGACGGCTACGCGCGGATGGCGGAGAAACCCGCTGCGACGCTGCTGCATCTCGGTCCCGGCTTTGCCAACGGCATCGCCAACCTGCACAACGCCCGCAAGGCGCGCGTGCCGATCGTCAACGTGATCGGCGACCATGCCGCGACCCATCTGCGCTACGACGCGCCACTGACCTCCGACGTCGGGGCGCTCGCCCGCACCGTCTCGCACTGGCTCGGCACCTGTCGCGAGGCCCGCACCGTCGCGGCCGAGGCGGCCCGCGCCGTGCAGGCGGCCGCCGGCGCGCCCGGCCACATCGCGAGCCTGATCCTCGGCGCCGACGCCGCGTGGTCGCCGGCCGAGGGGGTCGCCCCGCGCCTGCCCGTGCACGGCCCCTCGCCGGTTTCCGACCACGCCGTGGCGCGGACCGTCGCGGCGCTGCGGGCCGGATGGGCGGCGCTGCTGCTGCGCGGCGAGGCGTTGCGGGGTCGCGGGCTCGCCGCCGCCGGCCGGATCGCCGCGGCGACCGGGGCGCGGCTCGTCTGCGACACCTTCGCGCCGCGGCTCGAACGCGGCGCCGGCCGGGTGCGGGTCGAGCGCCTGCCCTACCGGCCCGAGCCGGCGGTCGCGTTCCTGGCGGGCACGCGGACCCTGATCCTGGTCGGCACGCAGGCGCCGGTGGCGTTCTTCGGCTATCCGGACCAGCCGAGCGAGCTGACGCCGCGAGGCTGCGCGCCGCTCGTCCTCGCCCATCCTCACGAGGACGGCGCCGCGGCGCTCGTCGCCGTCGCTGAGGCGCTCGGCGCGACCGGCCCGGCGCCGCTGAACACGAAATCTCTTCCCGAGCGTCCGCAGGCCGGCGCCCTCGATCCCGGCACGCTGATGCGGATCGTCGCCCGCCACCTGCCCGAGAACGCCATCGTCAGCGACGAGAGCATCACGGGCGGCTTCCAGCATTACGCCGTGCTCGACACGGCGGCGCCGCACGACTTTCTCAGCCTCGCCGGCGGGGCGATCGGCGACGGCCTGCCGGTCGCGACCGGCGCCGCGGTCGCCTGCCCGGACCGCAAGGTCGTGGTGCTGCAGGCCGACGGCAGCGCCATGTACACGCTCCAGGCGCTGTGGACGATGGCGCGCGAAAAGCTCGACGTGGTGACGATCATCTACGCCAACCGCGCCTACAAGGTGCTGATGGACGAGCTGCGCATCGTCGGCGCGTCGACGTCCGGCTCCAAAGCCGCAGCCATGTTCGATCTCGGCGATCCGACCCTCGACTGGGTGCGGCTCGCGCACGGGATGGGCGTCGACGCGGTCCGGGCCGAGACGACGGACGCGTTCGAGGACGCGGTCGCGTCCGCCATGGCGGCGTGCGGCCCGTGCCTTATCGAAGCCGTGGTGTGAGATGGCGTGATGTGAAAATCAGACGCCCGCGAGCTGCGCGGGCACGCGGGACATATCGGCACGGACCCGCATCTCCGGCGCCATGGCGCGGAGCTTCTCGAGCGCGGCGTGGAGGTCTTTCACGTCCGTCTCGGTCGGGGTGTTCCAGATCATCGCCTCGACGAGATCGATCCAGCGCAGCGTCCAGCGCTCGACATGCTCGATCGCTTCGGTCGATGGTGACTGCTCGGCGCACAGGACGGCCATCTCGGCCAGGGCGCCCCGCAGCATTTCGGCAATCCGCTTCTGCTCGAAATACCGGCCTTCCATGCAAGACCTCCCGGTTTGCTGGTGGCGGTATCGAGCCACGGGACCGCGCGCCGCGCCAGTCCGTGCAACCACCAAGCCGCGCCGCGACGCAGCGACACGGGGCAGGCGCAGGTCGCCGCCATCCGAAACGGTGCAGCAAGAGCCGGGTGAAAGGCGCGGTGGGAGTCGTCAGAGCTCGAATGGCGGCGATCCGAAGCGTGCCGGCGGCTCGGCCAGCGCGCCCGCGACGGCCGTGGACCGCCGGATGCGGGCCGAGGCGGTGCGCAGCTCGACCAGGGCGGCGCGCAGGGCCTCGGCCTGGCGGCCGGTGACGCGGGTTCGCAACAGGCTCTCGACCGAGTCGATCCAGCGCAGGGTCAGGCGTTCGATCCGCACCAGGCTGTCCGAGCCCTTGGCGTCGGGCGGCAGCTCGGCCAGCTCGGCCAAGGCGTGCCGAAGCGTGGCAGCGAGAGCCAGCAGCTCGTCCTCCTGGTGCCCCATGAGCAGTCTCCGCTTGACGATGCTGATGTTTCGCCCCTCCGACGGCACAGGGCTAGCCCTCTCCCATGTCCGGCTGCGCACATTTTCGTGATGGATCATATTACCATGCCCAATTCAGGCTAGGCACGGCGATACCCCACCTCCGCGAGATGCGACGAGCAACCACACGGGCGCCAAGGCGGTGCGACGCAGCATGGATTTTTGCGCCACGACAGCAATGTCCGGGTCGGGTCGGGTGATTCGGGCGCCGCCGCTCCCCTCGAAACGCAACGAGGCGCCCGCAGGGGGCGCCCCGTCATGTCTCGCGATTGGTGGATCGGCCGGTACGGCCGATCGGCCGTCGCGGTCAGCGCACCTCGCGCACGTCGACGAAGCGGCCCGCCAGCGCGGCGGCGGCCGCCATGATCGGCGAGACCAGATGGGTGCGGCCCTTGTAGCCCTGACGCCCCTCGAAGTTGCGGTTCGAGGTCGAGGCGCAGCGCTCGCCCGGCGCCAGCTTGTCCGGGTTCATGGCGAGGCACATCGAGCAGCCCGGCTCGCGCCACTCGAAGCCGGCAGCCGTGAAGATCTTGTCGAGGCCTTCGGCCTCGGCCTGCTCCTTCACGAGGCCGGAGCCCGGCACCACCATCGCCTTGACGGCGGCGTTGACGGTCTTGTCCTTCACCAGCGCGGCCGCGGCCCGCAGATCCTCGATGCGCGAGTTGGTGCAGGAGCCGATGAACACGCGGTCGATGGCGATGTCGGTGAGCTTTTCGCCGCCGACGAGGCCCATGTAGCGCAGCGCGGCTTCCGCCGCGGCACGCTTGCGCTCGTCGGCGATCTCGGCCGGCACCGGCACGCGACCGGTGATCGCCACCACCTGCTCGGGACTGGTGCCCCAGGTGACGAGCGGCGGCAGGTCGGCGGCGTCGAGCGTCACGATCGCGTCGAAATGGGCGCCGTCGTCGGAGCGCAGCGTCTCCCAGTAGCGCAGCGCCTGATCCCAGGCGGCGCCCTTCGGGGCCTTCGGACGATCCTTCAGCCAAGCGTAGGTCTTCTCGTCGGGGGCGACCATGCCGGCGCGGGCACCGCCCTCGATCGACATGTTGCAGATGGTCATGCGGCCCTCGACCGAGATGTCGCGGATCGCCTCGCCCGCATACTCGATCGTGTAGCCGGTGCCGCCGGCCGTGCCGATCTCGCCGATCACGGCGAGGATGATGTCCTTGGCGGTGACGCCGGGGGGCAGGCGGTTGTCCACCCGCACCAGCATGTTCTTCGACTTCTTCTGGATCAGCGTCTGGGTGGCGAGCACGTGCTCGACCTCCGAGGTGCCGATGCCGTAGGCGAGCGCCCCGAAGGCACCGTGCGTCGCCGTGTGGCTGTCGCCGCACACGATCGTGGTCCCGGGCAGCGTGAAGCCCTGCTCCGGGCCGATGACGTGGACGATGCCCTGCCGCTTGTCGAACTCGTTGTAGTATTCGAGGCCGAAATGCGCGGCGTTGTCGGCCAGCGCGGCGATCTGGGCGGCGCTCTCCGGATCCTCGTTGGGCTTCGAGCGGTCGGTGGTCGGGACGTTGTGGTCGACGACGCACAGCGTCTTTTCCGGTGCCCGCACCTTGCGGCCCGCCATGCGAAGCCCCTCGAAGGCCTGCGGGCTCGTCACCTCGTGGACGAGATGGCGGTCGATGTAGATCAGGCAGGTGCCGTCGGGCTGCTCGTCGACGACGTGGTCGTCCCAGATCTTGTCGTAGAGGGTGCGCGGCTTCATCGCAGGCGTCTCGCGGTTCTTATGTGATGCGGAAAATCAAAAGGACGGTGGACGGCGGAGCGGGGTCGCGGCGCGCTCAGGCGCGGCGCGCCGCCGGTCCCGGAAGGCCGGCCAGCACGGCCGCGGTCAGCCGGCCGAAGAACCGCCAGGGCAGCCGGGCATGGTCGTCGAGGACGACGCGCGCATGCACCGCACGCGCCTGCGCGGCATGCGCCGCCTGCGCCGGCCGCGAGGCAGGCCCGTCCGCTCGGTGATCGGCGCGGGGCGAAAACATGCGTGGTCTGTAGCAAATCCAAACTGGCGCCACAACGAATGTCGGGGTCGCAGTTCGGAGGTGCAAGGTGGACTCGTTGGGGTGTTCGGTCGCCCCGGGGCGGCCCTGTCCATCTCCCCGCGCGCCGGGAGCGGTCGTTCCGGGTTCGCGCCTTCGGCGCGCCCCGGAATGACGAAGCACGCATGAGCCGCGCGGCGGGGAGCGGCTTTGGACGTCACTCCACCGCTTCGACCTCGAGGCGGGCGCCTTCGCTGGCGAGGCGGCGGGCGAGCACCCGGCCGGCCTCGACGGTCGGCACCGGGATCTGGCCGACGCCGCCGTTGACGGCCTCCTGGATCACCGGGCGCAGCCAGGTCTTGCCGTCGACCCGGATGTCGATCCGGCGGCCGACATGGGCCGCGGTGAAGCGTGCGAAGGCCTCGCGGCCCGCCGTGGTGAGGATGAAGTTGACGACCGCCTGGCCGCTGCGCTGATCGGTGCCGGAGACCGCCTGCGACACCTCGAGCCACACCGGCTCGGCCGCGGCCGGGGCCGTGAGCGGCGTGGCCGCCACGAGCGCGAGCGCCACGACGCCGGCGCGGCGTCGCATGCCGTCCGTGAAGAGGGCCGCGACGGTGCGGCACCGACGCAAAGGGCCGGACGAGCCGGCCCTGCGTGTCTTCGGCGATGCCATGCGGCGTCTGCGATGCGCTTACTCGGCGGCCGTCGCCGCCTCGCGCTCGCCCGGGCGGTCCTGCCGCTCGGTGATGCGGGCCGACTTGCCGCGCCGCGAGCGCAGGTAATACAGCTTCGCGCGCCGCACCTTGCCGCGCCGCACCACCTTGATCGAGTCGATCAGCGGCGAATACAGCGGGAAGACGCGCTCGACGCCCTCGCCGTAGGAGATCTTGCGGACCGTGAAGCTCTCGTGGAGGCCGGCGCCGGAGCGGCCGATGCAGACGCCCTCGTAGGCCTGGACGCGCGAGCGGTCGCCCTCGACGACCTTGACGTTGACGGTCAGCGTGTCGCCCGGGCCGAAATCCGGAATGTCCTTGCCGGCGGACAGCTTGGCGATCTGCTCTTTGTCGAGCTCTTGAATGATGTTCATGGGAGGTCTCCAGCGCTGCGTCTGGCGCAAGCGCGCCGGTTCTGTCGGTCGGAATGCTTCGGGTTGGCGGTGCCTATACGCCATGTCGTCGGCTTTGTCATCCATCGGTCGCTTTTTTTGGCGGGATGGCCGGGGCTTGGGCATCAGCCATTCGGGTGAGGTCGGCCTCGCGGAACTTGGCCCACAAATCCGGCCGCCGCTCGCGGGTGATCCGCTCGGCCTCGGCCCGGCGCCAGGCCGCGACGCGGCCGTGGTCGCCCGACACCAGGACGGGGGGAATGTCGCGGCCCTCGAAGAGCTGGGGCCGGGTGTAGTGCGGGTACTCCAGGAGCCCGTCCGAAAAGCTCTCCTCGGCGCCGGACGCCTCCTTGCCCATCACGCCGGGCAACAGCCGCACGCAAGCGTCGATCAGCACCAGGGCGGCGAGCTCGCCACCCGAGAGGACATAGTCGCCGATCGACACCTCCTCCAGGTTGCGACCGGCGATGACTCGCTCGTCGACCCCCTCGAAGCGCCCGCAGACGATGACGACGCCGGGACCGGCCGCGAGCTCTCGGACCCGCGCCTGGGTGAGCGGTTTTCCCCGGGGACTCGTGAGCAGGCGCGGTCGCGGATCGTGCTCCGGCGCGATCGCGTCGATGGCGCGGGCCAGAACGTCGGCGCGCAGGACCATGCCGGGGCCGCCGCCGGCCGGCGTGTCGTCGACGCTGCGATGGCGGTCGGTGGCGAAGTCGCGCAGATCGGTCGCGGCGAGATCCCAGATGCCGTTCGCCCGCGCCTTGCCGGCGAGGCTCGCGCCCAGCGGCCCCGGGAACATCTCCGGAAAGATCGTGATCACGTCGGCGCGCCACATGGACTTCTTGCTTCTGTTCGTGTGCAGCGTTTCGTCTGTCGCGTCTCGCGACCACTTCGCCCGTCATGGTGAGGAGCGATCCGCAGGATCGCGTCTCGAACCATGCGGCCACCGGCGCCGTGGCCGCCCATCCTTCGAGACGCCCGCTGCGCGGGCTCCTCAGGATGAAGGCGGAGGGACGCCCTCCTCGTCGTCGAGCAGCCCGGGCGGCGGATCGACGACGACCCGGCCGCCGGGGATGTCGACGACCGGCACGACGGCCTTGGAGAACGGCACCAGCAGCGTCTCGCCGCGCTTCGGCGCGATCTCCAGAATGTCGCCGGCGCCGAAGTTCTGCACCGCGATCACGGTGCCCATCTCGGTTCCGGCCGTGTCGACGGCCAACAGCCCGATCAGGTCGGCGTGATAGAACTCGTCCTCGCCGGGCGGCGCGAGTGTTTCACGCGGCACGTAGAGGTCGAGGTTGCGCAGCGCCTCGGCGGCGTCACGATCCGCGACGCCCTTCAGCCGCGCCACGAAGCAGTCCTTGGCGGGCCGCAGCGCGGCGATCTCGAACACCCGGCCGTCGGCCGCCGTCAGCGGCCCGTAGGCCGCGACCGCCGACGGATCGCTCGTGAACGACCACAGCCGCACCTCGCCGCGCACGCCGTGCGGCGCCCCGATACGGGCGACGCAGACGCGATCGGACGATGCCGGTCGCGGCGGCATCTCAGCGCGGGCCGATCCGCCACGTCACCGTGGCGGAAGCGTCGAAGGTCAGCGTCGCCGGCGGTGTGATCTGCATCGACCGCGCCGACGCCATCTCGGCGCGCAGCGCGCCCGGCTCGCCGCCCTCCACGATGGCGACGACCCCGACGAGCCGCATGCCGGCCGCCGCCGCGAACACCTCGGCCTTGGCCTGCGCATCGGCGATCGCCTTGCGGCGCGCCTCGTCGAGGCCGGCATTCGTGTCATCGGCCCGGTAGCCGATCGGCCCGACCTCGAACAGGCCCGACGACGCGATGCGGCTCACCAGCGCGTTGACGCGCTCGACCGGCTTGAGCTCGAGCTCGAACGCCGTGACGGCGCGGTAGCCCGGCTGCTCCTGCTTCGGCCGCGGAACGTCGCGGGCGAGGCGGAAGTCGGACCGCTTCACCGTCACGCCGTCGGACGCGAGCTTCTGCAGGGTTTCGGCGGCACGGGCGGCGCGGCCTTCGTGAGCCGCCGTCGCCTTGTCGAGCGTGTCGCCGGAGGTCGCGACCTCGACGGTGACGACGGCGAAGCTCGGCTTCACCGTGTGCTGGCCCTGGCCCTGCACCGTGACGGTCGGCTCGGTGCCGCCGCGCCGCTCCTGGGCGACGGCGGGCGAGACGGCGGCCCCGGCGAAGGCGGCGGCGCAGACGATGGCCGCGAGGCCCGCGACGACGCGGTTGCGGCTCGGTCCCTTGCGCATCGGAAATCCCCCGGTTGAAGCCCGAAGGCTCACGCCCCGCTTACTTGCCGGCCTTGGCCTTGGCCTCGGCCATCGCCTTGCGCTCCTTGCGCGGGATCGCCTTCTCGGGATTGTTGCGCGGCTCGCGCTTCTGGATGCCGGCCTCGTCGAGGAAGCGCAGGATGCGGTCCGACGGCGTCGCGCCCTTGGCGAGCCAGTCCTTCGCCTTGTCGAGGTCGAACTTCAGACGATCGGCCTGCTCCTTCGGCAGCCGCGGATTGAAGTAGCCGATGCGCTCGATGAAGCGGCCGTCACGCGGGCTGCGCGAGTCGGCGACGACGATGTGATAGAACGGGCGCTTCTTGGTGCCGGCACGGGCCATGCGGATTCGCAGAGACATTTTTTGGTCCTCTCTTCTCGTCTGTTCTCAGCGCCCGGTCGGTCCGATGCGCCAGGGGTGAAATTCACGACCTGCCGTGCTCACAGTCCCGTCATGGCCGGGCTCGTCCCGGCCATCCACGTTTTTCCTCGCGGCCAGCGCCGCATCGTGGATGCCCGGCCCGAGGCCGGGCATGACCGACCGAGAGGTCGAGCAAGCCTCACTTCTTCTTCCCGAAGCCCGGGAAATTCTGGATCCTGCCGCCGAGACCCGGCAGCCCGGAGAACCGCGGCACGCCGCCGGCGAGCCCCGGCAGCGGCGGCTTCGCCGCCGGCGCGTCCCCGGCCGGGGCCGCATCGCCTTTCGTGGCGTCCTTGGCACCCGACAGCTCCGGCAGGCCGGGCGGCACGCCCGGAAGCCCGGGCGGCGCGCCCGGGAACCCCGGCAATCCGCCCGGCGGCAATCCGCCCGGCAGGCCGCCCGCGAGCTTCTCGAGATCGGCCTGGCTCGGCATGCCGCCGCCGAAGCCGAGCGCGTTGGCGAGACCGGCCAGCGGGCCGCGCTTGCGCGAGCCCATCTGCTTCATCATGTCGGCCATCTGCCGGTGCATTTTCAGCAGCCGGTTGATCTCCTCGACCTTGGTGCCGGAGCCGGCCGCGATGCGCTTCTTGCGGCTGGCCTTCAGGAGATCCGGGGTGCGGCGCTCCTTCGGCGTCATCGACTGGATGATGGCGATCTGATGCTTGACGATCTTGTCGTCGATGTTGGCTGCGGCGATCTGGTTCTTCATCTTGGCGATGCCGGGCAGCATGCTCATCATGCCGCCGAGCCCGCCCATCTTGAGCATCTGCTCGAGCTGCTCGCGCAGGTCGTTCAGATCGAACTGGCCCTTGCGCATCCGCTCGGCGGTGCGCCGCGCCTTCTCGGCGTCGATCGTCGCCGCCGCCTTCTCGACCAGCGAGACGATGTCGCCCATGCCGAGGATGCGGTCGGCGATCCGGCTCGGATGGAAGTCCTCCAGCGCGTCGAGCTTCTCGCCGACGCCGATCAGCTTGATCGGCTTGCCGGTGACGGCCCGCATCGACAGCGCGGCGCCGCCGCGGCCGTCGCCGTCGACGCGGGTCAACACGATGCCGGTGAGGCCGACCCGCTCGTCGAACGATCGCGCCAGATTCACCGCGTCCTGGCCCGTGAGGGCGTCGGCGACCAGCAGCACCTCGTGCGGGGTCGCCGCCTGCTTCACCTCGGCGACCTCGAGCATCATGGCTTCGTCGAGGGTGGTGCGGCCGGCGGTGTCGAGAATGACCACGTCGTAGCCGCCGAGCCGGCCCGCATCGAGCGCGCGGCGAGCGATCTGCACCGGCGTCTGGCCGGCGACGATCGGCAGCGTGTCGACGCCGACCTGGGTGCCCAGCACGGCGAGCTGCTCCTGGGCGGCCGGCCGACGGGTATCGAGCGAGGCCATCAGCACCTTGCGCTTCATCGTGTCGGAGAGGCGCTTGGCGATCTTGGCCGACGTGGTCGTCTTGCCCGAGCCCTGCAGGCCGACCATCATGATCGGCACCGGGGCGGGCGCGTTCAGGTCGATCGGATCGGCCGTGGAGCCCAGCGTCTCGATCAGCTGGTCGTGGACGATCTTCACGACCATCTGGCCGGGCGTCACCGACTTGATGACCTCGACCCCGACGGCACGCTCCTTCAGCTTGTCGATGAAGCCGCGCACCACGTCGAGGGCGACGTCTGCCTCGAGCAGGGCGCGGCGGACTTCTCGCGCAGCCGCGTCGACGTCGGCGGCAGTGAGCGCGCCACGCCGGGTCAGCCGGTCGAGGATGCCGGAGAGCTTCTCGGAAAGACCGTCGAACATGCGTCCGCCCGTCCCGTTGGACCTCTCCCGCGGAGAGGCGAACCCAAACACGTGTGGCGCCCGAGGGCGCATCGCGCTGTCGGGCGTTGGCCTCCGGCCTCGCGGGACCGGTCGGTTGATGTCGTTCTCGGCAGATGTCGAGAGCGCGGGACACTACTCCGCCGGGCGAAGCGAAGTCAAATGGGCCGCAGACGTCCGATGTTGTACCGTTCTTTCGCCCTGAAGACCGGCCCGTGTCCCGGCCAAGGCGGGCGGGCCGCCGGGCTCGCGCGCCGCAGAGCCGGAACCCAGGAGCCTCTCGGCGGGAGCTTTGCCGCGTCGCCCTCGGTCCCGGCGCGCGCCCCGCGCGTCCGGGACACGGATTCCGTGCGCCTACTCCATGGTCGACCCGGCCTCGCCGAGCGGCGAGCCGCGCAGCGGCCGGGCGCCGACCCGCTCCAGGATCGAGATCACCTGGCCGATCGTGCCGACCGGCACGTCGCGCCCCTCGTGGGAGCGGAACTCCCGCGCCACGAAGGCGCAGGCGGTGGCGAGATCGGCCTCGCTCGCGCCCGTCGCGATGATCTCGGCGACGATCGCGTCGTCCACCGGATGGACCGCCGACACGACCTGGTCGCGCGTCAATTCGGACATTGCTACCTCCCGGCTCTGCGCATGATCCCGAAAAGTGGAACCCGCTTTTCGGACAAGATCATGCATGCAGCACAGCGACGCGGCGGCGGGCCGCGTCTTGTCTCGGCCGGCGGACCGCCTAAGTACCCTCGGGCGTCCCGCAGTCGGATCCTTGGGGGGACCGGCGAGCGGTGTGTTCGTGGCCCCTCCTTGGAGAAGATAGGAACGTGCCGTCCACCCGTCGAGGCCTGCTGCTCGGATCGACCGGCCTGGCGGCGGCCGCCGCCGCCCTGTTCGGGGCGCGCGCCCGCGCCGCACGGTTCTACGAAGGCCCGGTCTCCGACCATTTCGACGGAACGGTGTTCCGCGACCCGCACGGGGCGGCACCGAAGAATTTCACCGACATCGTCCGCTGGTGGGGATCGCGCCGCGACAAGGCGGAGTGGCCGGACTGGGCACCGAGCCCGCATGTCGACACGCCGCCCGCCCGGGTGGCCGGGCCGCGGCTGCGCATCGCCTATGTCGGCCATGCGAGCTTCCTTCTACAGACCGGCGGCCACAACATCCTGATCGACCCGGTGTGGTCGGAGCGTGCCTCGCCGTTCGACTTCGCCGGACCGAAGCGCGTCAACGCCCCCGGCATCCCGTTCGAGAACCTGCCGACGATCGACACCGTGCTGGTCTCGCACGGCCATTACGACCATCTCGACGCCGACACCCTGTCGCGTCTCGTCGCCGAGCATCGGCCGCGCATCGTCACCCCGCTCGGCAACGACACCGTGATGGCCGACCACGACCCGGCGATCGTCGCCGAGGCCTACGACTGGCACGACCGGGTCGAGCTGTCCGCGGAGGTGGCCGTGACGCTGGTGCCGCTGCGGCACTGGTCGGCGCGCGGCCTCCTCGACCGCAACAAGACGCTGTGGGCCGGCTTCGTCGTCGACACGCCGGCCGGTCGCCTCTACCACGTCAGCGATTCCGGCTACGGCGACGGCTTCCGGTTCCGCGAGGCGCGCGACCGCTACGGGCCGTTCCGGCTCGCCATCCTGCCGATCGGGGCCTACGAGCCGCGCTGGTTCATGCGCGACCAGCACATGAACCCGGCCGAGGCCGTGCAGGCGTTCGCCGATTGCGGCGCCGAGCTGGCGCTCGCCCACCACCACGGCACCTTCCAGCTGACCGACGAGGCGATCGACGCTCCCGTGAAGGATCTTCGCGCGGCCTGCGCGGCCGCGAAAATCCCGGACGAGCGGTTCAGGGTTCTGGCGCCCGGCGAGGCGTGGGAGATTTGAGGCTCGGTCATCCCGGGGCGCGCGGAACGCGCGAACCCGGAATCCAGCGGCGAGCTCCGCATCCGGGGCTGGATTCCGGGTTCGCGAGCCTTCGGCTCGCGCCCCGGAATGACTGGACGATCCTCACCGCAGCGGCACGAACACCTCGATCACCAGCTTGTCCTCCGGCGTCGTCAGCGGGTCGGTGACGTAGACCTCGACGAACTGGTCCTGGGCGTCGAGGTTCTTGTCGTCGAGCTGGTTGGTGATCGCCTCGTAGGTCGCGTCCATCGAGTCGTAGGAGCCGCGGTGGACGTATTTCAGCGCCTTGCCGGCCGGGGTCTGGCCGACCGCGAGGTCGCCGGTCGGCGCCGGGCTCGGCGCCTGCGCCACCGGATAGCCGGCCCGGAACGTGAAGCCGTTGTCGTCGGTGGAGGTGTAGATGGTGGTCGCCGGACCGGAGGGCGTCACGTTCTGTTTCTGCAGATAGGCCGAGACGGTCTTGAGCGCGTCCTGGATCGCCTCGAAGGCGCGGTCCCAGCTCGCCTTGCCGGTGACCTGGACGATCGTCCTGGCCTGCAGGGTGACGTCCTCGCCGAACACGTCGCCGGCCTGGCCGGCGGGTGCCGCCGGGGCGGATGCCGCGGGCGCCGGGCTCGACGGAGCGGGACTCGACGGAGCGGGGCTCGGCGGAGCCGACGTGGACGGAGCCGGCGCGGCGGGTGCGCTCGCGGCCGGCGGGCTCGCGGGCGCGCCACCCTGCGTTTGCGATTGTGTTTGCGCTTGCCCCTGCGCCTGCCCCTGCGTAAGGCCGAGACCGGACTGCCACACCACGGCCGCCGTGATCCCGGCGAAGGTCGCGACGAAACGGCGAGGTCGCATCGAATGCTCCTGTCGATCCTGCGTTCCAGATGCGTTCCAGAACGGATAGAACACCGCCTGGATGAACGGAAGCCCAACGCGACGGCAGGCGCACGGCTGCCGACGTCCGCCCATGGAAGCCCGCGGCTGGCCAAGGGATGCAAAAATCCCATATAAGGCGCCCGACCGAGACCAATCGACAATCCCGCCCCGACAAAACGTCCGATGAGCGCGCTCGCCGACCACCCCTATGTGAAGATGAACGGCCTCGGCAACGAGATCGTCGTGGTCGATCTGCGCGATCGGCCCGAGCGGCTGACGCCGGAGGAGGCGCGCGCCGCGGCGAGCCCCGGAGGGGCGCCGTTCGACCAGCTCATGGTGCTCTACCCGGCCCGCACGCCGGGCACCGACGCTTACGTGCGCATCTACAACACCGACGGCTCGGAGGCCGGTGCCTGCGGCAACGGCATGCGCTGCGTCGCCGACATCGTGTTCGCCGACACCGGCAAGACGGCGCTGACCTTCGAGACCCGGGCCGGGATCATCAACGCCTGGAAGGGCGAGGAGCCGCTCGTCTCCACGGTCGACATGGGTGCCCCGAAGTTCGGCTGGCGCGACATCCCGCTCGCCGAGGAGTTCCGCGACACCCGTGCGATCGAGCTGCAGATCGGGCCGATCGACGCGCCGATCCTGCATTCGCCCTCGGTCGCCAGCATGGGCAACCCGCATGCGGTGTTCTGGGTGGACGATCCATGGGCCTACGATCTCGGCAAGATCGGCCCGCTACTCGAGAACCACCCGATCTTCCCGGACCGCGCCAACATCACGCTCGCCGCCGTGACCGGGCCGGACCACCTCGCCATGCGCACCTGGGAGCGCGGCGCCGGGCTGACCAAAGCCTGCGGCTCGGCCGCCTGCGCCACCGCCGTGTCGGCCGCCCGCACCGGCCGCACCGGGCGGCGCGTGCGGGTGACGTTGCCGGGCGGCGACCTGATCATCGACTGGCGCACGCGTGACGACCACGTGCTGATGACCGGGCCGGTGGAATACGAGCGGCACGGCCGCTTCGACCCTGCCCTGTTCGCCCGCGACGTCACCGGGGCGACGACGTCCGGCGCATCGTCACCCGGAGCGACGTCCGGCAGGGCGCCGGCCCCATGAGCGTCGACGTCGTCACCTTCGGCTGCCGGCTCAACGCCTTCGAGTCGGAGGCGATCCGCCGCCGCGCCGAGGCGGCCGGGCTGTCCGACACCGTGGTGGTCAACAGCTGCGCCGTCACCGGTGAAGCCGTTCGCCAGACCCGACAGGCCATTCGAAAACTCAAGCGCGAGAACCCGGGCGCCCGCGTCGTCGTCACCGGCTGCGCGGCCCAGACCGAGACGGCGACCTTCGTCGCCATGCCGGAGGTCGACCGCGTGCTGGGCAACACCGAGAAGCTCTCGGACGACGCCTGGGCGCAGACCCGCGCGGCGTTCGCGGCCGGGCCCGCGACCGGAGCCGTGGACCCGTCCACCAAGGCCGCCGTCGACGACATCATGGCGGTGCGGAGCGGCGCCGCGCCGGCGATCGACGGCATCGAGGGACGCGCCCGCGGCTTCGTCCAGGTGCAGAACGGCTGCGACCACCGCTGCACCTTCTGCATCATCCCGTTCGGCCGCGGCAATTCGCGCTCGGTCGCGACCGAGGACGTGATCGCCCAGGTGCGCCGCCTCGCGCTCAACGGCCACGCCGAGGTGGTGCTGACCGGCGTCGACATCACGAGCTACGGGGCCGACCTGCCGGAGACGCCGCGGCTCGGCACGCTGGTGCGCCGCGTGCTCGCCGCCGTGCCGGAGCTGCCGCGGCTGCGGCTCTCCTCGATCGACTCGGTCGAGGCCGACGACGATCTGATGATCGCGCTGGCCGAAGAGAAGCGGCTGATGCCGCATCTGCATCTCTCGCTGCAGGCCGGCGACGACATGATCCTCAAGCGGATGAAGCGCCGGCATTCCAGGCAGCACGCGATCGACTTCTGCGCCGAGGTGCGGCGGCTGCGGCCCGACGTCGTGTTCGGCGCCGACATCATCGCGGGATTTCCGACCGAGACCGAGGCGATGTTTCAGAACTCGCTCGATCTCGTCGACGCCTGCGGGCTCACTTATCTGCACGTCTTCCCGTTCTCTCCGCGACCGGGAACACCGGCCGCGCGCATGCCGCCGGTCGACGGCCGCCTCGTGAAGGAGCGCGCCATGCGGTTGCGCCAGAAGGGCGACGCGCTGCTTCTTCAGCATCTGCAAAACGAGATCGGCCGGCGTCGCGCCGTGCTGATCGAGACCGGCATCACGGGCCGCACCGAACAGTTCACGCCGGTCAAAATCGCGGGCGGCGCGCCGGGACGCATTGTCGACGTCATCGTCACGGGCCACGATGGGCGGCGGCTTCTCGCCGCCTGAGGAGGCTCCGATGAACGTTCGATTGCCCGGTCTCTGTCTGATCACCCTCGTGGGCTTCGCGGCGCCGGCCGCGGCGATCGACTACTCCCCGATCGACTGCGCCAAGGCGACCACGCCGGCCGACCGCACGATCTGCAGCACTTACGCGCTCGGCCAGGACGAGGCCCGCATGGCGACGCTCTACGGCGTCGCGACCGGGCTCGTCGCCATGGGCCAGCGCGGCGACATCCAGGACGCCCAGCGCGCCTTCATCAGAACCCGAGAGGCCTGCGGCACCGACACCGCCTGCCTTTCGCGCGTCTACGCGACCCGCATCCGCGAGCTTACCGCCGTCATCGACGGCATCGCCGCGCGCGGGCCGTTCTGATCATCGGCGAAAGGGAGCATCGTGACCGAGACCGCGAGCGCCGACCACACCGTCACCAGCCTCGCGGCGCTCGAGGCGCTCTACGACGCTCCCGGCGAAGCCGCGATCCTCAAGGAGATCGACCACGTCAACGCGCCCTACCGGGCGCTGATCGAGGCGGCGCCCTTCGTGGTGATCGCGACCGGCGGCGCCCGCGGGCTCGACTGCTCGCCGCGCGGCGATCCGGCCGGCTTCGTGCGCGTCGCCGACGCGACGACGCTGCTGATCCCCGACCGGCGCGGCAACAACCGCATCGACACGCTGCGCAATCTGATCGCGGATCCGCGCATCGCGCTCCTGTTCGTGATCCCGGGCTGCGACGAGACGCTGCGGGTCACCGGGCGCGCCGTGATCTCCACGGATCCGGCGCTGACCGAGAGCTTCCGTCTCGACGGCAAGGCGCCGCGCACCGTCATCGTCGTCACGGTCGAGCGGGTCTACTTCCAGTGCTCGAAGGCGCTGGTGCGCTCGCGCCTGTGGGATCCGGAGCGGCGCCTCGCGCGCGGCACGCTGCCGACCGCGGGCCAGATCCTCGCGGCCTGCTCGCAGGGCCGAATCGCCGCGGCGCCCTACGACGACGCCGATCCGGCGCGCGTGAAAGCCACCCTGTACTGAGTGTTCGTTGCCGGCATGCGCGTCGATCCGACCGAGACCTTCTCGACCACCTTCACGGTCAGCTTCGCCGAGGCGAGCGCCTTCGCGACGATGGCGGGCGACAAGAACCCGCTGCATCACGACCCCGCGTTCGCCGCCGGCACCCGCTACAAGGTGCCGATCGTCTCGGGGCCGCAGATGGCGGCGCAGCTCATGGGATTCCTGGCCAGCCACTACGCCGCCAAGGGCGCCGTGATCGGCCACGACATCTCGTTCCGGTTCCACGTCCCGATCCCGGCCGGCGAGACCATCACGCTCGAATGGAGCGTCGACACCGTCACCGAGGCGCCGCATCTCAAGAGCGACGTCGTCGTCCTGCGCGGCCGCATCCTCATGGCCGACGGCAAGGTGGCGACCAGCGCCAAGGCCCGCATCCTGGTCGGCGAGAGCTTTTAGGATTTGCCCCGAGGAGACCGCGGCGGCTCCCGGGACGAAGCCTCGTGTCCGGGGCGCGTCGCATCGCGACGCGAACCGGAACCCAGGGCGTCCCGACGAGGCGCCGGTCGCGCCGACCGTCGTGCCGCCCCTGGGCCCCGGATCTGCGGCGCGTCAGGCCTGCGGCCCGATGCGCCTTGTCCGGGGCACGCGGCCGCGACCCCGCCATCCGTTCCGACGAGCGCGGCTCGACTGCGCCGTCACGCCGTCGCGCCGGCGGTCGTCCGCTTGGCGTGCCAGGCGCGCAGGCGGAACGACCAGGCGATGTAGACGATGCCGGAGACGATCGCGTAGGCGGCGATCATCCACACGACCGCGAGCGCGCCGGCGACCGGCTGGAACAGCAGGATGGCGCCGAACAGCACCGAGACGATCCCGGAGAGGATCAGGAGCCACTCGTGCTCGATCTCCTTGCGGAGCTGGATCGCGGCGACGATCTGCATCACCCCGAGCGCGATCGACCAGGCGGCGATGAAGATCAGCAGCGCCACGGCGACGGCGCCGGGGGCGACGAAGGCGATGGCGCCGACCGCGAGGCCGAGCACGCCCGACAGCACCAGCCACCAGCGCGCCGAGGTCGGCCCCTTGCCGGCGATCGCCCCGCCGATCGCGAGAATCCCGTCGGCGAACGCGAAAGCACCGTAGAACACCACGAGGGTGAGGATCGTCAGCCCCGGCCAGGCGAAGGCCAGCACGCCGAACAGGATAGCGACGACGCCGCGCAGCAGCACGAGCCACCAGCGTGCGGCGAGCACCTGCAGGGTCGGGCACGTCGCCGGCGACGCGCCCGGCGCGGTATCGGGCATGGCTTGCATGAGGGTTCTCCTGGCCAGTGGTGACTGTTCAACGCGGCAAGCCCCGAACCGTTCCCTGTTACCGCAATCGCGGTCACGCCGGCCGGTCGGGTCGATCGGGGCGCCGCCGCGTCCGCGGACGACGAAGTGGGTGTGGTCGGCGTTCAGCCGGCCGCGGCGGCCCGCCCGGGGACGCCGCCGAGCCATTCGGTCGCCGCCTCGGCCGACATCGGCCGGCCGAGCAGGAAGCCCTGGCCGAGATCGCAGCCGAGCGCCGAAAGCCTCGCGAACTGCGCCTCGGTCTCGATCCCCTCGGCCACCACCTCGAGATCGAGGCTGTGGGCGAGGTTGACGATGGCGCGGGTGATCGCGGTGTCGCCGGCGTCGGTGCCGATGTCGGTCACGAAGGAGCGATCGATCTTGAGAACGTCGACCGGGAAACGCCGCAGATGCGCCAGCGACGAGTAGCCGGTGCCGAAGTCGTCGAGCGCGATGCGGACGCCGGCGGCGTGCAGCCGCGCCAGCGCCGCCGCGACGCGCGGATCCTCGGCGATGACCCCCTGCTCGGTGACCTCGAGGACGATGCGCTGCGGCGCGATCCGCCAGGCCGTCAGCACGGCCAGCATGTCGTCGGCGAAGCCGTCCGCCCGGATCTGGCTGCCCGACATGTTGACCCCGATGGTGCCGGGATCGAGTCCGTGGTCGAGCCAGCCGCGCGCCTGGCGGGCGGCCGTCTCGAGGACGAAACGGGCCACCCAGCCGTGCAGGCCGGCCGCCTCCATGGCGTCGAGGAACGCGCCGGGGCCGAGCAACCCGCGGCGCGAATGCAGCCAGCGAATCAGCACCTCGAAGCCGGAATGCCCGCGCCCCTCCATCCGGAGGACCGGCTGATAGGCGAGGCGGAACTGGTTCTCCGCCATGGCGAGCCGCACCTCGTTGAGCAGCTTCAGCCGGGCGACGGCGTCGTCCATCATGCCGGGATCGAAGAACGACACCGAGCGCTTGCCGGCCGCCTTGGCGCGAGAGAGCGCGACGTCGGCGTTCTTCAGGAGCTCCGCGGCGTCGTCGGTGTCCTGCGGGAAGCGCGTCACGCCGATGCTGGCGCTCGGGTGAAGGGTCTCGTCGCGGTGGCGCACCGGTTGGCTCAGTGCCTCGAGGAGGCGCCGGGCGCGCCGCTCGATCTCCTGCGGCGCGTCGACGTCGACCAGGACGACGGCGAACTCGTCACCGCCGAGCCGCGCCACGACGTCCCTGTCCCCGGTGGCCTGGAGCAGCCGATGGGCGACGGTCTGCAGCAGCGCGTCGCCGGCGTCGTGGCCGATCGCGTCGTTGACGTCCTTGAAGTTGTCGAGGTCGAGAACGACGAGGGCGCCGCCGCGTCGCGCGCCGTCGCGGCCCGGAGCGAGGCAGCGGGCGAGCTGCTCGTTGAAGGAGCGCCGGTTCAGGAGCCCGGTCAGCGTGTCCCGATGGGCGAGGTCGCGGATCTGCGCCTCGCGGGCCTTCTGCTCGCTGACGTCCTGCACCAGCGCCATCCACTGTCCGGCGACGCCGTCGAGCGTGAAGGAGCTGATGGCGACCGGGACGCGGGCGCCGCTGCGGTGCAAGCACAGGCGTTGGAACGGCCCGGCCGATCCGCCCGATCCGGCCGGGCCGTCGTCATCGGCGGCGCGCAGGCCGGGCGGGGCGATCCGCGACCACGCCAGCCGGCCGGCCTCGACGTCGGCGCGATCGTGGCCGACGATGCGCAGGAACTCGTCGTTGGCGTCGACGATGCGGTCGCCCTCGCAGGTGATCACGCCGATCACGCCCGACGCCTGCAAGGCGTGCAGCTTGGCGCTCATCGCCCGCATCGCGCTCTCGGACTCGACGATCGCGGTGACGTCGCGCCCGGTGCCGCGATAGCCGACGAACCGACCGGCCCGGTCGAGCATCGGCTTGCCGCTGGTCTCCAGATGGCTGATCCCGCCGTCGGCCCGCCGCACCGCGTAGCGGAACGCCCGGAACGGCCGGTGGGCCTCGAGATCGGCGACATGGCTCGTCCACACCGGGTCGGCGGGATCGGCGCCGGCCAGCTCGCGGCGGGTGCGGCCCAGGAAGGCGCCGCCGGCGACGCCGGCCGGCATCGGATGGGAGACGTAGACGAAGCGGTGCTCGGCGTCGGTCTCCCACAGCCAGTCGGTGGCGGTCTCGAGCAGATCCTGCAGGCGTTGCCGGACGAGCGCTCGCCCGCTCTCGACCTTGGCGCGCGCGACGAGCTCGCCGGCGAGGCGCTGGTTCGCGACGCGCAGGTCGAGCTCGGTCGCCACCATGGCGGCCAGCTCGCGCAGCGCCGCGATCCGCTCGGCGCCGAGCCGGCGCGGCACCCGATCGATGGCGCACAGCGCGCCGACATTGAAGCCGTCGGCCGTGCGGATCGGCGCGCCCGCATAGAACCGGATCCCGTCCTCGGCGGTCACCAGCGGGTTGTCGTGAAAGCGCGGATCGCACCGCGCGTCCTCGACGACGAACGGCTCGTCGCCGAGAATCGCGTGAGCACAGAACGCGACCTCGCGCGAGGTCTCGGTCGTCGTCAGGCCGACGCGCGACTTGAACCACTGGCGATCGCGGTCGACGAAGCTGATCACGGCGACCGGCACGCCGGTCAGCAGCGCCACCAGACGGGTGATGCGCTCGAAGCTCTCTTCCGGCGCGGTGTCGAGGACGGCACAACGGCGCAGCGCGGCGAGGCGTTCGGCTTCGTTCGGCGGTATCGCGGCAGGCGACATCGTGGGCGAGCTCTCGACCGGAGACGGCTCATTCAGGCTAGTCCGCCCTGGTGGTCTACCGGCCCGAGCGTTAAGGGCGCCTGAGGTTCCGTGTGGTGTTCGGGCACAACTGCGATCACGGTTAAGGAAGCGTGCCGCCGCAGCGTCGTCAGGTCGCGGTCAGGTTCGCGCGCGCAGGCTCTCCACGAATGATCACGACGGAGGCGAGGATGACACGGACCGGCACGACAAGACGGGCCTGCATGACGGCGAGACGCGCGACCCGGCTGACGGCCGGCCTGCTGGTGGGCTTCGCCCTGGTGGCGACGACGGCGGCGGTCCGGGCCGCGCCGGAGAGCGACGATCCGCGCCTGCTGATCGATCTACCGGCCGACGTGCGGCAGACCTTCCTGGAGCACATGCGGACCCACATGACGACGCTCGACCAGGTGCTGCAGCTGGTCGGCGGCGGCCGCGTCAAGGAGGCCGGTGTCCTCGCCCGCAAGGAGATGGCGATCGGTCAGGGGCTCGGGATCGGGCGCCACATGCCGGCCGAGTTCCGCGAGATGAGCTTCGCGTTCCATCGCGCCGCCGACGATTTCGCCCGCGTCACCCAGACCGTGGCGGATCCGCCCGACGCGGCCGGCTGGAAGGCGCTGATGACCGGCATCGCCGCCATCACGACCCAATGCGCCGGCTGCCACGGCGCCTTCCGGGTCCGCTGACTCACGGCGGACGCCGGCGTTCGGCGCGTCCCCGGAGCGAGGACGCGCCCGGGACAGCGGCGCTCGCCACCGTCCCGGACGCGGAACGCGCTATTTGGTCATGCACTCGGTCAAGAAGGCGCGGCGCGGGCCGGCGCGCAGGCCCTTGGCGTCCGCCTCCTTGAAGCAGGCGGCGTGCTTGTCGGGATTTTGCACGCGCCAGCAGCCGGGAGTGTTCGGGGCAGCCGCGCAAGGGCCGGTGGCCTGCCGCCAGCCGTATCCCTGACCATAACCCTGACCGTAGCCGGGGCCGTAGCCCTGACCGTAGCTCTGGCCGTAGCTCTGGCCGTAGCCGCGGCCGTACCCGGGACCAGCTCCTTGACCCCAGCCCCGTCCGTAGCCCTGCCCCTGGCCCCAGCCCTGCGCATCGGCCGCGAGCGTGCCGGCGGCGACGAGCGCGACCGCGACGACGATCGTGCGAGCCGTTATCATGTCGTCCTCCTGAGTTCCGGTCGGGACGAATGCTCCCGATCGACTGCAAGCGTCGCACAGGGCGGCTGATCCGGGTCTGACGCGGCCCGTCAGGCGCCCGTCAGCACGACGCGACGAGACTGTCGTGATGACCCTCCCCCGCCGATCCCTCCTCCTCGCCAGCCTCGCCCTCGTCACCGCCGCGACGTCCGCCTTCGCCCAGCGCGGCGACGGTCCGCCCTGGGGCGGTGGCGGCCCGCCCCCCTGGGCCGGCCGCGGCCGCGGCGACGGACGCTACGGGGAGGGACGCGGCGAAGGGCGTCGTCGTCGCCAGCGCGGCGATCACGACTGCGCCCTCAAGGCGCTGTCCGAGGGGCGTGCGAAGCCGCTTTCCGAGCTGTTGCCCGTGATCGAGAAGGAGCTCGGCGGTCAGGCCATCGACGTCGAGCTCGAGCGCTGCCACGGTCGCATCGTCTACGAGGTGAAGGCGCTGCGCCCGGACGGCAAGCTGGTCGAGGTGAAGGTCGACGCCCTGACCGGCAAGCCGATCGAGGACGACGACTGAGGAACGACACCCGCAGACGACGCCCGAGGACGGAACCGAGAGGACGACGCGCGATGCGCATCCTGGTGGTGGAGGACGAGCCCCGCATCGCCCGCGACATCGCCGCGGCGCTCACCGCCGCCGGCGGCGTCGTCGAGGTGGTCGCCGACGGCGAGGAGGCGTGGTTCAAGGGCGACACCGAGGACTACGCGCTGGTCGTCCTCGATCTCGGCCTGCCGCGGCTCGACGGCCTCGCCGTGCTCAAGCGCTGGCGCGCCAACCACCGCCAGACGCCGGTGCTGATCCTCACGGCGCGCGGCACCTGGGCCGAGCGCGTCGAGGGCATCGACGCCGGCGCCGACGACTATCTGCCGAAGCCGTTCCGCATGGAGGAGCTGGTCGCCCGCGCCCGCGCCCTGATCCGCCGCTCCGCCGGCATCGGCACCGCCGTGATCACGGCCGGCCCGCTCACCGTCGATCCGCGCGACATGAAGGTCTCTTGCCGCGGCGTTCCGGTGAACCTCTCGCCGCTGGAGTACCGGCTGGTCGCCTATCTGGCGCTCCACCAGGATCGCGTGGTGCCGCCGCACGAGCTGATCGACCAGCTCTACGGCACCGACGACGCCCGCGACGCCAACGCGCTGGAGGCCCTCGTCATGCGGCTGCGTCGAAAACTCGGCGCCGACGCCATCGAGACGCGGCGCGGCTTCGGCTACCGCATCGGCGAGGACAAGGAGGCGACCTCGTGATCGGCGGCTCGCTCCGGCTCCGCCTGCTCGTCGCCGGCGCCGTCTCGATCCTGGTCGCGCTCGGCGTCGCCGCCTTCGGCCTGTCGGTGCTGTTCGAGCGCCACGCCGAGCGCGGCATGACCGACGAGCTCGTCGTGCTGCTCGACCGGCTCGCCGCCGGCATCGACCGCGACGCCGACGGCAAGCTCGTCGTCGCCGATCCGCCCGACGATCCCCGCTTCGAGAAGCCGCTGTCCGGCCTCTACTGGCAGGTCGCGCAGGAGCCCGGCGGCCTCGTCGACCGCTCGCGCTCGCTGTGGGACTTCGAGCTGACCCCGCCCGAGGACGAGCCGCCGGAGGGCACCGTGCATCGCCATCGCATCGCCGGGCCGGGCGAGACGCGGCTGATGGCGGTCGAGCGCCGCGTCGTGCTGCCGGCGCGGCTGGGGGGCGCCACGGTGCGACTGGTGGTCGGACGCGACGCCGCCGACCTCGCCGCCGCCCGGGCCGAGTTCACCACCGAGCTGCTGCCGTTCCTGGCGCTGGTCGCGCTGCTGCTGGTGATCGCCTCCGCCGTGCAGGTGCGGGTCGGCCTCGCCCCGCTCGCCGCCGTGCAGGCGCGCCTCGCCGCGATCCGGTCCGGCCGCGCCGAGCGGCTCGGCATTGCGTTTCCGGACGAGGTGCGGCCGCTCGCCGCCGAGGTCGACGGACTGCTCGACCAGCGCGATCGCCAGGTCGAGACGGCCCGCGCCCGCGCCGCCGACCTCGCCCACGGGCTGAAGACGCCGCTGCAGGTGCTGGCCGGCGACATCGACCGGCTGAAGCAGAAGGGCGAGACGGCGATCGCGGCCGATCTCGACCTGGTCGGCGAGACGATGCGGCGGCATGTCGAGCGCGAGCTCGCCCGCGCCAGGCGCACCGCGGTCGCGGCCGATGCGGCCGCCCCGGTCGGCGCGGTGGCGCAGCGGGTCGTCGACGTCGTCCGCCGCACCCCGACGGGCGATGCGCTCGACTGGGAGGTGACGATCGATCCGCAGCTCGCCGCCCGCATCGCCCCCGACGATCTCGCCGAGATCCTCGGTAACCTCCTCGACAACGCCGCCCGCCACGCCCGTGAGCGCGTCGCCGTCACGGCGGCCGCCGAGGACGGCGACGTGGTGCTGCGGGTGGTCGACGACGGGCCCGGCATCCCGCCCGCCCTGGTGCCGCAGGCGCTCGCCCGCGGCGGCCGCATCGACACCGGCCCCGGCACCGGGCTGGGCCTCGCCATCGCCGGCGATATCGCCGACGCCTGGAACGGTGCGCTGCGGCTCGGCCCGACCGAGCCCGGCCGCATGACCGCGGCCGTCCATCTGCCGCGGGCGGGCACGCCACAGGCCCGCTGACGGGAGCCTGACGCCACGGGTCAGAAGCGCGTCAGCCGGCGCGTGCGACGAGGCGGCATTGTTCCTGAAGCAGATCGGGATGCCGCATCATGTCCACGTCCATCGCCACGCCGCCCATCGGCACCGAGAGATTTCGCTACGACACCTTCACCCAGGCCCTCCACTGGCTGACGCTGATCGCCGTCGCCGGCACGTTCGTCAGCGGCCAGATGATGGAGGACATGCCGCGCGGCACCGCCAAGGCCCAGCTGATCGGCCTCCACGTCTCGGTCGGCCTGCTGGTGCTGACCTTCACGGTGCTGCGCCTCGCGCGCCGCATCTGCGTGCCGCCGCCCGACCCGATCCCCGGCGCGCCGCTCGTGCAGATGGCCGCCAAGGCCATGCATCTGAGCCTTTATCTCCTCCTGTTCATCGTCCTGATCGCCGGCATGGCGATGGTGTGGGCGAAGGGCCGCACGGTCGGCTTCTTCGGCCTGTTCAATTTTCCGCCGCTGATCGGGCCGGACCGCGACCTCGCCGAGCGGCTCGGCGAGATGCACGAGATCGGCGCCAACCTGATCGTCGTCCTGGCCGGCGTGCACGCGGTGGCCGCCATCGTCCACCACACCATGCTGAAGGACGGCGCCCTCGCCCGTATGCTGCCGTTCGGCACGCCGCGCCACGGCTGATCCGCCGCGCAATTGTCCAAGGCTGCGGCACCGTGTTCCGCCGCAGTGCCAGACGCCGGCTTCCGGTTCGATCCCCGATCGCATACGATCCTGCGCATGTGATCAGGTCGTCGGACAGCCGGAGCACGCCATGCCGATCGATCGCCGGGCCTTCCTGGCCTATGGGACCGGAACCGCGCTCGGCCTGTTCGTCCAGGATCCGTCGGGCCGCTCGCGTGCGATCGCCGGTCCGGTGATGGGCGGCAGCCTGCGCACCGACCGCGTCGAGCGGTTCGCGCTGCCGCTCGTCGTGCCGAAGGCGATGCCGCGCTCCGGGCCGAACGCCTACCGGATCGCGGCGCGCCAGCAGCGCCGGCAGATGCTGCCGCCGCCCTTCGGCCGGACCCCTCTCTGGTGCTACGGCGCCGAGGGCCACGACGACAGCTTCGCGTCGCCGGCCGCGACCATCGAGGCGACGCGCGGCACGCCGATCGAGATCACCTGGATCAACGACCTGACGACGGCGGAGCGGCGCTTCCGGCCGCACCTCCTGCCGGTCGACCCGACGCTGCACTGGGCCAATCCGGGCGGCCGCCGCGACACCCGCCCGACCTTCACGACGACGCCGGGTCCGTATCGCGGGCCGGTGCCGCTGGTCACCCATGTGCACGGCATGGAGGCCGTCGAGGACTGGAGCGACGGCTATCCGGAAGCCTGGGTGCTGCCCGACGCCGTGGACCTGCCCGAGGGCGTCGCGCCGGTCGGCACCTGGTACGATTTTTTCTGGGCGAAGTCGGGCCGCGGCGATTGGGGGGCGGGGCGCGTCACCTTTCGCTATCCCAACAGCCAGCGCCCCGGGATGCTCTGGTATCACGACCACACGCTCGGGCTCACCCGGCTCAACGTCTATGCGGGCCTCGCCGGCCTGTATCTGATCCGCAGCGACGACCCGGCCGATCAGCCGACCGTTTTCGGCAGCGGGACGGCCGCGGTGCTGCCGGCGGGCGCGTTCGAGATCCCGCTCGCCATCGTGGACCGCTCGTTCAACGCCGACGGATCGCTCTTCTACCCGGACAGCCGGCGGCTGTTCGACGGCTATGCCGGACCGTTCATCCCGACCTCCGAGGTGTCGCCGATCTGGGTGCCGGAGTTCTTCGGCAACGTGATGGTGGTCAACGGCCGCGCCTGGCCGCGCTGCGAGGTCGAGCCGCGGCGCTATCGGCTGCGCATCCTCAACGCCTGCAATTCGCGCGTCCTGATCTTGCGCTTCGCCGACCCCAAGGTGGAGGTCTGGCAGATCGGCACCGAGGGCGGCTTCCTGCGCGCGCCCGTGAAGCTGCGCGACGTGCTGCTGGCGCCGGCCGAGCGCGCCGATCTGATCGTCGACTTCTCGCGGCTCGCGCCGGGCAGCCGCGTCACGCTGCGCAATCTCGGGCCGGACGCGCCCTACAAAGGCGCGCCGGACGAGGATCCGGCCGAGCGCCGCAGCACCGGCCAGGTGATGCAGGTCCGCGTCGTCGCCGCGACCGGTCCCGATGCGACCACGCCGCCGGCCCGCCTCGCCCTGCCGCCGATCGCCCCGCTGCCCGAGCCGGTGCGCACGCGGTCGCTGGCGCTGGTCGAGCAGATGGCCCCGTCGCGCAAGGGCGAGGTGCCGCACGAGACGGCGCTCGCCACCTTCGATCCCGGGCTCGGCCGCGACCGCGGCGTCACGCTGCGCCACTGGGCCGACCCGGTGACCGAGAACCCCGCAGCCGGCGACACCGAGGACTGGGCGTTCCACAATCTCACCGGCGACGCGCATCCGATGCACGTCCACGACGTCCTGTTCCAGGTCGTCGACCGCCGCGCCCTCGACGACGAGACCGGGCGCCCGGAGGGGCCGGCGCACCCCCCGCGGCCCGAGGAGGACGGCTGGAAGGACACCGTGATCGCCCGGCCCGGCGAGGTGACGCGAGTGCGGATGCGGTTTTCGAAGCCCGGCCAGTTCGTCTGGCACTGCCACATGGTCGAGCACGAGGACAACGAGATGATGCGGCCGTTCCGGGTCGGCCCCGAGCAGCCCGGCGAGCCGCAGGACCACGGCGCCCCGAAGACCTGACGGCGGGCCACCGCCCCTCGATCGCGTGACAGGGTCATTCGCGGGAAAGAGTCGGCGCGCCGAACGGCAGGACGACGCCCTCCGGCCAGGCGAACAGATGGCTCGGGCAGGCGGCGCAGTCGCTCGAGCCGAAGCCCGGGACCGGCACGGGCAGGCCGCCGAGCTGTGCGGCGAGCGCACATTCGTCGTCGTTCGGAACGGCCCACACGGCGATCACCCGGCCTGTCGTGGTCAGCCGGTCGACGTGCCAGCGCAGCGTCTTTCGCCGGCGCAGATGGCGGGCGACGCGGGCGCGCAACCCGCCGGGACCGCGCGCCGACCCGCAATAGAGATAGCGCCCGGGGCCCAACGTGCCGGCCGGGCGGCCGGCGAGGCGCACAAGGACCGGGTTATCCAACCGGATGGCCAAGACATAGGCGCCCGCAACCGCCGGCAGGGCGGCCGCCGCGGCGAGGGTTTGCGCTGCGGCCGTAGCGCGAGTCGCGGTTGTGCGGTGCGAGACCATCGAGCGAGACGGGCCACCACGGTTCGGCTTGTATGCATGATGCCACCCCAAGGTGCGGCCTGCGCATACCTTCCATTAATTGTGCATAGCACAAATTTGTATTGACTCGTACCGCCTCGGCGCGCTGGACTAGACATGCGCAATTGCACGGACTGGAAAATCGAGGAGGACTTTGAATGCGCCGTCTGGGTGTAGCCTCCGCTAGCTCGTTGCCGTCCCTCATCATTCCCTGCCCGCGCTGTGCCCAGCGCATGTCGTATCGGTCGGTCAGCACGACCAAGGCCGAGCCTCGCATCCAGGACACCACCTACGCCTGCGACCAGTGCGGCACCGAGGTGATCCGCACCAGCTTCCGCACCGTCGATCCCAAGCAGGCCGCGTAACCAAGGCCGCGTAACCGAGGCCGCGTAACCGAGGCCGCACACACCGACGCCACCTGAACCCAGGCTCCTGAACGACGCGGCCGATCGGGCCGCCCGTGTGCTCCGCCAGCCGCCCCGACGCCGTTCCGATCCGGCCGCGTCGGCTCTGCCCCGCCCCGATATCCGACAACCGAGCCGCCTGCTCACCGCTTCCCGGGCGGACGTTTCGTCGGGCCTGTGCCAGCCCCACCCCGCGCGTAGCCTTTGCTCGCCCGCGCGCGTAAGCTTCGCCGCGACCGGCCGTGAACCTCCCGTGCCGCCGCCGACACCAGGGAGAGTGCCAGGGAGGGTGCGATGTCCCGCAAGGTGATCGCCGTCGCCGCCGCCACGCTGTTCGCGCTGGCGGCCGTCACCGTTTCGGACCCGGTCTGGTCGGCGCCGGCCGAACGGGACGGCAAGGCCGCGACACAACGGAGCGCGTCGAGCGCACCGAAGGCGCAGCCGAAGACGAAATCGACCGACCGGCCGCCGGGGGCACCGGTTCCCGGCCAGACGTCCGGTCCGGCGACGCCCGTGAAGGTCGACGTCGCCGCCATGCGGACCGCCCAGACGCGGCTCGCCGTGAGGCTGGTCGAGGCGCTGCAGAAGGAGACGCCCGACGCCGCCAACCTGATGGTGTCGCCCGGCAGCCTCGCCATGGTGTCCGGCCTGATCGCGCTCGGCGCCGACGCCAAGCTCGAGGCGGCGCTCTCCCGTGTGCTCGGTTTCACCGAGGCGCTCGGCTTCGCGGAGGCGGCACCGCCCCCCGCCGCGCCGGACAAGCCAGCCGGCAAGGCCGAGAAACCCCGCAAGGGCGACAAGGCGCGGAAATCCGCCAAGGCGGGGCCGGCCCGGACGCTGCCGCCGCCGGTCGACTTCGCCTCGGTGCGGGAGATCACGGCGGCCGTCATGGCCGACAAGGGCCTCGCCGACGTGCTGTCGGTCGCCGACGCGATCTGGATCGACCCGGCGATGACGCCGAAAGACTCGGTGCTGGCCGCCGTCACGGCCGCCGGCGGCGAGGTGTTTCGCGACCCGCTCGGCAGCCCGGAGTCGCTCGCCAAGATCAACGGCTGGGTGAGCGAGAAGACCCGCGGCCTGATCCCGACGCTGCTCGATCGCGCGCCGGCCGATCCCGGGCTCGTCGCCGTCAACGCGCTCTACTTCAAGGATCGCTGGAAGACCGCCTTCGCGCCGGGCCGCACCCGGCCGGCGCCGTTCACCCGCGCCGACGGCTCGACCGTCGAGGTGCCGATGATGGCCGGGACGATCGAGGGCACGCCGATGCGCAGCGACGACACCTTCGTCGCGGTCGAGCTCGGCTACCAGTCGCCGCGCTTCGGCCTGGTGCTCGTCACCGCGAAGGAGAAGCCGCTGCCGGCCGCGGGCTTCGCGCCGGTGGCCGACTGGCTGTCCGGGCGCGAGTTCGCCGCCGCGACCGTCGAGGTGTCGCTGCCGCGGATCGCGCTCGACCAGCGCGCCGGGCTCTTGCCCGGCCTCGACGCACTCGGGCTGAAGGAGGGGCGCGCGTCGCCGACCGCGCTCGACGGCTTCGGTCCCGGCCAGCGCCTCTCCGACGTGATCCAGAAGACGGTGCTGAGGATCGACGAGACGGGCACCGAGGCGGCCGCTGCCACCGCCGTGCTCACCGTGCGCTCGGCGCTGCGCAACCAGAACCCGCGGGTCGTCTTCGACAAGCCGTTCTGGTTCGCGCTGCGCGACCGCGACACCGGGGTGGTGCTGATCGCCGGCTATGTCGGCGATCCGTCCCGCGCCGTCGCGACCGCCGCGGCCGCACCGGCCGCACCGGCCCCCGGACCGTCACCGCCGCCCGAACCGTCACCCACGCCGGCCGCGGCTCCGCCGGAGGCGCCGCCCGCGGCCGTCGACCAGCCGACGCCCGAGCAGCCCGCCGCCGCGCCCCCTTCGCCGACGCAGGCCCCGCTGCCCACCGACGCCACGCCACCGGCCGAGCAGGCGCCGCGGACCGAGGAGGCGCGCTGAGCCGCGCGCCCTATCGCAGCAGCACGGCGGCGACGGTCCGGCGCCAGAGCGACGAGTCGCGCTGCGGCGTCGCCGGCGGCGTTCCCTTCTCCAGCGCCCGGATGGCGTCGATCGATTCCTTGCGGATGCGGCCGAGGTCGATCGACTCGGCCGCCGCGATCGTGTCCTTCAGCACGCCGGCGGTTCCCGCCGGCTGGCCGGCGAGCTCACCGCGCAGGAGGCCGAGCAGCACGGGGTCGCGCGCCGCATTGGCGGCCAGCGTGAACTTCGCCATGCAGCCGACCGTCAGCCGGCCGGCGTCGGCGCGCTCCTCCGACCACGGCAGCAGCGCCACGATGCGGGCGAGCGGCGCCGCGTCGCCGGTGGCGAAATAGATGCCCCACAGGGTGTCGAGCACGTCCGGGCCGACCGCGAGCGCCGGCATCTTGTCGGCCGGCTCGCCGAACCGAAACCAGCCGCGCAGGCGCGTCCACACCGAGGCGGGCTCGTCCATGGCGAGGCGGGCCAGCGTCGGCAGGCGGTCGCTGACATAGGCCTGGATCATCGCGTCGTGGTGCGGGAAGCGGGCGGCGCTGCGGGCGAGCAGGCCCTTCCAGTCCGGATGTCCCGAATAGGCGATCGCCCGGATGATCACCCAGGCGTCCTCCTGCGGGAACGGCGAGAGGGCGGCGATCAGGGCATCGGCGCGGGTCGGCTGCGCCGCGATCACGCCGGCCAGGAAGCCGACATGAAGGCCGGCCGCCTCGGGCCGCGCCAGCGCCCCGGTCCGGCTCGCCGCGCGAAGCGCCGCGGGCACGCGCGTCGGCTCGGGCCGCGCCCGGTAGCCCTGGATGAAGTGCAGCACCGCCTCGCCCGACGCGAAGGCGTCCGTCGCGACGGCGCCGGCCACGACGGTCTCGCCGGGGCGTGGCGGCTGCTCCCCGGCCGCCGCGGCGGGCGACGCCAGGAGCAAGCCCGCCAGCAGGACGGCGATCACCGATCTCATGTCTCGTCCCCTTCGGCCGCTCCGCCATCGACGACGATGCCGGCCCGGCACTCCCCCGGCCGCCTATCGACCAGACCGGCGGGGCGAATTCTGGGACGGGACGGGCCGATTCTTGGGCGTGTTCGAGGCGCGACACGGCGTGGCGAATTGGCCACAACCGGCGCCCGAAAAGCGACGGACAGGGCAGACGTGCCGTCTCGGCACAGCCGGGAAGGCAGATTCGGTGGAGGCGTCAGGCCGCCTTGAGCGAGCGCGCCCGGCTCTGGGTCAGCTCGACGTAACGGGCGATGTCCTGGGCGCGGCCTTCGCGGCCGTCCATGGCGTCCGACCAGATCCGGCGGATCTCCGGCTCGTTTTCGTAATAATTGATGCCGCGCCACTGGTTGAGGCGGATGCTGCCGTCCGCCAGCCGGGTGGCCGAGAACAACAGGCCGAGCTCGCCGAGCCGGTCCAGAAAGTCTTTGATCCTGAAGTCCGACATGGCGTCGCCTCGCTCTCTGATTCGTCAGTGTGGGGCGTTTTCCGGACGGGTCAATTTCCAACCATGGTTTTGACGAGATGTTCACCGTGAACAGCCGGGGGCTGTGGCGGTGGCGTCACACGCGCGGTGCCGGATGGCCGTCCTGTGTGCACGATCGGACGTGCGGTTCCGCCGGGGCGGCCCGGCTGGACGGCGCAGGGCGGTGGCGCGGTGGGCGAGCCTCGTGCTAGGTGCAGCCGTGCGCCGCTCCTGCGTGGATCCCCGTATGTCAGAGACCCGCCTGAACCCCGCCCTCAAGGTCGCCCTCGACGTCGGCCCGCTGGTGCTGTTCTTCGCCGCCAACGCGAAATTCGGCATCTTCGCCGCGACCGGCACCTTCATGGTCGCGGTCGTGGCCGCGCTCGCCGTGTCCTATGCGCTGACCCGCCACCTGCCGGTGATGCCGGTCGTCTCGGCCGTGATCGTGCTGGTGTTCGGCGGGCTGACGCTGGTGCTGCACGACGAGACTTTCATCAAGCTGAAGCCGACCCTGATCTACATGCTGTTCGCCGTCGTGCTGGCGGTCGGCCTGTGGCGCGACCGGCCGCTGCTCGCGATGGTGTTCGACAGCGTGTTCGACCTCACCGAGGAAGGCTGGCGCAAGCTGACGGTGCGCTGGACCGTGTTCTTCGTCGTGATGGCCGCCGTCAACGAGCTGGTCTGGCGCACCCAGAGCACCGACTTCTGGGTGAACTTCAAGCTGTTCGGCTTCGTGCCGCTGACCTTCCTGTTCGCCGTGGCGCAGGTGCGCCTCCTCGCGCGCCATGCCGCCGGCGACGCCGACAAGCCCGCCGCGCCGACCGCGCCGTCGACCGACACTCGCCCTGCGCCCTGATCTCCGGAGACGTCGATGCTGAAATTCACCAAGGACCACGAGTGGCTGCGGCTCGACGGCGACGTCGCGGTCGTCGGCATCACGGACCACGCTCAAGAGCAGCTCGGCGACCTTGTCTTCGTCGAGCTGCCGGGCGTCGGCGCCTCGTTCGATCAAGGCGCCGCGGCGGCCGTCGTCGAGTCGGTGAAGGCCGCCTCCGACATCTACGCGCCGGTCGCAGGCGAGGTGACCGAGGTAAACGAGGCCGTGGTCGCCGAGCCGGGCCTCGTCAACACCGACCCGGCCGGCCAGGGCTGGCTGTTCAAGATGACGATCACCGACAAGGCCCAGCTCGACGGGCTCCTGGACGAGGCGGGCTACAAGGCGCTGATCGCGGGGTGAGCGCACGGGCGACTGCGCCCGTCGTCCCCGGGCGGCGCGTCAGCGCCGAGCCCGGGATCCATACGCCCGGTGTCTCGTGAACCGCCCGCACCGGGATTGAGGATTCCGGGCTCGCGCCTTCGGCGCGCCCCGGAATGACAGTCCCCTCACCTACTCGATCCCCGCGACCGCCTTGGCGAAATCCTTCGCCTCGAAGGGCGCGAGGTCGTCGACGCCCTCGCCGACCCCGATGAAGTGAACCGGCAGGCCGTACTTGGCCGCGACCGCCACGAGAATGCCGCCCCGCGCCGTGCCGTCGAGCTTGGTCATCACCAGGCCGGTGACGCCCGCCGTCCTGGTGAACACCTCGACCTGCGACATCGCGTTCTGCCCGACCGTGGCGTCGAGGACGAGCAGCACGGCGTGCGGCGCGCTGGCGTCGACCTTGCGCATCACCCGGACGATCTTCTCGAGCTCGCCCATCAGGGTCGACTTGTTCTGCAGCCGCCCGGCCGTGTCGACGATCAGCACGTCGGCGTCCTGGCTGCGCGCCGTCTCCAGCGCCTCGAAGGCGAGGCTCGCGGCGTCGCCGCCCTGGGTGCCGGCGATCACCGGGCTCCTGGTGCGGGTGCCCCAGATCTTGATCTGTTCGATGGCGGCGGCCCGGAACGTGTCGCCGGCGGCCAGCACGACCTTGCGGCCCTCCGCGGTGAGCCGCGCCGCGAGCTTGCCGATGGTCGTCGTCTTGCCCGACCCGTTGACCCCGACCACCAGCACGACGAACGGCTTCTTGGCCGGATCGATCACCAAGGGCTTGGCGACCGGCGCCAGGATCGTCTCGACCTCGGCGGCCAGGATCGCCTTCACCTCCTCGGGCGTGACCTGCTTGTCGTAGCGCCCCTCGCCGACCTTGCCGGCGATCGCCACCGCCGTCTCCATGCCGAGATCGGCGCGGATCAGCGCCTCCTCCAGCTCCTCGACCACGGCGTGGTCGAGCCGGCGCTTGGTGACGAGATCGGCGATCGCCCCGCCGATCGAGGCCGAGGTGCGCTTCAGCCCGGTCGAGAGCCGGCGCCACCACTGTCCCGCGGCGGTATTCTCGGTGTCTTCGGTGCTATCGGTCATGTCGGCTGCCGTGATAGCGCTTTCGCCATGACACAGGAAGAGATGCTTGCGCGCGTCCTGCACCGGGACGGGCTGATGATCGTGATCGACAAGCCGGCCGGCCTGCCGGTCCACCGCGGGCCGAAGGGCGGCGAGAACCTCGAGGACTCGTTCGACGCGCTGCGCTTCGGCCTGCCGCGCGCGCCTGCCCTCGCCCACCGGCTCGATCGAGAGACCTCCGGCTGCCTGGTGCTGGGGCGCCACCGCAAGGCGCTCGCCCATCTCGGGCTCCTGTTCAAGCACGGCGAGGTGAAGAAGACTTACTGGGCCGTGGTCGAGGGCGGCCCGGAGGCCGACGAGGGCACCATCGACATGCCGCTCGGCCGGCTCGACGAGACCCGCGGCTGGTGGATGAAGCCGGACCCGAACGGGCTGCCCTCGGTGTCGACCTGGCACGTGCTGGGCCGAAGCGGCGCGGCAGGCGCCGGCGCGACCGGACCGGGCACCGGCGCCGGACCGCTCGTCGGGTCGCTCACCGGACCGCTCGCTTGGCTCGCGCTGTCGCCGCTCACCGGCCGCACCCACCAGCTCCGCGTGCACTGCGCCGCGATGGGCTTCCCGATCCTCGGCGACACCATCTACGGCCGCGGCCCGCGGTTCGGCGGCCCCGGCTTGCACCTGCACGCCCGGGAGATCGTCGTGCCGCTGTCGAAGAACAAGCCGCCCGTGCGGGTGACGGCGCCGGTGCCGCCGCACCTCGCCGCCGCGCTGACCGCGTGCGGCTGGCGCGGAGAAGCCGAGGCGCCCGACGCTCAGCCCTGACCGGCGCGGCCGCCGGCCGAGCGCCGCGGCACGGCGCCGAGCTTTTCGCGGGCGACGAGGAGCTGCGCCGCGACCGAGGCGGCGATGACGGCCGGCGTCTTGCCGCCGATCTCGGGCAGGCCGATCGGGCAGACGAGGCGGGCGATCGCTTCCTCGGAGAGCCCGAGCGCGCGGGCCTGCGAGGCGAAGCGCGCGCGCTTGGTGGCCGAGCCGATCATGCCGACCAGATCGAATTTCTCGCGCTGCAGCGCCCGGGTCGCGACGGCGTAGTCGAGCGCGTGGGCGTGCGTCATCACCAGGACGAGGGCGCCGGCCGACGCCGCGTCGACCTCGCGCTCCGGCGTCTCGCTGTGGACCGCGACCGCATTGGCCGGCAGATGGCTCGGGAAGGCTTCGGCCCGGCTGTCGATCCAGCGCACCGCGAAGGGCAGCGGCGCCAGCGCCAGCACCAAGGCGCGGCCGACATGACCGGCCCCGAACAAGAGCACCGGCGTGAGCTCGTCGCCGAACGCTTCCAGGAACGGCTCGCCCGCTTCGGGCCGGCCGGTGCGGATCGCGACCGCCGCCGGACCGGAGACGATCTCGCGGCGAATCCGGCCGTCCTCGCCGAGCTGCGCGATCGTCGTGAAGGGTCCGCCGCGCTCGGCCGCAGCCAGCGCCGCGATCGCTTCCTGATCGGCGCGATCGAAGATCTCGGTGAGTGTCGTCACCACCCCGCCGCAGCACTGGGCGAGATCGGGACCGAGCGTCCAGGTGCGGAATCGCGCCTGCGCCGCCTCGGGGCTCGCGAGCGTCGCCGTGGTCTCGGCCAGCACCTCGTATTCGAGCCGGCCGCCGCCGATCGAGCCCCAGAACCCACCGTCGGGGCGCGCGACCAGCCGCGCCCCGGCCTCGCGCGGCGACGAGCCGGCGACCCGCACGACGCTGACCAGCGCGGCGCGGCCGTGCTGCGCGATCGTCTCGGCGATGCGGGCGAAGACCGCCATCGGGGCGCGACGGGATCAGCTCGGCCGTGCCAGCGCCGCGCCGAGCGCCGCCGCCACGTCGAGCTCGCCGATCGCCGTGACGATCGCCTCCGGGGTCGCCGGGGCGTCGAGCCGCGCGCCGGCGCCCGGACGCGCCGCCTCGACGGCATCGGCGAGAGCGCAGAACACCGAGATCGCGAGGTTGAACGGCGGCTCGCCGACCGCCTTGGAACGGTAGATGGTCTCCTCGCGGTTCGCCCCGTCGAACAGCGCGACGCGGAAGTCGGCCGGCACGTCGGAGGCGACCGGGATCTTGTAGGTCGACGGCGCGTGCGTGAGCAGCCGGCCCTCGGCATCGAACACCAGCTCCTCGGTGGTGAGCCAGCCCATGCCCTGGACGAAGCCGCCCTCGATCTGGCCGATGTCGAGCGCCGGATTGAGCGAGCGGCCGACGTCGTGGAGGATGTCGACGCGCAAGACCTTGTTCTCACCCGTGCCGGCGTCGATCAGCACCTCGCTCGCCGCGGCGCCCCAGGCGAAATAGAAGAACGGATGGCCGGTGCCGCGGGCGCGATCCCAGTGCAGGTTCGGCGTCTTGTAGAAGCCGGTCGACGACAGCGAGACGCGGCCGCAATGCGCCGCGTGGGCGAGCTCGCCGAAGCCGATGCGCTGGTTGCCGATCTGCACGTGATCGTCGGCGAAGAGGATCTGCTCCTCCGGAACCTGCCAGTTGTCCGCCGCGAAGGCGACCATGCGGGCCTTGATGGTGCGGCACGCCGCCTGCACGGCCATGCCGTTGAGGTCGCTGCCCGAGGAGGCGGCGGTCGGCGAGGTGTTCGGAACTTTCTCCGTCGAGGTCGGCGTGATGCGCACCCGCTCGAGCCCGATGCCGAACTCCTCCGCCGCGACCTGCGCCACCTTCTGGAACAGCCCCTGCCCCATCTCGGTGCCGCCGTGGTTCAGATGCACCGAGCCGTCCTGATAGACATGCACGAGCGCACCGGCCTGGTTCATCGCGGCGAGCGTGAACGAGATACCGAACTTCAGCGGCGTCAGCGCGAGGCCGCGCTTGAGGATCGGCGACGTCTTGTTGAACGCGGCGATCGCGGCGCGGCGCGCGCGATAGTCGGACGTCCTTTCCAGCTCCTCGATCAGCGCGAGTCCGACGTCGTGATCCTCGATCGTCTGCCCATAGGGCGTGCGGTCGCGGCCCGGCGCGTAGAAGTTCGCCTTGCGGATGTCGAGCGGATCGCGGCCGAGCGACCAGGCGATGGCGTCGACCACGCGCTCGGCCGCCAGCATGCCCTGCGGCCCGCCGAAACCGCGGAACGCCGTGTTGGAGACCGTGTTGGTCTTCACGCGGCGCGTGTCGATGCGGAAGGCGGGCAGATGATAGGTGTTGTCGGCGTGGAACATGGCGCGGTCGACGACGCCGGCCGAGCAGTCCGCCGACATGCCGCAGCGCGCCGCGAGCAGCACGTCGAGCCCGGCGATGCGCCCCGCATCGTCGAAGCCGACCGACCAGTCGACGCGGAAGTCATGACGCTTGCCGGTCATCATCATGTCGGCATCACGGTCGAGCCGCAGCTTGCACGGCCGGCCGGTGACGCGCGCAGCGATGGCGGCGATCGCGGCCCACTGGCAGGCCTGCGTCTCCTTGCCGCCGAAGCCGCCGCCCATGCGGCGGACCTCGCAGGTGACGAAGGCGTCCGGCACGCCGAGCGTGCGCGCCACGATGTGCTGCACCTCGGTCGGATGCTGGGTCGAGGAATGCACCAGCATGGCGCCGTCCTCGCCCGGGATCGCGAGCGCGATCTGGCCTTCCAGATAGAAGTGCTCCTGGCCGCCCATGCGCAGCGTGCCGGACGCCTTGTGGGGCGCCGCCGCGATGGCGGCTTCGACGTCGCCGCCGACGAACGCATAGTCGGGCAGCACGCGCGCGCCCGTCGCGAGGCCGTCGTCGATCGTGACGGCGGGCGGTGCCGGCGTGATCTCGATGCCGGCGAGCGGCACCGCGCGACGCGCGGCGTCACGGCTCGTCGCGACGACGGCGAACAGCGGCTGGCCGTGGAACTCGATCGTGTCGGACGCGAGGATCGGCTCGTCGTCCATGTGGGCGGCGACGCAGTTCCTGCCGGGAATGTCGGCCGCCGTGACGACGGCGACGACGCCTTGCGCGGTGCGGACGCGATCGAGATCGAGCGTCACGAGCGTGCCGTGCGCCTTGGTGGCGCCGCCGACCGCGACATGCAGGGTGCCGGCCGGCTCGGGAAGATCGTCGATATAGGGCGCGGCGCCCTGCACCTGCTTGACGGCACTGTCGTGCGGCAGCGGCTTCCTGACGTGACGCAGCATGTCCTCGGGCTTTTCACGAAGCGACACGGGCGACCTCCCTCGGGCGCACCCGCGTCGTCGCGCTCGGCACGCCGGCGATCTCGGCCAGCGCCTTGATCACGATGGTCTTCGCCACCTGCAGCCGGTAGGCGGCGCTGCCGCGCTGATCGGTGAGCGGGGTGAAGTCATCGCCGATCCTCTCCGCCGCCGCGCGCCAGGTGGCGGGGTCGGCGACCGGCGCCCCGGCGAGCGCGGTCTCGACGGCGGTCGCGCGCTTCGGCACGCCCGCCATGCCGCCGAAGGCGATGCGGGCCGAGACGATGCGGGCGGACGCGATCCGATCACCTCGCAGCGTGAAAGCGAAGGCGCCCATCACGGCCGAAATATCCTCGTCCATGCGCTTGGTGATCTTGAACACGCGCAGCCGCGTGTCGGCGGCCGGCTTCGGCACGACGAGCCGGCGCACGAACTCGCCGGTCTCGCGATCCTGCTTGCCGTAGGCGACGAAGAAGTCCTCCACCGGCACGGTGCGGACGCGCGCGCCCTTGCGCAGCTCGATCGTTGCGCCGAGCGCGATCAGCACCGGCGCGAGATCGCCGATCGGCGAGCCGTTGGCGATGTTGCCGCCGACCGTGCCCGAGGTGCGTACCTGGGTCGAGCCGAAGCGGCGCATCAGCTCGTCGATGTCGGGGTCGAGCCCGCCCAGCAGCGGCCTGGCGCGGGCGAGCGGCAGCGCCGCGCCGAGCGTCAGCGTGTCGGCCGTGTCGGTGACGGCATCGAGCCCGGCGACGCGGCCGACATGGACGATCTTGGGCAGCGCGGCGAGCTTCTTCGTCACCCAAAGACCGACATCGGTGGCGCCCGCCACGATGGTCGCGTCCGGGTGCTGCTCCAGCAACGCGGCGAGGGAGTCTTCGTTCGCCGGCGCGGCGAAGAACGAGGTCTCGTCGCCGACGAGGACGTCCTGGCCGTCCTCCAGCTCGCGCAGCGCCGCCAGACGCTCCGGCGCGCTGCGGGCGAAACGGTCGGCGGCCGGGGCGGCGAGGCTCGCCGTCGCGGCGTCGACGATCGGGCGGTAGCCGGTGCAGCGGCACAGATTGCCGGCCAGCACCTCGTCGATCTCGTCCCGCGACGGCGCATGGTCGCGGGGCTTGTCGTCGGACACGCGGTGGTAGTGAGCGAACAGGCTCATCACGATGCCGGGTGTGCAGAAGCCGCACTGCGAGCCGTGCCCCTGTGCGAGCGCTGCCTGCACCGGATGAAGCGCGCCGCTCTTCTCCGGGCCGGATCCGTCCGGCCCGGACCCGGCCAGATCCTCCACCGTGATCAGCTCGGCGCCGTCGATCTGGCCCAGGAAGGCGATGCAGGAGTTGACCGGCTCGTGGACGACGCGGTCGCCGCGCCGGCGCGCCAGCACCACCGTGCAGGCGCCGCAGTCGCCCTCGGCACAGGCCTCCTTGGTGCCGGTCGAGCGTTCTTCCAAACGCAACCAGTCCAGCACCGTGGTGCGCGGCGTGAAATCGCGCAGCCGAAGAACCCGCCCGCGGCGGATGATCTGGATACAGTCTCGCGACATGACTCCTCCGGGAAGCCTCGAATCATACGAGATCGAAACTCGCTTCGGTAGCGTCGAGTTTACGCAGCCGCCGCCCAGCCGGCGGGCAGGAGGCGGCGGCGACCGGTGGTGCGAATGACGTCGCGAGTGCTCGCTTTCCCTCTCCCCGCTGCGCGCTACGGCATGCACACATTTCGGGTGGGCAAGAGCTTGTCTCGGAGGATCCAG
>NZ_JBHUIW010000034.1:0-45883 GCF_042682915.1 Rhodoplanes azumiensis | reverse complement strand
CTGGATCCTCCGAGACAAGCTCTTGCCCACCCGAAATGTGTGCATGCCGTAGCCCGCGCGCGGGGAGGGGGAACACCGGTTGGCACCGCGCCTGTGATGCTATAACAGTATCGAACCTCCGAGGCGCCATGACGCATCACCACCACGATCCCGGCCACGCCCATCCCTCGCCCCGCCTGCCGCCGTCGCTGCTGCGCGCCTCGCTCGCGGCGCGGCTCGGCGTCGTCGCGGCGGTGGCAGTCGCCGTGTGGGGGCTGGTGCTGTGGGCGATGACGTGAGGCGGCCGACGACGCCATGACCCCGCAGCTCGCCTTCCGCGACCTGACGCTCGGCTATGAGCGCCACCCGGCGATCCACCACCTCGACGGCACGGTCGAGCGCGGCGCCCTGCTCGCCGTGGTGGGGCCGAACGGCGCCGGCAAGTCGACGCTGTTCAAGGGCATCGTCGGCCTGTTGCGGCCGCTCTCCGGCAAGGTCGACCTCTGCGGCCTCGATCGCCGCGACGTCGCCTATCTGCCGCAGGTCGCCGACATCGACCGGACCTTCCCGATCAGCGTCTACGACCTCGTCGCCATGGGCCTGTGGCGGACCACGGGGCTGTTCGCCGGCATCGGCGCCTCGGCCCGCCACCACATCCACCATGCGCTCGAAGCGGTCGGGCTCACCGGCTTCGAGCGGCGGCCGATCGGCAACCTCTCGGGCGGCCAGCTCCAGCGCGTCCTGTTCGCGCGCCTGCTCCTGCAGGACGCGCGGCTGATCGTGCTCGACGAGCCGTTCAACGCCATCGACGCCAAGACGGCGGCCGACCTGTTCGGCCTGGTGCGACGCTGGCACGGCGAGGGCCGCACCATCCTGGCCGCGCTGCACGACCTCGAGATGGTGCGCACGAGCTTCCCCGAGGTTCTCTTGCTGGCGCGCGAGAAGGTCGCATGGGGGCCGGCCGCCGACGTGCTCACGCCCGCCAACCTGACGAAGGCGCGCCGCATGTGCGAGGCCTTCGACGAGGACGCCGCCGAATGCCGGGTGGCCGCGGAGTGAGGATGACGCAAACTCCGACCCGTCATGCCCGGCCTGGGAATGTGCCGGCCGCGTGCGAGACTTACCCTCTCCCGTGGGGAGAGGGTCGGGCGCGGGCGCAGCTCGCGCCCGGGGTGAGGGGCGTATGCGTCGATGGCTGGCCTCGGCACCCCCTCACCCGCCGCGCTACGCGCGTCGACCGCTCCCCGCAGGGGAGAGGTGAGGACACCGCGCGCCGGGCTGATGCAATTACGAACGCCGATCGGCCCGCGCCATGTACGACCTGCTGATCGGCCCGTTCCAGGAGTTCGAGTTCATGCGCCGGGCGCTGGCCGGGACGGTGGCGCTGTCGTTCGGGGCCGGGCCGGTCGGCGTCATTTTGATGCTGCGGCGGATGAGCCTGGTCGGCGACACCATGGCGCACGCGATCCTGCCCGGCGCCGCGCTCGGCTTCATGGTGGCGGGGCTCGATTTGTTCGCCATGACGCTCGGCGGGCTGGTGGCCGGCCTCACAGTGGCGCTGCTCGCAGGCCTCGTGGCGCGGGTGACCGAGCTGAAGGAGGACGCCTCGCTCGCCGCCTTCTTCCTGATGTCGCTCGCGCTCGGCGTGATCATCGTGTCGGTGCGCGGCAACAATGTCGACCTGCTGAACTTCCTGTTCGGCAGCGTCCTGGCGCTCGACGATCCGACCCTGATGCTGATGGCGTCGATCGCGACCATCTCGCTCGTGGTGCTCGCCGTCATCTGGCGGCCGCTGGTGCTCGACTGCGTCGACCCCGGCTTCCTGCGCTCGGTCAGCCGCGCCGGCACGCCGGCCTACATCGCCTTCCTCACGCTGCTGGTGCTCAATCTGGTCGGCGGCTTCCACGCGCTCGGCACGCTCCTGTCGGTCGGCATCGTGATCATTCCGGCGACGGTCGGCCGGTTCTGGGCGCGCGACATCACCGGCATGGTCACGGTCGCGGTCGCGACCGGCGTGGTGTCCGGCTGTGTCGGGCTCCTGGTGTCGTTCCACACCGGCGCGCCCTCCGGCCCGTCGATCATCCTGGTGGCGGCTGCCGTCTACGTCGCCTCGGTGCTGTTCGGCCCGGTCGGCGGCGTCCTGACCCGCCTGCTGCCGCGTCGCCATCTCGAGGCCTGAGGCACCGGCCGCGGCCGCCGGCGGCGCGCCTTCGGCATGGTCAAGCCGCCGTCACTCCTATACCGTGCAGGTCACGGCCGACCCGGCCGGACATCCGCAGGAGGCCGCCCCATGCTGTCCGACCACGAGCTGCGGGTGCGCGCCGTCGCCACGCTCGTGACGGAGCGCGGCGGGGTCGAGGCCGACGTGCTCGACAGCTTCGTCGACGTCTATGTGGCCCGCGTCGTGCCGCATCCCGACGCGCCCGTGCCGCCGCCCGACGACGACACCATGACCGACGCGGCACTGGGCGCCAAGGCGATGACGGCGATCCCGCGCGACGCCGAAGGGCCTTTGTTCGCCGACCGCTGGGAGGCGCTCGCCTTCGTCCTGACGATGCTGATGGAGCAGCGCGGCGTCTTCACCTGGCTCGACTGGGCGCAGGCGCTCGGCACCGAGATCCGCGGCGCCCGCAAGGCCGGCCGCGACGACGGTTATTTCGAGAGCTGGCTCGCCGCGCTGGAACGGGTCGCCCGCGACAAGGGCATCGCCGATCGCGCGACGCTCGACCAGTACCGGCAGGCCTGGAACCGCGCCGCGGCGCGAACCGCGCCGGGCGACGAGATCATGCTGCGCGCCGAGGACTTCGGCTGATGCGGCTCGGCGTCGTCGTCCTGGTCGCGGCCTGCCTGGTCGCGGCCGGCGGCATCGGCACGGCGCCGGCGGAGACGCCGGCCCGGCGACGTGATTCTGGTTCGCCGATGTGGCCTTGGTGTGCCGAGTACAGCATGGACGGCGCCGTGGTGAACTGCGGCTTCGCCACCCGGGCGCAGTGCATGGCGGCCGTCTCGGGCAACGGCGGCGGATGCTATCGCAATCCCTTCGCGTCGCCCGCCCGGGCCGCGACGCCCGGGACCGCGACGCCGTCCGGCGGCGCCGTCAGATCATCCGCTCGGTGACCATGTAGCCGGCCAGAAGGGCGACCCCGAACAGCAGCACGCCGCAGGCGGCCGCGACCTCGAGGCCACGCAGGAAAAGCGCGCCGCGCCCTTCGCGGTGGGCGGCGAAGCGCGTCGCCACCGCCTTGGCGCCGACCGCGATCGTGGCGATCGCCGCCACCGTGACGGCGGTGCCGAGCCCCATCGCGAAGGTGGCGCCGACGCCGGCCCAGAACAGGCCCTGCGCGAGCGCGAAGACCAGCACCAGGATGGCGCCCGAGCACGGCCGCAGCCCGACCGCGACGATCGCGGCGAGCCCGCGCGACCAGCCGCCCGGACCGGCGAGATCCTTCGGGTCGGGTCCGTGCGCGCAGCCGCAGTCGGGGCCGTGCACGTGGTCGGCGTGGGTGTGGTCGTGACGAGCGTGGTCGTGACGAGCGTGGTCGTGACGAGCGTGGTCGTGATGCGCATGATCATGGTGCGCATGATCGGGCGCGACGGCGCTCGTCACCACCGCGTCGGGGCGATGCGCCGCGGCGGCCGGAGCATGGGCGTGATCATGGCCGTGATCATGGGCGTGGTCGTGATCATGGTGATGATGATCATGACGATGATCGTGGCCGCAGCCGCAGGCGGCGCCATGGACGTGATCATGACGGGCGTGGCCGAGCTCACGGGCGTGATCGTGCGCATGATCGTGATGCGAATGACCGGCATGGACGAGGCCGGCGAGCGCCGGCTCGCGCGTCGTCGCCGGAACCGGATCGACCGCGACCGGACCGGTCGGCACCAGTGCCGGGCTCGCCACCGGTGCCGCCACGCGCCCGACCCGCAGCGCGGCGAGCGCCGCCAGGAAGCCACGGCCCTTCACCCACACCAGCCGGGCGCCGACCAGCGCGATCAGCGCGTAGCTGACGATCTCGATCCAGCGCACCGCCTCGTTCATGGTCTTGGCGGTGGCGTTGAGGGCGATCGCGGCGACCGCCACCACGGCGACCGCCACCACGGCCTGCAGGAACGCCGAGGCGAAAGACAGGATCACGCCGCGCTTCCAGGTCTCCTCGTTGGCGATCATGTAGGAGGAGATCACCGCCTTGCCGTGGCCCGGACCGGCGGCATGGAAGATGCCGTAGAGGAACGACACACCGAGCAGGCTCCACACGGCGGTGCCGTCCTGCTTGGCGGCGCGCACGAGACCGGACAGCGCGCGGTAGAAGCGCGCCTGCTCGGCGAGGAGCCAGCCGACGATGCCGTCGGCGGCCGGCGCCGGGGGCGGCGACGGCGGCCGCGGCACGCCGAAGGGCGAAGTGCCCTGGGCCAGCGCCGGGTCGGCGCCGGCGCAGAGCGCGACCACCAGTCCGGACAGGCCGGCGAGGACGAGCCCCGCGGTGAGCAGCGTGCGCGGGCGCATCGTCGACCTCGACAGGATCCTCGACGAGCTCATGGGCAGCGGACCGAGACCGTGTTGGCGAAGAGCTGGCCGAACTTGGCGTTCTCCTGGGTGAAGGCCGCCTCGTTGAGCGATTTCAGCTTGGCGTCGGTCTCCGCCTCGTTGGGCTTCCTGATCGCCACCTTGCAGGCGCCGGGCGGGTTCTTCAGCACGAACGGGTCGGCTCCGTCGGCGAAGGAGAAGTCGACGAAGTAGGCCGGGTCGTAGACCTCGAGATCGATACCCTTGGCCTTCACGGGCGCCTTGAGCGGCAGGGTGAAGTGCAAGGTCAGCATCTCGTTCTTGTATTCGAGCCAGTAGTCGGTCGGGTCGACGAAGGGCGAGGCCTTGCCGTCGAGCTTGGCGTAGGTGAAGAAGTCGTACTCCTTCAGCGACGTGACGTTCACCTCGGCGAGATCCTTCAGCTCCTCGCGGGTGAACACGCCCTTCTGCTTCGACTCGAGCCCCTGCACGGCGTAGGTCGAGAACATGTCGTCGAACGTCCAGGCATGGCGGACGCCCGTGACGGTGCCGTCGGGGGCGTAGACCAGCTCGCTCTTCATCACCACCCAGACATGCGGGTGGGCGCGGGCGGCGCCGGGCACGATCAGGCAAACGGCCAGCGCAAGCAGCACGGCGAGGCCGCGCGGCCTTGCGGTCGAACGATGGGTCATGCGGGGGCCCTCGGCGTCCTCGGCGACGGCGGAATCGTCGCGCGACGTGAACCGACCATAATGGCGAGTGGGGCGGAAGGAAGGCTTAACGGGGCCTTACGGGGCGGGCGCCGCGCAGCGGCGAACCCGGACTCCGGCCCGGGCGTCGGAGCCTGCCGGCGGATTCCGGGTTCGCACCTTCGGTGCGCCCCGGACGGTGCGCCCCGGAACGACCGCCATGGAGGCCCCGCTCACACCCCGGCGGCACCGCCGTCGGCGCGCGGGTCGTGGCCGCCCTCGATGGAGCCGTCGGGATGCATCACCACGGCGCCGGCATGGCCCATCGTGACCGAATAGGGCTCCGGCACCAGCTCGATCTCGTGGCCGGCCGACAGGAGCCGGTCGACCAGCCGGTCGGGGAAGCGCGGCTCGAGGCGCAAGTTGTCGCGGGCCGCCCCCCAGGTGCGGCCGAGCAGCCAGCGCGGCGCGTCGAGCGCCTCGGCGAGTCCTTGCCCGAACAGCACGTGGCGGCTGAACACCGCGGCTTGCGTCTGCGGCTGGCCGTCGCCCCCCATGGTGCCGTAGGCCATCACCCGGCCGTCCTTCAGGACGGCCAGCGCGGGATTGAGGGTGTGGAACGGCTTTCGCCCGGGCGCGAGCGCGCGAAGCGCCTTCGGGTCGAGCGAGAAGCTCGCGCCGCGATTCTGCATCAGCACACCGGTCCGCGGCAGCACGCAGCCGGAGCCGAACTCCCAGTAGATCGACTGGATGTAGGAGACGACGAGGCCGCTGGCGTCGGCCGCGCCCATCCAGACGGTGTCGCCCTTGTCGTCCTTGTGCGGCCACGGGGCGGCCCGGCGCCTGTCGATCTTCGCCGCCTCGGCGTCGAGCCGCTGCGGGTCGAGCAGCGTGTCGAGCGGCACCGGCAGCCGATCCGGGTCGGTGACGACGCGGTCGCGGACGATGAACGCGCGCTTGGTCGCCTCGACGATCCCGTGGACGTGATCGAAGCCCTCGGCCTGCGCCACCCGCAGCCGGTCGAACAGCGCCATGATGATCAGCGACGCCAAGCCTTGCGTCGGCGGCGGCGCGTTGTGGAGCGTGCCGACCGCGATTCTGGTCGACAGCGGCGCCGTCACATAGGCGCGCTGGGCCGCGAGATCGGCGCGCGTCACCGGGCTGCCGATGCGGTCGAGATCGGCGGCGATCTCGCGGCCGACGTCACCGCGATAGAAGTCGTCGAGTCCCGCCTGGGCGAGATGGTCGAGCGTCGCGGCGAGCGCCGGCTGGCGCATGGTCGCGCCGGTCTCCGGCGGCTTGCCGTCGGCCAGGAAGACCTCGGCGAAGCCGGGAGATTTTTCCAGGGCGGCGAGATGGGTCGTCGTGAGGGCGTTCTGGCTGGCGCTGACGACGTAGCCCTCGCGGGCCGCCTTGATGGCCGGCGCGAGCAGCACGGACAGCGGTGTTTTTCCGCCAAGCGCCTTTGCGGCCTCCAGCGCCAGCGCCCAGCCCGACACGGCGCCCGGCACGGTGAGGGCCGCGAGCGGACCGCGGGTCGGGATCGCCTCGTGCTCGCGATAGAGCTCGACGCGGGCGTTCGTGCCCGCCGGCCCGGGGGCCATCAGGGCGCGGACCTTCCCGCCCGGCTCGTGGACGAGCCAGAACCCGTCGCCGCCCACATGGGTCATGTGCGGATAGATGGCGGCGATCATGGCCGCCATGGCGACCATGGCCTCGAGCGCGTTGCCACCGTCGGCCAGCACGGCGCGTCCCGCCTCGGCGGCGGCATGATGAGGAGCGGCAGCGACGCCGCGGCGATGTCCGGCAGTGTGGAGGGTCATGCGGGCTCGGGCATGCGATCGGGTCGTCACCGACGACGCGTGACGACCGAGGCTGGAGGACGGCATTCGTGCCCCCGCTCGTCCCCGCGCAGGCGGGGATCCAGGGGCGACGAGGCAGAGCAATACTGGATTCCCGCTTTCGCGGGAATGAGCGGCGTCTTTGGCCGGCGATTAGGCCGCCGCCTCGGTGAGCCCTCGCTTCTTCAGGAGGGCGTCGGCTTCGGGCAGGCGGCCCCGGAAGGCGACGTAGGCGTCGACCGGGTCGCGTGCGCCGCCGGCGGCGTAGACGAAGTCCTTCAGCTTCTTCGCGACGACGGGGTCGAACACGTCGCCGGTCTCCTCGAAGGCCGCGAAGGCGTCGGCGTCGAGCACCTCGGACCACATGTAGCTGTAATAGGCGGCCGCGTAGCCGCCGCCCGAGAACACGTGGGTGAAGTGCGGGGTGCGGTGACGCATGACGATTTCTTCGGGCATGCCGATGCGGGCGAGGGAGTCGCGCTCGAACGCCTTCGGGTCGACCTCGGCGGCCGCCTCCGGCGACAGCACGTGCAGATCGAGATCGACCAGGGCGGAGGCGACATACTCGACGGTCGCGAAGCCCTGGCCGAAGGTGCGGGCGCGGGCGAGACGAGCGATCAGGTCGTCCGGCATCGGCTCACCCGTCACGGCGTGGCGGGCGAAGCGCTTCAGCACGGCGGAATGCTCCATCCAGTGCTCGTAGAGTTGCGAGGGCAGCTCGACGAAGTCGGTGGCGACGCTGGTGCCCGAGATGGTCGGGTAGGTCACGTCGGAGAGCAGCCCGTGCAGGGCGTGGCCGAACTCGTGAAACAGCGTGCGGGCGTCGTCGAAGGAGAGGAGCGCGGGCTCGCCGGGGGCCGGCTTGGCGAAGTTCATCACGTTGACGATCAGCGGCAGCACCGTCCCGTCGAGCTTCTCCTGCTTGCGCAGCGACGTCATCCAGGCGCCCGACCGCTTGCTGCTGCGGGCGAAATAGTCGCCGAAGAACAGGCCGACCGTCGCCCCGCCCGGCCCCGTCACCTCCCACACCCGGACGTCGGGGTGCCACACCGGCACGTCGTGCCGCTCGGCGAAGCCGAGCCCGAACAGCCTGCCGGCGGTGTCGAAGGCGGCGGCGATCATCCGCTCCAGCGGCAGATAGGGGCGCACCTCCTCCTCGTCGATGCCGTAGCGCGCCTTGCGCAGCTTCTCGGCGTAGAAGCGCCAGTCCCAGGCGGCGAGCGCGAAATTGCCGCCCTCGGCCCGGATCATCTCCTGCATGGCGTCGCGGTCGGCGAGCGCCCGGGCGCGCGCCGGCGTCCAGACGCGGTCGAGCAGCGCCCGCACCGCCTCCGGCGTCTTGGCCATCGCGTCCTCCAGCCGGAACGCCGCGAAGCTGTCGTAGCCGAGCAGCCGCGCCCGCTCGGCGCGCAACCGCACCGTCTCGGCGATCACGGCGGTGTTGTCGGTCGGTCCGCCCGATTCGCCGCGCGCCGCCCAGGCCTTGAAGGCCTGCTCACGCAAGTCCCGTCGCTCGGCCGAGCGAAGAAAACCCTCGACGCTGGAGCGGGCGAGCGTGATGGCGTACTTGCCGGGATGGCCGCGCTCGGCGGCCGCCGTCTTCGCCTCCTCGCGGGCCGAGGCGGAGAGGCCGTCCAGATCCGCCTCGTCGTTCAGCACCAGGACGAAGGACTGCTCGTCGGCGAGCACGTTCTGGCTGAACGTGGTGCCGAGCGTCGCCAGCCGCGTCGTGATCTCGGCGAGCCGCGCCTTGGCGGCGGCGTCGAGACCGGCGCCGGAGCGGCGGAACGTGACCCGGTAGCGCTCCAGCACCCTTGCGTCCTCGGGCGGGAGCTCCGCGCCGTCGCCGAGCGCGACGATGCGGGCCCACAGCCGGCCGTCGGTGCGGATCGCGTTCGCGTGGGCGGCGAGCCGTGGCGACAGGTTGCGCTCCAGCGTCAGGAGCGCATCGTTGGTGTGGGCGCCGGCGAGCACGTGGAACACGGCCGACACTTTGCTCAGCGCCCGGCCGCTGCGCTCCAGCGCCGCGATGGTGTTGGCGAAGGTCGGAGCGGCCGGATCGGTCGCGATCGCCTCGATCTCGGCCCGGTGGGCGGCGAGCGCCGCGTCGAAGGCCGGCTCGAAATGCTCCGGCCGGATGGCTTCGAAGGGCGGCGCCTCGAACGGGGCGGTCCACGCGAGGTCGAACGGATTGGCGTCGGGCGTGGAGGCGCTCGCGGACGGTTGAACAGCCATGACTTACCGCCTGGGTTAGGGTCTGCGGACCGGGGAGCCGGCCGGCACGCGCCGGCCGGTGTGGAAGAGCAGCACCGCCGTCGGCGATCCCGGGCCGCGGCCGACCGTCGAGAACCACATGCGCAATATAGTGCCGGGCGGCCTCGCCGCCATCGCCCTCGGGCTCCTGCTCGCACCGGTCGCCATGGCGGCCCCCACCGGCGGAACGGCGATACAGTCCGCCGCCAAGTCCGCCTCCATCGTCCACGCGGTGCCGTGCGCGATGCGCCGCGTCTGCAACCGGCGCGGTTGCTGGACGCGTCGCGTCTGCTGGTGATCGGCAGCCCGCCACGACCCGGCGGGCCGGCGCCGCGACGCCGGGCCGGGTTGACGCCGGCCGGCTTTCGTGGAGAGTCCGGCCGTTCGAACCAAGGAACCGCTCGTGCTCGACACCGTCTCCAAGCCCGTCTCCCGCCGCATCGCCTGGCCGAGCGTGATCACCGTGACCGGTGCGACCGTGCTGATCGGGGCCGAGGTGTTCGGCGCCGCCTTCGCGGGCGGCTGGGCGGTGGCGAATCTGCTCGGGCTCGGGTCGATCGGCGAGTATGTCGTGCAGGCCACGTTCATGCTGCTCGGGCTCGTCGTGATGATCCAGTTCGTCCGCGGCGCCATGGCGGTCGAGCCGTTCACCAGGCGCGGCTGAGGCGCACCGGCGCATCGGCGCCGATTCGAGGAAGTCACGGCCTTCTTCTCGATGGTCGTCGTCCGCGCGGGCGCGGGTTTTGCAAATTTCGTCATCCCGGAACGCGGACTGCACGTCCGCGAGCCCGGGATCCATACGCTCGGCGACAGTGACTCACGGTACACAGGGTTCGGGTCGCGGGCTCGGCGCCGCCGATCGCAACGCGTCGACGCGGATCCTGCCCGCATCCCGGGTCAGGCGACGACCCGCGTCCCGGCCCGGCCTTCGATCGCGGCGGCCATGTGGCCCGGATCCGTGATCACGGCCTCACGGCCGCCGCCCTCCAGGAATGCCACGCAGGCCTCGACCTTGGGCAGCATGCTGCCGGGCTTGAAATGGCCTTCGGCCATGTACCGCCGGGCCTCGACGAGCGTCATGGTGTCGAGGGCGCGCTGCGTCGGCTTGCCGAAATCGAGCGCGACCTTCTCGACGCCCGTGGTGATGACCAGCATCTGGGCGCCGAGCTGGCGGGCGAGCAGGCTCGAGGCGAGATCCTTGTCGACCACGGCGGAGGCGCCGGCGAGCGAGCCGGTCTCGTCCTCGACGACGGCGATGCCGCCCCCGCCGGCCGCGACGACGACGAAGCCGGCCTCGAGCAGACGCTGAACCGCTTCGAGATCGAGAATCGCCTTGGGCTGCGGCGACGCGACGACGCGGCGCCAGCCGCGGCCCGCGTCCTCCACCACGTCCCAACCGTCCTTGGCGCGATGCTCCTCGGCCTTCTCCTTGGTCATGAAGGAGCCGATCGGCTTGGTCGGGTTCTTGAACGCCGGATCGTCGCGATCGACCGCGACGAGCGTCACCAGCGCGGCCGGTGGACGGCTCACGCCGTGGCGCCGCATCTCGTTGCGCAGCGCCAGCTCGAGCTGATAGCCGAGCGCGCCCTGGGTGTCGGCGACGCAGGAATCGAGCGGCACCTGGTGGAGCGCCGGCGCGGCGAGCTCCGAGCGGCGCAGGATGAAACCGACCTGCGGACCGTTGCCGTGCGTGACGACGAGCCGCAGCGCCGGATCACGCAGCAGCTGCACGATCTCGGCACAGGCCTTCTCGGCGGCGCGGTACTGGTCCGGAACCGATTGATGACTCTCGTCGGCGATGAACGAATTGCCGCCGAGCGCGACGACGACGGTCTTGCTCTTCGACATTGGCAGCCCCCTCCCGGTGGAGACTCTTCGGCCGGCTGTCATTGACGCCGGCAAATTATGTCAACGTCATTCCGGGGCGCACCGCAGGTGCGAACCCGGAATCCAACCACGAATCCAGAAATCCCGGCGGGATTCCGGGGCCGGCGCTGCGCGCCGGCCCGGAATGACCGAGACGTCGTGACGGTCGCTGGTCCGCCTCAGAGGCTGAGCGGCTTGGCGCGGCGGATGATCTCCTCGAGCTTCGCCGCCGGATCGCGCAGGCGGGTGAGGAACATCAGGGCGCTGATCACGAACGGCTTGTAGCTCGCCTCGTGATAGGTCGGGATGCGGTACTGCTCGAAGACCTCGGCCGAGACCTCGCCCTTCTTGCAGCTCACGTCGGTGATGTCGGCCGGCAGACAGTGCATGTAGAGGGCCGACTTGTCGCGGGTGAGGTTCATCTTGGCGCGGTCGCATTCCCAGTTCTGGAACTTGGCGTTGTTGGCCAGGCACTCCTTCTCCAGCGCCTTGAGGCCGTCCTTGTCGGAGACCTTGAGAAGCTCGGTGCGGCGCTGCATGACCTGATAAGGCGCCCACGACTTCGGATAGACGATGTCGGCGTTCTCGAAGGCGGCCTCCATGCTGTTGACCACCTCGAACGAGCCGCCCGTTTCGGTCGCCTGCTTGCGCGCCGTCTCGATCACGTCCGGAATCAGGCCGTAGCCTTCCGGATGGGCGAGGCTGACGTTCATGCCGAAGCGGCTCATCAGGCCGATCACGCCCTGCGGCACCGAGAGCGGCTTGCCGTAGCTCGGGCTGTAGGCCCAGGTCATGGCGATCTTCTTGCCGCGCAGGTTCTCCAGGCCGCCGAAGTGCTTCTTCAGCCAGGCGAGATCGGCGAGCGCCTGGGTCGGATGGTCGATGTCGCACTGCAGGTTGATGATGCTCGGGCGGCGATGCAGCACACCCTTCCGGGTGCCCTCGGTCAGGGCGTCCCCCACCTCGCGCATGTAGGTGTTGCCCTCGCCCAGGAACATGTCGTCGCGGATGCCGATCGCCTCGGCCATGAACGAGATCATGTTGGCGGTCTCGCGCACGGTCTCGCCGTGGGCGATCTGGCTCTTCTCCTCGTCGAGCTCGGACAGCGTGAAGCCGAGCGCGCTCGCGGCCGCCGCGAACGAGAACCGCGTGCGGGTCGAGTTGTCGCGGAAGATCGAGATGGCCAGCCCGGACTCGAAGGCCCGGTAGGACGTGCCCTGCGCGTGCAGCTGCTTGAGCGCCTCGGCGAGCGTCAGGATCGCCTTGATCTCGTCCAGGGGATGATCCCAGGTGATCAGGAAGTCCTTGTGGAACAGGTCGGTCTTCAGGGCCTTGAAGGCGGCGAGCTCTTTTTCGATGGCGCTGGTCATGGGTGTCGTCCTCGATGAGATGGCGGGGGAGCAGGGCCTAAACCCTGCCTGGTTGGTCCGAAGCAAGAGCGGCTCTCGTTGATCGGGGTCGGCCCACGTCGGTCCGACTCCGCACGGTCACCCTCTCCCTGAGGGAGAGGGTCGACGCGCGCAGCGCGTCGGGGTGAGGGTTTACGGCGCCGATGGCTGGCCTCGGCCCCCCCTCACCCGGATCTCGCGCGATCGCGCGAGATCCGACCTCTCCCCGCTGGGGAGAGGTGAACGACGCTCCTTCGCGGGCCTCGGAGTTCACCAGAAGTCGCTCAGGATGGGGCGTGTCAGGCGGTGCCGGCGAACACGCTGGGGAAGCGCGCCAGGAAGGCGATGCAGTGCCGCACCTCGCGCACGTCGACGCATTCGGCGATCTTGTGGGTGTTCTGCTCGATGCCGGGGGCGAAGCCGAACATGGCCGGGTGCTTGTAGGCGCCGGAGACGACCCAGTTCTTGCTCGCGCCGACCGGGATCGACGTGTCGTCCTTGGGCACCGGATAGCCGACGCCGTCGGTCGAGAAGATCCAGCGGTCGACGCGCGGCTCCTTCGGGATGAAGCCGCCGGTGCCGCTGACGCCGTCGACGTGCGGGCTGACGACGCCCTTGTAGGCCGTCACGGCGGCCGCGATCGCCGGATGCTCCTCCGGCGTCACCCAGCCGAGATAGATCTGGTCGTTGTTGAGCACGTAGCCCTTCCAGCTCGCGTCCGGATAGACCGGGATCGCGACCGTGACCTCGAGGCCGGCGGCGCGCGCCGCCGCGACCGACGACAAGCTCTCGACGTCCTTCACGGATTGCTCGGGCGTCTCGCCGATGGTGAGGCGGCGGTCGAACCGGAACGTGAAGCGGGCCGGCACGGCGCAGTCGCTCGGCGTGTCGAGCGTCGCCCACGAGGCGGTGCGGGTGCCGTGGCCGAGGAAGTCGTTGTCCAGGAAGCCGTCGCGCTTCTCGTACTTGTCGGCCGCCTCCTTCAGGATCGCGGCGCCGTATTCGAGCGGGTTGAGGCCCATCCACGGCATCGAGCCGTGCGACGAGCGGCCCGTCACCGTCACCTCGATCTGCATGCGGCCGCGCTGGCCCCGATAGATGCCGAGCGCGCCCTTCTTGGCGTCGCCGGTCGAGTCGGTGAGGATCACGACGTCGGGGATCAGCTCGGGCGCGGCGCCCGGCAAGACGTTGCGCATCACATACATCGGGCCGGCGCCGTCGTTGTCCTCCTCGCAGACGGTCGCGTAGGAGCGAACGATCACGCCCTTGAGCGCGCCTTCGGGCGCGAGCTCGAGGAGAATCTTCGAAGCGACGATCTGCGAGATCACGCCGCCCAGCTGGTCGGCCGAGCCGCGCCCGAACAGGAGATTGTCCCACTCGCTCTCCGGCGGCACCCAGCCGAGCTCCTTCTCCAGCATCGGCTTGGTGATCTTCGTGCGGTCGAGAAGGCCGTCATAGACGTCGACGCCGCCGTTCGTCTTGGCGAGCCAGACGTCGCGCAGCGGCTTCACCGTGTCGGTGTGGCCGTCGAGATAGATGACCTTCTTGCTGTCGGCCGGGATGCCGTCGCTCGGGTCGGTCACCACCCAGACGAGATTGCCGAAGGCGTCGAAATCGACGTCCTTCGCCTCGCGCACGGCACCGATCTCGATGATCTTCTTGCGCAGATAGTCGAGGCGGGGGAACTCGTGATTCGAGGTGCCGCAGCGCGGGTCGCCACCCTGCTCCACCGGACGGTCGACATAGTCGGCCGGGATCCGGATGGCCTCTTTGAGGATTTCGATCGCCAGCGGGTGGTACTTTTCGGCGAGTTCGGCCACGCGGCCATCGAGCTTCGACATCGGTATCTCCAATCGCATGGGACTGCGTTCCCGGCATCCCCGGCCCGCCGCCCGAGGCGACGTGCCCAGCACCCGCATGGCCTCCTGATCCGCACGACTCCGTACGGAGCGAGAACCTCGTGACGGTCCGGATGCCGTGGCGGGCAGGCGCGGCGTATATCCGGCCGGTTCGCGCGCATGAAACACGAATTTCGCATTTGCGTCTAGATGAAATTTGTGTTTCTCTCTCCGGCATGGTGCAGCCCTTGGACCAAGCGATCCGCGCCCAGTACGAGCGCCTGCCCGCCGGCGAACGGAAGATCGCCGACGTGCTGCTCGACCTGGGCGACGAGCTGCCCGCGTATTCTGCGACCGAGCTGGCGGAACGGGCCGGCGTCTCCAAGGCGACCGCCACCCGCCTCGTGCGGCGGCTCGGCTATGCGGACTACCAGGACTTGCGACAGCAGGCCCGCGCCGGCATGGCGTCGGGCTCGCCGCTCGCCGAGCTGCGCGAGACCGCGATGCCGGGCAATCTCGGTCGCCATCTCGAGCACGACCTCGCCTGCCTGACCCTGACCTTGAAGGGCATCCCGCCCGAGCACGCCGAGCGCGCCGTCGCCGTGCTGGCGAAGGCGCCGCGCCTCTTCGTCGTCGGCTTCCGCAACAGCCACGCGCTGGCGCTCTACGCCCGCGAGCTGCTGGTGCAGGTGAAGCCGGACGTCCGTCTGCTCCCGCTGCCCGGCCAGACGCTGGCCGAGGATCTCTCGACCCTGTCGGCCGGCGACGCCGTGCTGATGCTGGGCTTCCGCCGTCGGCCGCCCGTGCTGGCCAAGATCCTGCGCGTCGCCCGCTCGGCCGGGGCCGACGTCGTTCTGCTCACCGATCCGTCGCTCGGCGACGTCGCCGACGAGGCGACCGTCACGTTCCGCTGCCTCAGCCGCGGCGCCAGCCTGTTCGATTCCTACGTGGCGCCGCTCAGCCTGCTCAATCACCTGTGCGCCGAGGTCGCGCTCGCGCTCGGCGAGACGGCGCAGGCGAAGCTGCGGCGCAGCGAGCAGCTCCACGACGTCTTCGGCGACTTCGGATTCTGAGAGTCACCCTAGGAGAAGCGCCATAATGACCAAAACAGTCCGCTTCCGCCTGAACGGCGAGCTCGTCGCGGTCGATACGCTCGCCGACGAGCCGCTGCTCGACGTGCTGCGCGAGCATTTCAAGATCAAGTCGATCAAGCCCGGCTGCGCGCCCCAGAAGGAATGCGGCTGCTGTCTGGTGTTGATCGAGGGCCAGCCCAAGGTCACCTGCTCGATCAAGGTGGCGCAGATCGAGGGGCGCTCGATCCTCACGCTGGAAGGCGTCTCCGACAACGAGCGCAAGCTCTACGCCGACGCCTTCCAGGCGACCGCCGGCCTGCAGTGCGGCTACTGCACGCCGGGCCTGGTGCTGCGCATCAAGTACCTCACCGACCAGGACCGCGATTACACGCGCGACGAGATCGCCAAGGCGCTCGACGGGCATTTGTGCCGCTGCACCGGCTATGTGAAGATCCTCGACGCCGTCGAGCTGATCCACAAGGCCAAGCGCGGCGGCGCGCTGCCGCCCGTGGTCGAGAACGGCGGCGTCGGCGAGCCGCTGCAACGCTGGCAGGGGGCCGACCTGGTGCTCGGCCGCCGGCCGTTCGTCGCCGACATCGACGTGCCGAACATGCTGCACGGCGTGGTGGTGTTGTCGCCCCATGCGCGTGCGCGCGTGAAATCGATCGACGTGAGCAAGGCCCGCGCGCTGCCCGGCGTGCAAGCGGTCGCGACCGCCAGGGACGTGCCCGGCAACCGCTGGGTCGGCCTGATCTATCCGGACTGGCCCGTGATGGTCGCCGAGAGCGAGGAGGTCCGCTGTGTCGGCGACGTGGTCGCCGCGATCGCGGCCGACACGGCCCGCATCGCCCGCGCGGCGGCCGCGCTGGTCGAGGTCGATTACGAGCCGCTGCCGCCGGTGCTCGACCCGTTCGAGTCGGTGAAGCCGGGGGCGCCACGGGTCAATCCGGTCCACGCCAACGTCCTGCAGGTGACGAAGATCGTGAAGGGCGACGCCGCCGCGGCCCTGAAGGGCTCTGCGCACGTCGTCACCGGCACCTGGCGGACACAGCGCATCGAGCATTTGTTCCTGGAGACCGAGGCGACGCTCGCCGTGCCGCTGCCCGACGGCCGTCTGCACATCTACAGCCAGGGCCAGGGCATCTTCGACGACCGCCGCCAGGTCGCGAGCGTGCTGGGCGAGCCGGAAGAGAACCTGTTCGTCGAGTTGATGCCGAACGGCGGCGCCTTCGGGGGCCGCGAGGACATGACCATCCAGGCGCAGACCGCGCTGCTCGCCCGCATGACCGGGCGGCCCGTGCGGGTGACGCTGACCCGCGACGAATCGGTGCGCATGCATCCCAAGCGCCATCCACTGACCATGACCTACACGGTCGGTTGCGACGCGCAGGGGCATCTCACCGGCGCCAAGATCTCGATCATGGGCGACTCGGGCGCCTACGCCTCGGTCGGCGGCAAGGTGCTGGAGCGGGCCGCCGGTCACGCGGTCGGCCCCTACAAGGTGCCGGCGATCGACATCGAATCGACCGCCGCCTACACCAACAACCCGCCCTGCGGCGCGATGCGCGGCTTCGGCGTCAACCAGACCAGCTTCGCGATCGAGGGCTGCCTCGATCTGCTCGCCGCCGAGGTCGGGCTCGACGGCTTCGAGATGCGCTGGCGCAACGTGCTGCGCACCGGCGACGCCTACACGACCGGGCAGATTCTCGACAAGCCGATCGGCGTCGAGACGACGCTCGCGGCCGTCAAGGACGCCTATTACGCGGCGAAGAACGCCGGCCGCGCGGTCGGCATCGCCTGCGCGCTGAAGAACTCCGGCCTCGGCAACGGCGCGATCGAGCGCGGCCATGCGCGTCTCGTCGTGCAGCCGGACGGCACCATCGACCTGCACACCGGCTTCACCGAGATGGGGCAGGGCCTGCTCACCATCCTGACCCAGTGCGCCGTCGAGGTGACGCATCTGCCGGCCGACATCTTCCGGCCGCAGGTCAACACCCGCTTCGAGCTCGGCGCCGGCCAGACCACCGGCTCGCGCGCGACGCTGCTCGCCGGCCGCGCCGTCATCGACGCCGCCGAGAAGCTGAAGCTCGATCTCGCCAAGGGCCTGTCGCTCGACGATCTCGCCGGCCGCGTCTACGAGGGCACCACCGTCGTCGACGACACCACGGCGCCCGGCGAGACCAAGAACGGGAAGATCAAGACGCACACGACCTTCGGCTGGGCCACCCAGGTCGTGGTGCTGAACGAGGCCGGCGCCGTCGACACGGTGTACGCGGCGCACGACGTGGGTCGTGCGCTCAACCCGCAGCAGTGCACGGCCCAGATCGAAGGCGCCGTGCATATGGGACTCGGCTACGCCCTGACCGAGGAGCTTCCGTGCAAGGACGGCATGCCGGTGACGGCGAAGCTGCGCGAGATCGGCGTGCTGCGCGCCCAGCACATGCCGAAGGTCGAGGTGACGCTGGTCGAGGTGCCGGAGCCGGAAGGCCCGTTCGGCGCCAAGGGCGTCGGCGAGATCGGCCTGGTGCCGACCGCCGGCGCGGTCGCCGGCGCGCTGGCGATGTTCGACGGCACCCGCCACATGCGTCTGCCGATGAAGGAGTCGCCTGCGGCACGCGCGATCAATCTCGGTCGCATCCCCGGCGACCGCAACGAGTGGCATTGAGGATGAGGTGGGCGCGGCGTTCTAGGGTCACCTTTCCCCGACGGGGAGAGGTCGGATCTCGCGCGACAGCGCGAGATCCGGGTGAGGGGGTGCCGCGCTCTCCAACTGGCGCCGTAAACGCTCACCCCGGTCGCGAGCTACGCTCGCGACCGACCCTCTCCCTCAGGGAGAGGGTGACGGTGCCCGGGGCAGGTCCATGGGGCTCTCCATCAAAGAGCGCAAGCACATGACCCACGCCACAGCTCTCGTCATCGGCCCCGACCGCCACGGCCGCCGCGTCGCCATCGTCGACGGCGTGGTGGCGCGCGAGGCACCCGCCGGCACGCCGGTGCTGTCCTGCCCGGACGGCGAGATCGCCCCCGGCCATGTCTGCGCCCACACCCACATCTACAGCGCGCTCGCACCCTACGGCATGCCGAAGCCGGAGCCGGCGCCGGAGAACTTCGTCCAGATTCTCGAGCGCGTGTGGTGGCGGCTCGATCGCGCCATCGACGCCGAAACGCTGCGGGCCGGCGCCCGTGATTACGTCGCCAAGGCGCTGCTCGCCGGCACGACGACGCTGATCGACCACCACGAGTCGCCGAACCTGATCGAGGGCTCGCTCGAAGTCCTGCGCGACGTCACGACCGAGCTCGGCATTCGCGCGGTCCTCTGCTTCGGCGCCACCGAGCGCAATTTCGGCCGCGACGAGGCGGTGCGCGGGCTCGCCGAGAATCGCACCGTCGTCGCCGCGCCGCTCTTGCGCGGCATGGTCGGCCTGCATGCGAGCTTCACGGTGTCGGACGAGACGATCGCCGAGGCCGGAGATCTGGCCCGCGCGCTCGGCACCGCCGTGCACGTCCATGTCGCCGAGGACATGGCCGACGTCGCGGACGCCATGCGCCGCGGATACGACGGTCCGCTCGAGCGACTGATCGCGCTCGGCGCGCTCGTGCCCGGCTCGATCATCGCGCACGGCGTGCATCTCGACGCCGCGCAGGTGCGGCTCGCCGCCCGCAACGGCGCCTGGTTCGTGCAGAATCCGCGCTCCAACGAAGGCAACCGGGTGGGCTACGCGGGCAACCTGTCCCAGGTGTCGACCGTCGCGCTCGGCGTCGACGGCTGGGATCCCGACATGGCGGTCGAGCAGGCGGCGCTCGCCCGTCTCGCGCAGGAGAACGACGACGATGCCGTCGCAGGCCTGCGCGCCGCGACACGGCTCGCCGCAGGGCACGCGCTGATGGCCGAGCGTTTCGGTCTGCATCCCGAGCCGCTGACGGTCGGCGCCGCCGGCGACGTGGTGGTGCGACGCGGCGGCACCGTCGAACATGTCGTCGTCGGAGGCCGGCCGGTCGTGCTCGACGGTCATCTGGTCACGGGCGACGCGGCCGCCTTCGAGGCGGCGGCGCGCGCCGAGGCGGTCCGGCTGTGGGACCGGCTGAAGAATGTATGATAAGGACGCGCGATCGATCTCGACCTCTGTCGCCTCTCCCCGCGCGCGGGGAAAGGTCGACGGTCGCGCATCGCGCGCGGTCGTCGGGGGAGGGGCGTCTCCGCGACGCTCTGCGCCCGAAGCCCCTCGCCCCGACACTTTCCCCGCAGACCGGGAAGAGTGAGACGAGCGAGCCGGCCCGAACACTAAAGCTCTCCCGCCCGGGAGAGGGCCGAGTCCCGTGCTCGGTCGAAGCCCGAACACTGATCATCACGACGGAAGGACAACATGGCGCGGCTGGGACTCGAGCGGACGGTGGTCGACACCGGTGTCTATGAGCGGACGAACGCCCGCTTCCGCGAAGCCAACGTGGTGCTGCCGACGCTCGCCGAGCTGGCGAACCCGACCACCATCGACTCCGCGATTCGCGGCAAGCTGAAGGACGTCGATCCCGACTCGCCGCACCCGCTGAACCTGTTCCGGGTGCACTGGTGGAACGACGCGGCGCGCCGCGATCTCGTCGACGTCCCCGGCTTCGTCGAGTTGCCGAGCGAGCTGACCGGCGTGAAAGCCCGCATCGTGCTCGCCGTCGGCGATCGCTTCCCGATGATCGCCGCCCACAAGGTGCTGGCCGCCTACGGCTGCCTGGTGCCGCGCGTCGTCACCGGCCAGTTCGATCCGACGCATCACCGCGCGATCTGGCCGTCGACCGGCAATTACTGCCGCGGCGGCGTCGCCATCTCGCGCATCCTCGGCTGCCGCGGCGTCGCGGTGCTGCCCGAGAACATGAGCAAGGAGCGATTCGACTGGCTCGACCGCTGGGTCAGCGATCCCTCCGACATCATCCGGACGCCCGGCTCCGAAAGCAACGTCAAGGAGATCTACGACGCCTGTGCGGCGCTCGATCGCGATCCCGACAACATCATCTTCAATCAGTTCTGCGAGTTCGGGAACTACGTCGTCCACCGCACGTGTACGGGCGCGGCGCTCGCGACGATCTACGAGACCATCACCAAGGGGAAGAAGGGCGCCAAGCTCGCCGCCTATGTCTCGGCGACCGGCTCGGCCGGCACGCTCGCGGCCGGCGACCATCTGAAGGCCACCTACGGCACCAAGATCGTCGCCGTCGAGGCCGAGGAGTGCCCGACGCTGCTCTACAACGGCTTCGGCGAGCACAACATCCAGGGCATCGGCGACAAGCACGTGCCGTTCATCCACAACGTGATGAACACCGACATGGTGGTCGGCGTCTCCGACCACGCGACCGACACGCTGTTCGTGCTGTTCAACACCGACGAGGGCCGCAAGTATCTGGTCGAGCGGCGCGGTCTCGATCCGGCGCTCGTCGCGCAGTTGCCGCATTTCGGCCTCTCCGGCCTGTGCAACATGCTGGCCGCCATCAAGGCCGCGAAGTACTGGGATCTCGGACCCGACGACGTGATCATGACGGTGGCGACCGACGGCTCGGCCATGTACGGCAGCGAGATCGTCAAGGCGATGCCGAAGTATTTCGGCAACCGCTTCGATCAGGTCGCGGCAGGCGAGACCTGGGGTCGGTCGCTCGCCGGCATCGGCACCGATCACCTGATCGAGCTGACCCATGTCGATCGCAAGCGCATTTTCAACCTCGGCTATTTCACCTGGGTGGAACAGCAGGGCGTGTCGCTCGAGGAGTTCACGGTGCGGGCCAAGCAGTCGTTCTGGGACGGCCTCCTCGACATGGTGCCGGCCTGGGACGAGATGATCCGCGCCTTCAACGCCAAGAGCGGCGCGGGGAAGTGACGACCGCCCGCCCCGTCCCCGCCGCGTCGAGTGTGCGACGGACGGGGCGGCCGCATCCTCCGACCCGTCATGCCCGGGCTCGTCCCGGGCATCCACGCTCAAGGCCGATGCCGCAAGCTCGTGGATGGCCGGGACGAGCCCGGCCATGACACGGCAGACGCTTCGGCCCTTGCTCTGCTCCGGTTTGTCATGACCTCCTCCATACCCACCTTCGTCTGTCACGGCTGCGGCGCGCGAGTCGCGATCGACGGGACGCTTCCCTTCGGCTGCCCGAAGGCGACCGCCGGCGACGACATCGATCATCTGCTGGTGCCCGAGGAGCGCGACGCCGTCTTCGCTCCGGGCCACGAGGACGATCCCTTTCTCAGATATCGCGTGATGCTGTCGCCGTACCGGCTCGCCCGCGCGAAAGGTCTTTCCGACGCCGCCTGGGCCGAGATCGTCGGCGCCCTCGACCAACGGTTGATCGCGGTCGACGGTCGCGGTTTTCGGGTCACCCCGATGACGCGCGAGGCCGGACTCGCCGAGGCGATCGGCCTGACCGGGCCGCTGTTCGTCAAGAACGAGACGAACAACGTCTCGGGCTCCCACAAGGCCCGTCACCTGATGGGCGTGATGCTCTATCTGCGCGTGCTCGACGCGGCGCGGCTTCCTCTCGCGGATGGACTGCGGGCGCGAAAGCTGGCGATCGCGTCGTGCGGCAACGCGGCGTTGGCCGCTGCCGTGGTGGCGCGCGCGGCCGACTGGCCGCTCGACGTGTTCATCCCGCCCGATGCGAGCCCGGTCGTCGTCGCGCGGCTGAAGGATCTCGGCGCCGACATCACGGTGTGCGACCGCAAGCCCGGCGAGACGGGCGATCCCTGTGTGACGGCGTTCCGGGCCGCGGTGCGCGACGGTGCGCTGCCGTTCGGCGTGCAGGGCCCCGACAACGGCCTCGCCATCGAGGGCGGCCGCACGCTCGGCTTCGAGATCGCCGAGACGCTCGCCGCGCAAGCCACCGATAGGCCTGCCGGCGCCCCCGGCACTCTATATGTCCAGGTCGGTGGCGGTGCGCTGGCGAGCGCGCTCGCACAGGGACTGGACGTCGCGGTCGCGGCCGGGCGGCTCGCCCGCATGCCGCACCTCGTCGCGGTGCAGACCGAGGGGTGCGCGCCGCTCGCGCGCGCCTTCGGCAAGGCGATCGACACGGCGCTCGACGTCGCGGCGCAGCATCGCACCGCCTACATGTGGGCCTGGGAGAGCGTGCCGCACAGCCTCGCGCACGGCATTCTCGACGACGAGACCTACGACTGGCTCGAGATCCTGAAGGGTGTACGGGCGAGTGGAGGGGCCGTCGTCGTCGCGCCGGAGCCGAAGGTCGAATACGCCTACGATCTCGGCAAGCGTCACACCGCGGTCGCGGCCTCCGCCACCGGCACGGCCGGCCTCGCCGGCCTGCTGAGCGGGCCGCTTCCGAACGGTCCCGTCACGGTGCTGTTCTCCGGGATCGATCGCTGATCTGATCGGCTTCGATCAGTCGCCCATCTCGGCGCGCGGGAAGGCGTATTCGATCAGGCGTTGCTGGATCGCGGAGAGATGCGCCCGCATGGCGTCCTCGGCGAGCGTCGCGTTGCGGGCCGAGATGGCGGCGGCGATGCGGCGATGCGCAGCCGCGTAGACGGCCTGGTTGTTGATGCAATGGGCGGTCTCGCGCCCGTGCCGCCAGCTCCCGTCGGCGGCCGTCTCCATCACGGCCTCGAAGATCGCGATCATCAGCGGGTTGCGGGTCGCCGCCGCGACCCGCCGGTGGAACGCCGCGTCGGCCTTCTCGTAGGAGGGTGGATCGGGCGCGACCCGGCTCGCCTCCGCCGCCTCGAACAGCTTGTCGATGTCGCCCGGCGTCGCGCGCAAAGCCGCGAGCCGTGCCTGCATCGGCTCGATGGCGAGCCGCGCCTCCAGCGTGTCGACCGGATTGGTGAGCTTGGAGAGCTCGCGCACCAGCTCCGACGCGCTCGGCCGCGCCTCCGCCACGAAGGTGCCGCGCCCCTGCTGGCGGATGATGCGGCCTTCCGCCTCCAGCGTGCCGAGCGCCTGGCGCACCGCGCGGCGGCTGACGCCGAGCTCGTCGGCGAGGTTCCGCTCCGGTGGAAGCCGTCCGTCGTGTCCGAAGCGCTCCGTCGTGATCAGCTCGCGCAGCCGATGCAGCGCGAGCTCGGAGGAGTCGCGGGCGATCTCCAGCGCCGCCGCCTCGAGCCGCGCATCGCGCGTGATCAGTCCGGGCGCCGGGCCGAGCGGGACGGCGTCGCCCCCGCGGCGGGATCTCGGCTGGTCGAGGCTGCTCATATTGTTCGCTCCCTGCACGGTGCGGTGCACGCGTCTGCCGCGCCGACGGGCGCCGGTCCGGCGCCCCCCGAGGCGCCGCGCCGGATTCGATCGAGAATTCAGGCGCCGGCCTCGTCGTGTGCAATGCATACCATGTAGCCGCGGACCAATAAAGAAGATTGGTGTCAAATCGGCCCGTTGACGGAGAACCTTTTACTGCTAGCCTTTCGTCATTGGTTCCGCGACGCCCCCCGATGGAGTCCTCCATGTCGACGAACGTGCATCGTCTCCCCAACCGCGACACCGCTCTGAAGGCGCTCTACGACGAGATCGGCGCCAAGAACATGTTCCCGTTCTGGGCGACCTCGGCCGACGTGCAGAACGACGAGATCAAGCAGCTGATGGCGACCTCGCGAGCCGTGCCATTTCTCTGGCGCTGCGCCGAGGACATCGAACCAATCCTCAATCGTGCCGTCGAATTGGTCACGATGGAGGATTCCGAGCGCCGCTCGCTGGTGCTGGTCAATCCGGGTCTCGCGCCGAAGCGCGCCACCGTCTCGACCATGTACACGGCCTATCGGCTCAACGACGCCGACGAGATCATGCCGCCCCACAAGCACTCGCCGAGCGCGGTGCGGTTCGGCCTGAAGGGCAAGGGCAACTTCACCGGCGTCGACGGCGAGAACATCGTGTTCGGCCCCGGCGACCTCGTGCTGACGCCGAACGACACCTGGCACAATCACGGCACGGTCGGCGGCGAGCAGGCGCTCAATCTGTCGGTGCTCGACTTCCCGCTGGTCGAGACCCTCAACGCCGTCCACTTCGATCATCACTACGCCGAGGAGGTCGACGGCGTGATGGTCCCGATGAAGCAGCAGTCGGAGCGCTTTCCGTCCGACTACTCGCAGCGCATCTACGGCTACGGCGGCTTGATGCCCCGCTTCGCCAGCAAAGAGAAGCGCGGCGCCGGATTCTCCTCGCCGATGTTCGTCTATCGCTGGGACATGATGCGCGAGCTGCTCGAGCGTCACAAGGATTGGGACGGCGACGCCCACGAGGCGCTGATGGTCGAGTACATCGATCCGACCTCCGGCCAGCCGGTGTTCAAGACCATCACGTTCTTCGTGCAGATGCTGCGGCCGGGCGAGCGCACGCTGCCGCTGCGCCAGACCGCCAATCTGCTTGTCGCGCCGTTCGAGGGCAAGGGCCACTCGATCGTCGACGGCCAGCGCTTCGACTGGAACGCCCACGACACGCTCGCGGTGCCGGGCGGCACGTGGTGCGAGCACGTCAACGGGTCGGACAAGGATCCGGTGTTCCTGTTCGTCGCCAGCGACGAACCGACCCAGAAGAAGCTCGACCTCTATCGCAAGTGGGGCAAGACCAAGGACGACGGGATCGTCCGCCTCGTCTGATCTCGTCGGGATCTCGGCGCGACGCCGCGCGTTGCGCGGCGCCGCACCCCCGTGCCGAACCGACGAACGAGGCTGCCTTGCTGTCACACGCCAACACCACACTCGTCTCTCATGTCGATTGCCCCGGTGGCGGGCAGGTCTGGGTCGAAGGCACCACGATGTATGTGGGCCATCAGCGACCGACCAGCGGCACCACCATCTACGACGTCTCCGATCCGGCGTCGCCGCGCCATCTCGCGACCATCGACGTTCCCGACGGCTGGCACTCCCACAAGGTGCGGGTCGCGGGCGACATCATGGTCTGCAACATGGAGAAGTTCGGCAAGGGCGCGCCCGATCAGGTCGGCGGTGGCCTGACCATCTGGGACGTGTCCAAACCCGCCACGCCGAAGCTGATCTCGCGCTGGGACACGATCGGCGGCGGCGTCCATCGCTTCGACTTCGACGGCCGCTACGCGTACATCTCGCCGACCGTCCAGGGCTATGTCGGCAACATCGTGATGATCCTCGATCTGATCGATCCGGCGAAGCCGACCGAGGTCGGACGCTGGTGGATTCCCGGGCAATGGACGGCCGGCGGCGAGGACTATCCGTGGGAGAACTGGGTCGCGCCGCGCTGCCATCATCCGCTGCGCTTCGGCGACCGGCTCTACGTCAGCTACTGGCACCACGGCTTCTTCATTCTCGACATCTCCGACATGGCGAAGCCGACGCTGGTGTCGCACGTCAACACCAGCCCGTCGTTCCCGCATCCGACCCACACCTGCCTGCGGTTTCCGCAGAAGCTGCAGGGCCGCGACATCATGGTGGTGGCCGACGAGGACGTCGCCAAGCTGTGGCCGGCGCCGCCGAGCTTCGCCTGGGTCTACGACATCACCAACGAGCGTCTGCCGACCTCGATCGCGACGTTCCAGGTGCCGGGCCTCGATCTCGACGGCCGCCCGCAACCGCCGATGACCGGCTGCCATCAGCCGTCCGAGCGGTTCGTCGGCTCGATCGTGCCGTTCGCCTGGTTCGCGCAGGGGCTCCGGCTGGTCGACTTCGCCGATCCGTTCCGACCGCGCGAGGTCGGACATTATCTGCCCGCGCCGGCGCCGGGCTCCGATCGGCCCTCCTCCAACGACGTGACGGTCGACTCGCGTGGGCTGATCTATCTGGTCGATCGCGTCAACGGGGTCGACATCATCGAGACCACGGCGTTCTGACGCCGCCTTCTGATCATTTCGCTTCGACGACCCGGTCGACCGAATGCGCCGCGAGGATGTGAGCATGTCCGAGACGCTCGAGACAAAACCAGACGTCTACGCCATCGGCAAGAAGAACCCGAACCTGCCGTTCCACCCCGCGGTGCGGGCCGGCGACTTCATCTTCGTCTCCGGCCAGGTGGCGAAGGACGAGAACGGCAACATGCTGTCCGGCACCATCGAGGAGGAGACGGCCGGCACCATCGAGTCGATCCGCCGTATCCTCGCCGAGGAGGGCGCGACGCTCGCCGACGTCGTGCGGGTCACCACCTATCTCGAGGACACTCGCGACTTCGGACGTTACAACAAGGTGTTCGGCGAGAAGTTCAAGGACGCCGTGCTGGCGCGCACGACCGTCGAGGCGCGTGCCGTGATCAACACCAAGATCGAGATGGACGCCATCGCCTACAAGCCGCGCCGCTGAGGCGTGGTGCGAGACGTCGCGCGCTCCTGGTTTGAGGCGCGCGGCCGCCTGCCAATCCCGAACCCGTCGAGCGAAGCCGTGCTGTCCATCGCCCCCGTCAGTTCCGTCGCCGACCCGACGCCGAAGCCGCCGACCGCGGCAGAGGTTCACATCGTCGGGCGCGGCATCAGCGTCGACTTCGCGCACGACGGCGTCGTCCAACGCGTGCTCGCCGGCATCGACATCACGGTCGGGCGCGGCAGCTTCGTGTCGCTGATCGGCCCGTCGGGTTGCGGCAAGAGCACGCTCCTGAAGGTGATGGCCGGCCTGCTGACGCCGAGCGAGGGCACCATCTCGGTCGGCGGGCTCGCACCCGGCGAGGCGGCGAAGCGCCACATGATCGGCCTCGTCTTCCAGGAGGCGACGCTGCTGCCGTGGAAGACGGCGCTGGAGAACGCCGCCTTCCTGCTCACCGTCGGCGGCCGCGCCACCCCGAAGGACGTCGCGCTCGACAAGGCGATGGCGATGCTGCGCCTGGTCAAGCTCGAAGCCGCCGCGAACAAGCTGCCGTCGCAGCTCTCGGGCGGCATGCGCCAGCGCGTCGCGATCGCCCGCGCCCTCGCGCTCGATCCCGAGGTTCTGCTGATGGACGAGCCGTTCGGCGCGCTCGACGCCATCACGCGCGAGGAGATGAGCCGCGGTCTGCTCGACATTTGGGAGCGCACCGGCAAGACCATCGTGCTGGTGACGCATTCGATCGACGAGGCCGTGTTCCTGTCGCGCGACGTTCACGTGATGGCGACCAACCCGGCCCGCATCATCGAGACGCTGCCGATCGCCCTGCCGGCGCATCGCGACGAGGAGACGTTCGATCTCCCGGCCTTCGCACAGGCCGAGTCGCGCTTGCGTCATCTGCTGATCCAGAGCCACGCGGTCCAGCCGATCGGCGCGTCGTCGGTCGGATCGTCGGCGGCCGGAATGCAGCCTCGCGCGGGAGAGCGCCGATGAGCACCCTCGATCAAGCGACCTTCCGGCCGCGGGCCGTCGCGCGTGGCGTCATGCTCCGGCGCGTCCGCCGAGCGGCCTCCGAGCTGCTGCCGCCGTTCGCGCTGCTGCTCGGCGTGCTCGCGGCGTGGGAGCTCGGAATCCGCCTCCTGAACGTCTCGTCCTTCGTGCTGCCGGCGCCGTCCGCCATCGCGGTGTCGCTGGTCGAGAACTCGCCGATGCTGCTCGTCGCATCGCGCGTCACCGCGATCGAGATCGCGGCTGGCTTCGTGCTCTCGGCTCTGGTCGGCATCGCGGTGGCTCTCGCCATCGTGCGGTTCGAGCGCTTCGGCCGCGCGCTCTATCCGCTCGTGGTCTTGTTCCAGACCGTGCCGAAAATCGCGCTCGCGCCGATCTTCATCCTGTGGTTCGGCTACGACCTCGCGCCGAAGGTGGTGCTGATCGTCGTCATCGCATTCTTTCCGGTGGCGATCGACATGATGCACGGGCTGCAGTCGGTCGAGCCCGGCTTCATCGCGCTGATGCGATCGGTCGGCGCCAGTCGCGGCGAGATCCTGCGGCGCGTCCAGATCCCGTACTCGCTGCCCTCCCTCATGGCCGGTCTCAAGGTCGCGGTGACGCTGAGCGTCATCGGCGCCATCGTCGGCGAGTTCGCCGGGGCATCGGCCGGGCTCGGCTACGTCATCCAGCTCTCGTCGACGCAGCTCGACACGGCTCTGGTGTTCGCCGCCCTGGTCGTCGTCTCGGTGCTCGGCCTCGCCTTCTACTATGCGCTCGAGCTCGCCGAGCAGATGCTGGTTCCGTGGGCCGCGAAATACGACCCGCTGCACCGCTCCTGACCGCCCGACGCCGACACCCCCGAAGCGAAGGACCGCCACGATGACCATCCCGTCCCGGAGATCCATGCTCGCCCGTCTCGGCACCGTCGTCACAGGAGCGACGCTTCTTGCCGCGGGGCTCGCCGCGGCGGCGACGAGCGCGACCGCGGCCGATCAGGTGAGCGTGCAGCTCGACTACGTGGTCCGCGGCAATCACGCGATGTTTTTCGTCGGCCAGGAGAAGGGCTTCTTCGCCAAACACGGCATCGAGGTGACGGCGATAAGGCGGGGCACCGGCTCGGCCAACACGATGCGGATGATCGGGGCCGGCAACGCCGAGTTCGGCTTCGGCGACCTGCCGACACTCGCCATCGCGCGCTCGCAGAACGTGCCCGTGGTGGCGCTCGCCGCCGTCAACCAGAAGAGCCCGATGGCGATGATCTCGATCGCCGCCAAGCACAAGCTGACCAAGCCGCAGGATCTGAAGGGCTTGAACTTCGCCGTGCAGCCGAGCGGCTCGACCTACATCTTCACCAAGGCGTTCTTCGCGGCCAACGGCATGACCGAGGAAGACGTGAAGCGCGCCACCGTGTCGCCGCCCTACGAGAACTACCTGCTGCTCGGTCGCGTCGATGCGGTGCCGGGCTACATCGACGCCGAGGTGCCGGAGCTCGAGGCCAAGGCCGGTGGCCCCGGCTCGCTGTCGATCCTGCTCGGCTCCGACTGGGGCTACAAGGTCTACGGCTCCGGTCTTATCACGTCGGAGAAGATGATCGCCGAGAAGCCCGACCTCGTGCAGCGCTTCGTGACGGCCTATCTGGAGGCGTTCAAGTCGGTGATCGAGAACCCTGCCGAGGCGGTCGACGTCGTGATCAAGGCCAATCCCGAATATGCGCCGAAGCGGGACGTGCTCACGAAGCAGATCGAGGCCGATATCGGCGCGTCCTTCTTCAGCGACGACACCAAGCGGAACGGCATCGGCGCGATGAGCAAGGACGCCTGGGAGGCGACGACGAAGACGCTGCTCGACCAGGGCGCCATGAAGCAACCGATCGACGTCTCGGCGGCATTCGCCGGGCAATTCGTCAAGGCGGCGAACGCGCTGCGGCGCTGAAGCCCGAACAGGAGGACAAGCAATGCTGAGACTGCTCGGACGCGGCACGTCGGGGAACGTGCAGAAGGTGATCTTCTTCCTGGAGGAGATCGGCCTTTCCTATGTGCGCGAGGACTACGGGCGCCAGTTCGGCAACACCACGACCGACGCCTATCGCAAGCTCAACCCGAACAGCAAGGTGCCGACCCTGATCGACGGCGACGTCGTGATCTGGGAATCGAACACCATCCTGCGCTATCTCGCCGCCCTGCATGCCCCGGCACTCACCGGAGCGACCCCGGCCGAGAAGACCGAGGTGGAGCGCTGGATGGACTGGCTGCTCGCCAGCGTCAACACGGCCTATGTGGCGGTGTTCAAGGACGCCAAGAAGCCGGCCGAGGAGCGCAGCGCCGATTTCGCGACGCAGGCCGCCGACCTCGTCGCCGCGATGAAGATTCTCGACGGTCATCTCGCCGGCCGCGATTTCGTCGCGCTTGGCCGCTTCACGCTCGCCGAGGTGGCGCTCGCGCCGATCATGAAGCGATGCCTCGGGTTCCCGATCGAGCGGCCGGACTTCTCGGCGCTGACGAAATGGCAGGCGGCGATCGACGCGCGGCCGGCCTTCGCGGTGGCGACCGGCGCCAAGCCGAGCACGCTGGTCAGCGCCGCCTGACGAACGGCACGGTCCGAGGGAGAGCACGGTGGTGGACGAGAGCGTGATGACGATCGATCGCGAGCCGCCGACTGCCGTGCCGCTCGCCGCCTGGCTGGCCCGCGCCGTCGCGCGGGTCGGCCGCGGCCTCCTCGGCTTCGTGCTGATCGGCATGGTGCTTCTCAACGTCGCCAACGCTCTCGGCCGCTACCTGTTCGGCAGCGTGTTCATCGGCGCCGACGAGCTGCTGGTCTTCGCCATGGTCTGGCTGGTGATGGTCGGCGCGCTGTTCGTCACCGCCGACCGCTCCCACATCGCGCTCGACTTCCTGCCGCTGCGTGCCTCGGTGCGGGCGCGGCTCGCGCTGGCGATCGTCCACCACGTCGCGATCGCGCTCGGCGCCGGCTATGCGGCGGTGCAGTCCTACGGCTTCGTCGGCCGCGTGATGCTGACGGGCCAGACCAGCATGGCGCTCGGCCTGCCGATGGCGATCCCGCACACGGCCCTGCTGGTCGGTTTCGGCGGCTGCGCCGCGATCGCCGCCGCCCTGGTGGTCGCCGACGGGGTGGAGCTCGCGCGCCGCTCGGGGATCGACGCATGATCCGGACGTACCCATGATCTGGACACTCGGAGCCGTCCCGTTCCTTCTTTTGGCGATCGGCACGCCGATCTTCGCGCTGTTCCTGATCGGCGCGGCGCTCTCTTTCGCCACCGTGATGACGGTGCCGCCGATCGCCGTCCATCAAGTGATCTACGGCGGCCTGGAGAACTACGCGCTGCTCGCGGTGCCGTTCTTCATCTTCGCCGGCGAGCTGATGGGGCGGGCCGGCATCGCCGACCGGCTGATCGCCTGGGTGCTGGCGCTGGTCGGGCGCACGCCGGGCGGGCTCGGCGTCGCGACGGTGGGCGCCTGCACGCTGATCGGCGCGATCTCTGGCGCCTCGACCGCGACCGTCGCGGTGATCGGCCGTTCGCTCTATCCCGGCCTCGCGCGCGACTACGGGCCGCGCTTCGCCTCCGGGCTGGTCAGCACGTCGGGCTCGATCGACATCGTGATCCCGCCGAGCATCGCGATGATCCTCTACGGCGCGGCGGCCGAGGAGTCGATCCCGCGGCTGTTCGCCGGTGGCGTGCTGCCCGGCCTGCTGATCGCCGGCATGATGTGTGCCTACGTGATCGCGCAGGGCGCGCGCTCGCCCGGCAGCACCCGGGTCGGCTTCTCGCTGCGCCGTTTCGTGGCGACGACACGCGACGCCTTCCCGGCCCTGATGATGCCGGTCGTGATTCTCGCCGGCATCTATCTGGGCTGGTCGTCGCCGACCGAGGCCGGGGGCTTCGCCTGCCTCTACGGCGTGATCGTCGGCCGCTTCGTCTACCGGGAGATGAGCTGGGCGGACGTGCTCGACTGCGCAACCCGCTCGGCGATTCTCACCGCGCAGATCCTGATCGTCGTCGCGGCCGCGGCCGTGTTCGCCTGGCTGCTCACCGTCAACGGCGTGCCGCGCGCCCTCACCGACGGCCTCGCGGCACTCGATCTGCCGCCTTGGGGCTTTCTGATGGTGGTCAACGTGGCGCTGCTGATCGTCGGCTGCTTCCTCGACCCGACCTCGGCCATCGTGGTGCTCACGCCGCTGCTCGTGCCTCTGGTCAAGCATCTCGGCATCGACACGGTGCATTTCGGCATCGTCATGACCGTCAACGTCGCGATCGGCATGTTCACGCCGCCGTTCGGGCTCAACCTGTTCGTCGCCCGCTCGGTGCTCGGCGTGCCGCTGGAGACGCTCTATCGCGGCGTCGTGCCGTTCGCGCTCGTGCAGATCGCCGCGCTCCTGATCATCACCTATTGGCCGGCCCTCACGCTGGTCCTCGCCCGCGCCATATAACCCCCGGAGACCGCCATGCCGTCGAACCGCGCCCTTCTGTCCCGACGTTCGCTCGCGGCGCTCGCCGCCGCGCTCCTCGCCGCCGTGGCGAGCGTGTCCCCGGCGGCGGTGACGCCGGCCGCCGCCCAGACCGTGATGAAGCTCGCCAACGCCACCATCAACGACGTCCAGCACGAGTGGCAGAAGCTGTTCGCGGCGGCCCTGCAGAAGCGCGTCGGCGACAAGGTGAAGGTCGAGATCTATCCGGCGAGCCAGCTCGGCGCCATCCCGCGCATGGCCGAAGGCGTGTCGCTCGGCACCATCGAGTCCTTCATCACGCCGACCTCGTTCGTCACGACGCTCGATCCGCGCTTCCAGATCTTCGACGTGCCGGGCCTGTTCGTGTCGCCCGAGCATGTGCATGCCGTGATCCACGATCCCGCCTATCGCGATCACCTCGAGACCATGTTCGTCAACCGCGGCCTGCGGGTCATCGGCGCCATCTACAACAGCCCGACCCTGGTGCTGTTCAAGAAGCCGGCGCCGACCCTCGACGCCATGAAGGGCATGAAGGTGCGCACCTTCGCGTCGCCCCTGCAGATCGAGCCGATGAAGTCGATCGGCACCATCCCGGTGCCGCTGGCGCTCTCCGAGGTGATCCCGCAGCTCCAGTCCGGCGGCATCGACGGCGTGCTGGCCGGCATGCCGATCCTCACCGCGTTCAAGTACTACGACGTCGCCAAATACGTCACCGATCTCAACTTCGCGCACATCGTCTCGGTCAACCTGGTCAACGAGGCGTGGTTCCAGGCGCAGCCCAAGGACGTGCAGGAAGCGATCCGCGCCGCCGGACGCGAGGCCGAGCAGCAGGCCTTCGGCTGGGGAGTCGAGAACGTCAAGAAGGCGAACGCGGCGTGGCTGGAGAACAAGGGCGAGATCCTGAAGCTGCCCGAGGCCGAGCAGACCAAGATGATGCAGGGCTTCGTCGCGCTCGGCACCAAGATCGTCGAGCAGACCCCGGCCGCCAAGGCCGAGTTCGCCAAGCTGAAGGCCGTGGTCGACGCCAAGGCGCCGAAGTGAGCGGGACATCGGGTCCGGGATGTCGCGCATGACCGTCGGCGAGTACGACTATGTGATCGTCGGAGCCGGCTCGGCGGGCTGCACCCTCGCCGCGCGGCTCTCCGAGGATCCGGACGTGAGGGTTCTGCTGCTCGAGGCCGGTGGCTCCGACCACGATCCGCTGATTCAGCTCCCGCTCGGCTGGGGCAGGATTCTGCAAAAGCGCCTCTACGACTGGGGCTACGAGACCGAGCCGGATCCGGCGACCGGTAACCGCGCCATGGAATGCATGCGCGGCAAGGTTCTGGGCGGCTCCTCCTCGGTCAATGCGATGGCCTATGTGCGCGGCCATCGCAGCGACTACGAGCGCTGGGCCGCGGACGGTGCGGCCGGCTGGTCGTGGGCCGACGTGCTTCCCTATTTCCGCAAGCAGGAGAGCTGGGAGGAGGGCGCCAGTGCCTACCGGGGCGGCGCCGGCCCGCTGGCGACGCAGCGCTCGGGCTACGCCGATCCGCTGATCGACGCCTATGTGGCGGCGGCCGGCGCGGTCGGCCTTCCCTACAATCCGGACTACAACGCGGCCGAGCAGTTCGGCATCGCGCGCATGCAGAAGACGGTGCGCAAGGGGCGCCGCGCCAGCGCCTCGGCGGCCTATCTGCGGCCGGTGCTGTCGCGGCCGAACCTCGCTCTGCAGCTGAACACGCTCGTGCATCGCATCGTGATCGAGCACGGCCGGGCCGTCGGGGTCGATGTCGCGGCGGGCGGTGCGGTCGAGACGGTGCGGGCGGCGCGGGAGGTTATTCTGTGCGGCGGCGCGATCAATTCGCCGCAACTTCTGATGCTGTCCGGCATCGGCGATCCGGCGGCGCTCGCGCGCCACGGCATCGCCGTCACGGCGGCGCGCCCGGCGGTCGGCAAGAACCTGCAGGATCACGTCGCCGCGCTGATGATGTACGGCCGACGCGAGCCCGGCCCGGTCCACTACAACATGCGGATCGACCGGCTCGCCGTGTCGATCGCGCGCGGCTACGTGCTCGGCACCGGCTTCGCGTCCGATCTGCCGGGCGGGCTCACGGCCTTCGCCAAGACCGATCCGGCCCTCGCCGTGCCCGACACCCAGATGCTGTTCATCGCCGGGCCGCTCGGCGCCGCACCCTACTGGCCGGGCCAGAAGGGCTTTGCCGACACCTTCTCGGCCCGCATCGTGCTCTTGCGGCCGGAGAGCCGGGGCGAGATCGCGCTGCGCTCCGCCGATCCGACCGCGCACCCGCTGATCCGGCAGCGGCTGCTGGCGACCGACAAGGACTGGGCGACGATGCGGCGTGCCGTCGCGCTGTTCCGCGACATCGGCCGGCAGTCGGCCCTGAAGGCGTTCACGGACGGCGAGATCGGGCCTCTCGCGCGGGCGAGCGGCGAGGCCGAGATCGAGCAGGCGGTGCGCGGCACCGCCGTCACGGCGCACCACCCCTGCGGCTCCTGCCGCATGGGCGCCGCGGACGACCCCGCCTCGGTGGTCGATCCCGAGCTGAAGGTGATCGGGGTCGACGCACTGCGCGTCGTCGACGCGTCGGTGTTCCCGGATCTGGTCGGCGGCAACATCAACGCGCCCGTGATCATGATCGCCGAGCGCGCCGCCGATCTGATCCGCGGCCGCGTCGCCGCCGCGCCGACGGCGCCGGCCACCGTGCCTGCGCCGATCGCCGTCGCGTCGTGAGTCTGTCGGGAGCATCACCATGAACACGCCTGTCGCACCGCAGTCGCTCGCCGCCATCGCGCTGAGGCTGCCCGTCTCGCGTGGCGCGTATTACGGCGGCGCCTGGCATGCGCCCCGGACCGGCCGGCATCTCGACCAGATCAGCCCGGGCACCGGCGAGCCGCTCGGCGCCGTCGCCGACTGCGGCGCCGAGGACATCGACGCGGCCGTCGCGGCGGCCAAGCAGGCGTTCGAGACGTGGCGCCGCGTCCCACCGCTGGAGCGCGGAAAGATGCTGCGCGAGATCGCGCGGATCCTGCGTGAGAACGCCGGCGAGCTGGCGATGCTCGACGCCGCCGACTGCGGCAACCCGGTCTCCGAGATGATCGCCGACGCGACGATCGCAGCGGCGCAGCTCGACTTTTTCGCCGGCCTGGTCACCGAGATGAAGGGCCACTCGATTCCGATGGGGCCGGACCGGATCAACTTCTCGGTGCGCGAGCCGCTCGGCGTCGTCGGCCGGATCGTGCCGTTCAACCATCCCTTCATGTTCGTCGCCGGCAAGGCCGGGGCGCCGCTCGCCGCCGGCAACACGGTCGTGATGAAGCCGCCCGAGCAAGCGCCGCTCTCCTCGCTTCGGCTCGCCGAGCTGATCGACGGGCTGCTGCCGCCCGGCGTCTTCAACGTCGTGCCGGGGGGGCGCGATGCCGGCGCGCGGCTCGCGAGCCATCCCGACGTCGCCAAGATCGCGCTGATCGGCAGCGCCGCCACGGGCCGCGCCGTGATGAAGGCAGCGGCCGACACGCTGAAGGGCGTGCTGCTCGAGCTCGGTGGCAAGAACGCGCTGATCGCCTATCCGGACGCGGATCCGGACGCGGTCGCGGCCGGCCTCGTCGGCGGCATGAACTTCACCTGGTGCGGCCAATCGTGCGGCTCCACCAGCCGCGCCTTCATCCACGAGAAGATCTACGACGCCGTGCTGGAGCGCGTGACGGTACGCATCCGCCACTGGAAGCCCGGCGTGCCGACCGATCCGTCGACCACCATGGGCGCCATCATCTCCAAGGCGCAATACGACCGCGTGCTCGACTACATCGCCTCGGCCAAGCAGGAGGGCGCACGCCTCCTCGCCGGCGGCGGTCGGCCGGACGATCCGGCGCTCGCGAAGGGACTGTTCATCGAGCCGACCGTGTTCGCCGACGTGACGCCGGCGATGCGCATCTTCAAGGAGGAGATCTTCGGCCCGGTCGTCGGCGTGATCCGGTGGACCGACGAGGCCGCGATGCTCGATCAGGTCAACGCGGTGGAATACGGCCTCACGGCGTCGATCTGGACCAACGACCTGACGACCGCGCATCGCGCCGCGGCCCGTGTCGAGGCCGGCTACATCTGGATCAACGACACCAGCAAGCACTTCTTGGGCGCGCCCTTCGGCGGCTACAAGCAGTCCGGCATCGGCCGCGAGGAATGCTTGGAGGAGCTTCTGTCGTTCACGCAGGAGAAGAACATCAACATCAATCTGGCGGGGGCGAAGGCGACGTGAAGGACGCCGCCGGCGTTCCCGATCACACGAAGCGCATCGCGTGTGGCTACATCCCCTTCCCTGTCCATCCCCCCTTGTGGGGGAGGGACAGGAAGAGGGGTGAGCCGCGATCTCCGGGCAGCCGATCAGCTTGCTGACATAGGCTGAGCAATGATCATCCAGCTCACGCCGAAGCGGTCGGCGACCATGCCGAAGCGGGCGGCGAAGAAGGTCTTGCCGATCGGCATCTGCACGGTGCCGCCGTCGGCGAGCGCGGCGAACAGCCGATCGGCCTCGGCCTCACCGTCGACGATCAGCGACAGCGAGACGCCGTCGAAGGTCGGGTGTCCGGCACAGTTGCCGTCCGACAGCATCACGACGCTGTCGCCGAGCGTGATTTCCGCGTGCATGACCTTGTCGTCGGAGCCCGGCGGCCGCATGCCGGGCTCCGACGGCTCCGGGCTGTCCTTGAATCGCATCAGCATTCGGACGTCGGCGCCGAACGTGGTCTCGTAGAACGCGATCGCCTCCTCGCAGCGGCCGTCGAGGAACAAATAGGGCTGCACCTTCATGGTCGTCTCCGGTTCGGCCCCGCTCCCATCGACGGCGGCCTCTCCCCCAAGACGAACGGGCCGATGTCGTTCCGACACCGGCCCGCGATTTTTCTCTCCGGTCCGGCGACGCCGGAGGCCGGATCAGCCCGCGTGCGTCTTGACGAAGGCGAGGTAGCGGTCGAGCCAGCCCTTGACGAAGTCGCGGCTCGCCGCGCCGATCGCGCCGTCGGCGTCGAACAGGCCCTCCTTCATCTGGACGAAGGCCTCGGGCTGGCCGAGCGTCGGCATGTCGAGATAGGCGAGGATGTTGCGCAGGTGCTGCTGCGCCAGCGCCGTGCCGATGGCGCCGACCGAGACGCCGATGACGCCGGCCGGCTTGCCGCCCCACACGCTCTGCCCGTAGGGCCGCGAGGCGTGGTCGATGGCGTTCTTCAAGACGCCCGGGATCGAGCGATTGTACTCCGGGGTGACGAAGATCACGCCCTGCGCGGCCGCGATCTCGGCCTTCAGGCGCTTGACGCTCGGCGCCTGGTTCGCGTCGTCGTCCTGGTTGTAGAGCGGCAGGTCGCCGATCTCGACCGGCACGAGGGTCACGTCGGCCGGGGCGAGCTTGGCGAGCGCGCCGGCGAGCGTCTTGTTGAACGAGTCGCGGCGCAGGCTGCCGACGACGACGGCGATCTTGGTCTGGCTCACGGGGGGGGCTCCTTTTTTCGTTCGGGTGTATCGAGGTCAGGGTCGGTCGAGGCGGTCCGGCGTCGACGCGCCGGCTCGCGCAAGCGGGGCGCTTTGCAAGAGATCGTCGAGATCGAGCGGCGCGGTCGCCATGGCGAGCCGGCCGTCGGGGGTGCGCGGCCAGTCGGCCGGGTCGCGGTCGCGGTAGAGCTCGACCCCGTTGCCGTCCGGGTCTTGCAGGTAGAGGGCCTCACTGACGCCGTGGTCGCTGGCCCCGTCGAGCGGGACGCCGGCGGTGATCAGCCGGCGCAGCGCGTCGGCCAGCGCCGCCCGGGTCGGGTAGAGCAGGGCGACGTGGTAGAGGCCGGTGGTGCCGCGCGGCGGCGGCGACCCGCCCCGGCTTTCCCAGGTGTTCAGCCCGATATGGTGGTGATAGCCGCCGGCCGAGACGAAGGCCGCCTGGTGGCCGTAACGCTGGATCAGCTCGAAGCCGAGCACGCCGCACCAGAAGGCGAGCGCCCGGTCGAGATCGGCCACCTTGAGGTGGACGTGGCCGATCCGGACCGCCGGGTCGATCGGAGCCGGCGTCAGGGCCGGCTCGATGCGGGTCAGGGTGTCAGGCTGGGCCATGCCGGCCTCCCGAGGGTGTGCGGCTGGGGGGTACCGCGGCGGCGCTCAGCGCGCCTGGGTCACCGGGCCGCCGATGCGGGCGATGCGGCCGAACAGCACGCCGGGGCGGAGCGCATAGGCGCCGTCGCCGAGCAGGGCCTGGACGACGAGCGTCACGGTCCAGAACACCGGGAACTCCCAGCCGCCGCCCTTCGCCGTGAACAGCCAGCCGTTTCCGGCGTGCTGCAGGGTCGCGCCGATCAGGATCGGCAGCAGCAGCAGGGAAATCCAGCGGGTCCACAGGCCGAGGAGCAGGGCGAGGCCGCCACCGATCTCGCCGAGGATCACGAGATAGGCGAAGAAGGCCGGGTAGCCGATGCTCTGGAAGTAACCGGCCGTGCCGGCGAGGCCGAAGGTCGAGACCTTCAAGAGGAGCCCGTGGGCGAGCAGCAGGGCGCCGAGGCTGACGCGCAGCAGCAGGGCCGCATAGGGGGCGGTGCGGGTGTCGATGCTCGGGGTGGCGGACATGGATGCCTCCGTGGGGGTGAGCGGTTTCGCTGGAGGCAATGTGCCATCACGGCCGGAGTTTGATTATTCCCCTCTGTTGGATATTATTTCATACTACTGGTGTGAGGGAGACTGTAGAAGAGTCGCTTCTGCGGTCGTCTGGGCGTCACCGACGGTCCGCGAGCCCGGAATCCAGTAACATTTACGTATCCTTAGGCGGCGCTCCGGTCCGCCCGAGAGGGGCTTGGCCGGAGTCCGGGTTCGCCCCCGACGGTGCGCCCCGGAATGACCCGAGACGACGACGCCAGGGTCGGCAGGGCGGAGTGGAGAATGCTCGATCGGGTCACCGGGATGCAGGTGTTCGCCCGGGTGGCGGGGCTCGGCAGCCTGTCGGCGGCGGGCCGCGCGCTCGGCATGTCGCAGACCATGGCGACCAAGCACCTCGCGGCGCTCGAGGCGCGGCTCGGCACCAAGCTCCTGCACCGCACCACCCGCCGGCTCACCCTCACCGAGGCGGGGCGGCGCTATCTCGAATCGGTCGAGCGCATCCTCGCCGAGCTCGAGGAGGCCGACGCCGCGGCCTCGGCCGAGACCGTCGAGGTGCGCGGCACGCTGCGCCTCAACGCGCCCTTCTCGTTCGGCATCCGCGAGATCGCGCCGCTGCTACCGGAGTTTTCCCGCCGTCACCCCGACCTCGTCGTCGATCTCGGCCTCAACGACCGCGTCGTCGACCTGATCGAGGAGGGCTGGGACATGGTCGTGCGCATCGGCCGGATGCAGAGCTCCACCCTGGTGGCGCGCAAGCTCGCCCCGTCGCGGCTGATCGTGTGCGCGGCGCCGTCCTATCTGGAGCGCCGCGGCACGCCCCGCACGCTCGCCGACCTCGCCGGTCACGACTGCCTCGGCTACACGCTCTCGCAGACGGTCGGCGCCGGCCGCTGGGCGTTCGGCCGCGACGCCCGCCATGTCGTCGAGGTCAAGGGCAGCCTCGCCGCCAACAACGGCGACGCCCTGGTGGTCGCGGCGGTCGGCGGGCAGGGCCTCGTCTACATGCCGAGCTTCCTGGTCGCCCGCGAGATCCGCGCCGGGCTCCTGGTGCCGCTGGTGCTCGACGAGCCGACCCCGGAGCTCTCCGGCGTCTACGCGGCCTATCCGTCGAACCGCCGCCCGCCCGCCAAGGTGCGGGCGCTCATCGACCTGCTCGCCGAACGCTTCGCACCGGTCCCGCCGTGGGACCGCGATCTCGTCCGCACATGATCACGGCGCGCGCCCTCTTCCCGCGAACAGCGGGGAGAGGGCAGGCGAACGCATCACCCCACCAACACGTTCTTGAACTGCCAGGGATCGGTCTCGTCGATGTCCTCCGGGAACAGCCCGGGGCGGCCGGTCAGCGGCGTCCAGTCCGTGTAGGTGCCGATCACCGGACCGAGATAGGGCCGCTGCACCTCGAGGCAGCGGCGGAAATCCATGTCGTCGGCCTCGACGATGCCGGCCTCCGGATTCTCCAGCGCCCAAACCATGCCGGCCAGCACGGCGGACGTCACTTGCAGGCCGGTGGCGTTCTGATAAGGCGCGAGCTCGCGCGTCTCGTCGATCGAGAGCTGCGAGCCGTACCAGTAGGCGTTCTTGGCGTGGCCGTAGATCAGCACGCCGAGCTCGTCGATGCCGTCGACGATCTCGTTCTCGTCGAGAATGTGGATCTTGTCCTGGCGCTTGCCGGCGGCGCCGAACAATTCGTGCAACGACAGCACGGCGTCGTTCGCCGGGTGATAGGCGTAGTGGCAGGTCGGTCGGTAGACGACCTCGCCGCCGTCCCGCACCGTCAGATAGTCGGAGATCGAGATCGCCTCGTTGTGGGTCACCAGGAACCCGTACTGGGCCTGCGCGGTCGGCGTCCACGACCGCACGCGCGTGTTGGCGCCGGGCTGCAGCAGATAGATGGCGGCGCCGCAGCCGACCTCGTGGGTGCGGCCGTTCGACGGCATCCATTTCTCGTGCGTGCCGAAGCCCAGCTCGGCCGGCTGCATGCCCTCGGAGAGGAAGCCCTCGACCGACCAGGTGTTGACGAACACGTTCCGGGGCTTGGGATACTTGGCGCGCTGCGTGTCGCGCTCGGCGATGTGGATGCCCTTCACGCCGAGCTTCTGGGCGAGCTTGCCCCACGCCTCGCGGGACTTGGGCTCGACCGTCTCGACGCCGGTGTCGCGGGCGATGTCGAGGAGCGCCTGCTTGACGAACCACGACACCATGCCCGGATTGGCGCCGCAGCACGACACCGCCGTGATGCCGCCGGGCTTCTTGCGGCGCGCCTCCAGCACGGCCTCGCGCAGCATGTAGTTGGAGCGCGCCGCCGTGCTGGCCGACTTGTCGAAGTAGAAGCCGGGCCAGGGTTCCGCGACCGTGTCGATGTAGAAGCAGTTCAGCTCGCGGGCGAGCTCCATGATGGCGACCGACGAGGTGTCGACCGACAGGTTGACGCAGAAGCCGCGGCCTTCACCCTTCGTCAGGAGGGGAGTCAGAAGTTCGCGAAAATTGTTCTTGGTGACCGCCTCGTGGACGAAGCGGATGCCGCGCTCGTCGAGCAGCCGGCGGTCGGCGTCGCTCGGGTCGATCACGACGAGGCGGGACTTGTCGAACTGGAAGTGCCGCTCGATCAGCGGCAGGGTTCCTTTGCCGATCGAGCCGAACCCGATCATGACGATCGGTCCGTCGATTCGGGCGTGCACGGGCCAATCTTTCATTGCGGGTGCTCCGAAGCAGACGTGGATGGAAGACGGGACAGCGGCGCGGGGCTCACCCGCCCGACCGGGGAGAGGAGAGGTGCGCGCCGCAAAATGACGCGCCCTCGTGAACGACAAACGACGGTAAAGATCAAGCCGCGCGTGCCAGAGGCGGCCCGCTCACGACCGGGAGGCGGCGAACCGCCCTCCCAGCGGCCCCGTCGAGGGGCCGCTGCGTCACCGGACCGGCGGCGCCGTCGAGCGCGCCCGGAGAGAGCGCACGGGCAAGCAGCCGCGGCTCGCGGCCGTTCGGCATGGTCAAACCGCCGGTCGCCACCGCCGAGAAGCCGAAGCGCGCGTAATAGGACGCGTCGCCGACCAACAGCACGGCGGCGTGGCCGCGCCGTGCGGCCTCGGCGAGCGCCCGGCGCATCAGCGCGGCGCCGATGCCCTCGCTCTGGCGATCCGGATCGACGGCCAGGGGCCCGAGCAGGAGCGCGTCGCGGCCCCCGGCCACCACCGGCCACAGCCGCACCGTGCCGACGACGCGCTCGCGCCCGTCGAGGCCGGTCATGACGGCGACCAGCGCCAGTCCGGCGGCCGGGGTGTTGCCGGCGCGCAGGCGCTCGGACCCCTTGGTGAAGCGGCACGGGCCCATCGCCCGGTCGAGCAGCGCCTCGCGGGCCGGCCCGTCGGCCGGCCGCTCGGGACGAATCGTGATCATGGATCCCTCCACAGCCGCGACGCGGCGGCGCGTGTGACCAATCGGGAATGTCGGCGAATCGGGGCGCCGGCTCTCCCTCTCCCCGCTTGCGGGGAGAGGGTCGGGGTGAGGGGGCCTCGCGTGGATACGGAGGCGCCCCCTCACCCGGACGGCACGCACGCGTGCCGTCCGACCTCTCCCCGCGCGCGGGGAGAGGTGAGGAGCCGCGGAGGCGAGATCCTCAGATGTGGTACGTCTTCAGCGGCTCGAAGCCGTTGAACGCCACCGCCGAGTAGGTCGACGTGTACGCCCCGGTCCCTTCGATCAGCAGCTTGTCACCGATCTCCAGGCTCACCGGCAACGGGTACGGGTTCTTCTCGTACATCACGTCGGCCGAATCGCAGGTCGGGCCGGCGAGCACGCAGTCCGTCACATGGTCGCCGTCACGCGGCGTGCGGATCGGATAGCGGATCGCCTCGTCCATGGTCTCGGCGAGGCCGCCGAACTTGCCGATGTCCAGGTAGACCCAGCGCAGCTCGTCCTTCTCGCTCTTCTTCGACACCAGCACGACCTCGGCCTCGATCACGCCGGCATTGCCGACCATGCCGCGACCCGGCTCGATGATAGTCTCGGGAATCGCGTTGCCGAAGTGCTTGCACAGCGCCCGGAAGATCGCCCGGCCGTAGCTCTCCACCACGGGCACCTTCTTCAGGTACTTGGTGGGGAAGCCGCCGCCCATGTTGACCATCGAGAGCGTGATGCCGCGCTCGGCGCAGCCGCGGAAGATCGCCCCGGCCGACTTCAGGGCGCGGTCCCACGAGCGGACGTTGCGCTGCTGCGAGCCGACATGGAACGACACGCCGTAGGCCTCGAGCCCCAGCCGGTGGGCGTGCTCGAGCACGTCGACGGCCATCTCCGGGTCGCAGCCGAACTTCCGCGAGAGCGGCCATTCCGCCCCGGCGCAGTCGTACAGGAAGCGGCAGTAGACCCGGGATCCCGGCGCGGCGCGAGACACCTTCTCGACCTCGGCCTTGCAGTCGACCGCGAACATGCGGACGCCGAGCGCATAGGCGCGCGCGATGTCACGCTCCTTCTTGATCGTGTTGCCGAACGACACCCGGTCCGGCGACGCGCCGGCGGCGAGCGCCATCTCGATTTCCGGCACCGAGGCGGTGTCGAAGCACGAGCCGAGCGAGGCCAGGAGCGACAGCACCTCCGGGGCCGGGTTCGCCTTCACGGCGTAGAACACTCGTGTGTCCGGCAGGGCATGGGCGAAGGCGAGATAATTCTCGCGCACGACGTCGAGATCGACGACGAGGCACGGACCGTCCTCGCGGCGACGGCGCAGAAACTCGCGGATGCGCTCGGTCATGGCGCTCTCCCCAACAGGCTACGCGACGGCCGGCGAAGGCCATCGTTATGGTGGGTGCGGGCGGAGATGCCTTCCCGACCACGCGCGATGGGGACGCGTGAATCGAGAACGGCTCTTCGACCGTCCGTGCTGCCTTGGATTGGAACGGGGAGGCCCCGATCCGCACGCCCGGCAATGATGAACAAGCCTCTTCGGCGCCCTGATCGGCTGTGGAAGGCCGACAGGACCAAAAAAGCCCGCTCCGTCGTTGCTTTAAGCCGCGTCCCCCGCTGAGGACGGGGTGCGCCGGTTTCGCCTCCGGCTGTCGATCAAGTGTTCGGAGCTTCAACAACCGGCGATCTTGCGATCGTTCCGATCTCGCTCCGGGCGGCTGTCCGGCCTCTTGTCCGGATGCCCACCGATCGACACACGGCCACAGGCACGTGCGAAATTGGGCAAGGGTCACTTAAGTGATTTGACCCGGGGGTGCAAGACGTAACAGCCCCGAGAAGGCGGTCGGCGCGGATAATTTTTTCGAGGACGGGCGAAGAGATTCGACGGACCGTGTCCGAGCCGCAACAGGCCCGTTTCGCCCGCGCCTGCGCTCACAGAGGCTCGAGCAAGGTCGCGCCGCGCCGCCGTCGTCCCCCCCGACGGCGAGGGCGTTGCGGAGCCGCGCGGTCTCCCGGGACGGCGCGCAAGCGCCGAGCCCGGTCCGCCGGCCCGTGTCCGGTGTTACGCTCCGATGCGACCGGCGCACGGCGCGGCGGCGGCGTTTCCGGTAGAACGGGGGGTCGTCGCCGCAGCGTTAGAGCGCGCGGTTCCCGATCTGCCGCGAACAGGAGCGCGCGATGCCGCACCCCGTCTTCCAGCCCGGCGCCGTGGCCGTCGTCACCGGTGGCGCATCCGGCATCGGCCTCGCCGCCGTGCGGACGTTCGCGCGGCTCGGCCTCAGCGTGGTCATCGCCGACGTGAGCGAGACGCATCTCGGCGCTGCCGAAGCCGCCGTGCGGGCCGAATGTCCCGACGCGACCGTCGTGACGCGCGTCACCGACGTGAGCCGCCGTGACGATCTCGAAGCGCTGGAGACGGAGGTCCGCGACAGGTTCGGCGGCACCGACGTGCTGATGAACAATGCCGGCGTACAGCCGGGCAGCCACATGTTCGCCCCCCAAGCGAACTGGGAGCGCATTCTCGGCGTCAATCTCTGGGGCGTCATCCACGGCTGCCACGTGTTCGTGCCGCACATGATCGCGCGCGGCCGGCCTGGCCTCGTGATCAACACCGGCTCGAAGCAGGGCATCACGACGCCGCCGGGCGATCCGGCCTACAACGTCTCGAAAGCCGGCGTGAAGACGTTCACGGAACTCCTGGCCCACGAGCTGCGCACCACCGAGAACTGCGCCGTGACGGCGCATCTGTTGATTCCCGGGTTCGTGTTCACGGCGCTGACGGCGCGCGGTCGCACCGAAAAGCCGGCGGGCGCCTGGACGCCGGAGCAGACGATCGCCTCGATGATGGCGCATCTCGACCGCGGCGATTTCTACATCCTCTGCCCGGACAACGAGGTGACCCGCACGTTGGACGAGCGGCGCATTCTCTGGGCGGCCGGCGACCTGGTCGAGAACCGTCCGGCGCTGTCGCGGTGGCACCCCGATTACGCCGAGGCCTTCGCGGCCTTCGTGAAGGGCGGCGAGAAAGACTGATTCGGTTCCGGCGACGGGCAAGCCCGACACCCGACCGCGCCCGGGTCTATGGTCGCGACGAACTGCGGTTCGGCGGCCGCGATCGCCCCCCCCCGCTGCGTTCGTCTGCTCTCGTGATCGCACCGGCGATCCTCCCGAGCGCCACCTGCATGGATAGGGCGGGCTCCCCCGGGTCGACGCCTATGCGGGGCTCGGCCGGCTCGACGAGGTCGGCCGCACGCCGACGTCGCTCATGGAAGCCGCGCTGTCGGTCACAGCCGCCCCGGCACATTCTTCGCGCCGGGCGACGGAACGACGATGGCCCGCGCGAAGCCGTCCGTCGTCGCCTCCTTGGCCCTCGGAGTCGATGACGGGCATCGACGACATCGCTGATGTCCGGCGACGGGACCGACGGTCCGTCGGCGGCCGAACGCCTCGCCCAGCGACCTGAGCGCGCCACCCCTCTCGTCGCCGACCGCGACACCTGGATGTGCGTCGAGCGGGGCTGCCTGTCGCGGCACCCCGACGTCGCCGCGGCGTCCGCCGTCACGCCCCGCCGGCGTCGACGCCGACAAAGACGGGAATGATTCGTGTTGGGGAAACCGTTTACACCGACCCGGTGCGACTCCATGGATCAAGGGTTCGGTCGAGCGTGATCGACCGGGCTTCGGCAGTGTTTGTTTTGGGAGGCGTGAGCGGGGCGGGGCGCTCGATCCGACCGGG
>NZ_JBHUIW010000033.1:35801-47335 GCF_042682915.1 Rhodoplanes azumiensis | reverse complement strand
TACTGCGCCCAGATCCTCGGACATCGGACGCGTTAACCTGGATTCGGAGCCCTGGACCCTCGCCCGGACCCCTGCCTTGACAGGGCTCCGGGGGGAGGCCAAACCGACGGATCAGGAGACGACATGACGAGCCAGGGACCAGCCATGCCGCCCGCCCGCGACGCCACGGACGCCGCTTCGGGCGTCGCCCCCGAGCCGCAGATCAAGCCGCCGCTGCAGATTCTGCTGTGCTCGCCGCGCGGCTTCTGCGCCGGGGTGGTGCGCGCCGTCGACACGGTCGAGCGGGCGCTGGCGCTCTACGGCGCCCCCGTCTATGTGCGCCACGAGATCGTCCACAACCGCTACGTGGTCGAGAGCCTGAAGAAGAAGGGCGCGATCTTCGTCGAGGAGCTCGACGAGATCCCGGACACCACGGCGCCCGTCGTGTTCTCGGCCCACGGCGTGCCGAAGTCGGTGCCGGAGAGCGCCGCCAAGCGCAACTTCTTCGCCCTCGACGCCACCTGTCCGCTGGTCTCCAAGGTCCATCGCGAGGCCGAGGTGCACCACAAGCGCGGGCTGGAGATCGTGCTGATCGGACATGCCGGCCACCCCGAGGTGGAAGGCACCATGGGCCAGCTCCCGAAGGGCGCCATCACGCTGATCGAGACGGTGGCGGACGTCGAGACCTTCACGCCCCGCGACCCCGCGAAGCTCGCCTACGTGACCCAGACGACGCTGTCGATCGACGACTGCACCGACATCATCGCGGCCCTGCAGCGGCGCTTCCCGCAGATCACGGCGCCCCACAAGGAAGACATCTGCTACGCTACCACCAACCGGCAGGAGGCCGTGAAGACGGTGGCGCCGCGGGTCGACGCCCTCATCGTCGTCGGCTCGCCGAACTCCTCGAACTCCAAGCGCCTGCAGGAGGTCGCCCTGCGCAACGGCTGCCCGCACGCGCAGCTCGTCGACCGCGCCGCCGACATCGACTGGTCGCGGCTCGGCGGCATCCGGACGCTCGGCCTCACGGCCGGCGCCTCGGCCCCCGAGGTGGTGGTCGAGGAGATCATCGACGCCTTCGCGGCGCGCTTCGACGTCGCGGTCGAGACCGTCTCGGGCGCCACCGAAAGCATGTTCTTCCCGCTGCCGCGGCAGCTCCGGGAGCTCGACAAGGCCGCCGGCACCGCCGCCGAGTGAGCCGCGCGCCGCCGGCGCGGCGGCCGGGCGCGACCGCCGGGGCCGAGCGTCATCGAGAGGGGGGGCATCGTCCGCGGCGGGTCGGAGCCCCCGTCGCGGAAAAATGCTGTTTTGGGGGTGGGATGGCCGTCTACACCGACGTCACGGCCGACGAGCTGCAGGCCTATCTCGCCGACTACGATCTCGGTTCCCTTCTGTCCTGCAAGGGGATCGCCGAGGGGGTCGAGAACTCGAACTTCCTCCTGCACACGTCGCGCGGCCATTACATCCTGACGCTCTACGAGAAGCGGGTCGCGGAAGCCGACCTGCCGTTCTTCATCGGCCTGATGGAGCATCTCGCGGCGCGCGGCCTCACCTGTCCGCAGCCGGTGAAGAACCGGGCCGGCGACGCGCTCGGCCGGCTCGCCGGCCGCCCCTGCGCGATCGTCACCTTTCTCGACGGCATGTGGCTGCGCCGCCCCGGCGTCGCCCATTGCCATGCGCTCGGCGGCGCGCTCGCCGCCCTGCATCTCGCCGGCCTCGACTTCCCGATGGAGCGCCGCAACGCGCTCTCGGTGGACGGCTGGCGGCCGCTGTTCGAGGCCGCGCGGGCGCGCGCCGACGAGGTGACGCCCGGCCTCGCCGACGCGGTCGAGACGGCGCTGGCGACGCTCGAAGGCACCTGGCCGGACCGGCTGCCGCGCGGCGTCATCCATGCGGATCTCTTTCCCGACAACGTGTTCTTCCTCGGCGACAGGGTGTCGGGCCTGATCGACTTCTACTTCGCCTGCACCGACACGCTCGCCTACGACGTGGCGATCTGCCTGAACGCCTGGTGCTTCGAGCCGGACGGCGCCTACAACGTCACCAAGGGCCGCGCCCTGCTCGACGGCTACGGCAAGGTGCGGCCGCTGTCGCGCGACGAGAGCACCGCTTTGCCGGTGCTGTGCCGCGGCGCCGCGCTGCGCTTCCTGCTGACCCGGCTCTACGACTGGTTCGCGGTGCCGGCCGGCGCGCTGGTGCGCCGCAAGGATCCGCTCGAATACTACCGTAAGCTCCGCTTCCATCAGGCGATCGGCGGCGCCCGCGACTACGGCATCGACGCGGCGTGACCACGGGGATCGAGACGAGCGTGAGCGACGAAGCGGGCGCGGCGGCAAAGCGCGTGATCATCCACACCGACGGCGCCTGCTCGGGCAATCCCGGGCCGGGCGGCTTCGGCGCGATCCTGGAGTGGGACGGGCGAAGGCGGGAGCTGAAGGGCGCCGAGCCGCTGACCACCAACAACCGCATGGAGCTGATGGCGGCGATCGTCGCGCTGGAGGCGCTCAAGCGCCCCTGCGCCGTCGACCTCCACACCGACAGCCAGTATCTGCGCCAGGGCATCACCGGCTGGATCCACGGCTGGAAGCGCAACGGCTGGAGGACGGCCGACAAGAAGCCGGTGAAGAACGTCGACCTCTGGCAGCGCCTCGACGCGGCGATCCGGCGCCACGACGTCGTCTGGCACTGGGTCAAGGGCCATGCCGGCCACGACCTCAACGAGCGCGCCGACGCGCTCGCCCGCGAGGCGATCGCCGAGCTGCGCGCCGCCCAGCGGGCCGAGCGGGGGTGAGATTTCGCTCATGGCCACCGCCATCGGAACGTCAGCACGCCGGCGCGCCGCAGCCTGCTCTCGTCCGCCTTGTGGGGAAAGGTGGAGAGGGGGGCGAGCTGCAAGCTCAGAGACTGCGGGGGATCCCCTCCCCGACCCTCCGCCGCACAAGTCGGGCCTGCCCGACTTGTGACGTATGATGGGCAACCCGGGCGAGCCCGGTTTGCCCGGGGGAGGGACCGCTGGAACCGCGCGGCGACAGGGCGCGGATAGGCCTGACAGTGCCGGCCTACATCCCCGCCAGGAGCGCGTCGGCGCTGGACAGCTCGGCCTTGCCGGTCTCCTGCTCGACCGAGAGCTTCTTCACCACGCCGTCCTCGACCAGCATGGCGTAGCGCTTGGAGCGCACGCCGAGGCCGCCGGCGCTGATGTCGATCGTCAGGTCGATCGCCTTGGCGAAATCGCCGTTGCCGTCGGCCAGAAACTCGATCTTGCCCTCGGCGCCGCTCGCCTTCTTCCACGCCTCCATCACGAAGGCGTCGTTGACCGACGTCACCGCGATGGTGTCGACGCCCTTCGCCTTGATGGCGTCGGCCTGGCGCAGGAAGCCCGGCAGGTGGTTGTTGGAGCAGGTCGGGGTGAAGGCACCCGGCACCGCGAACAGCACCACGGTCTTGCCCTTGAAGATCTCGTCGGTGGAGACCCAGGCCGGTCCCTCCGCCGTGATGACGCGGAACTTGGCCTCGGGGATGCGGTCGCCGACTGTGATGGGCATGGTCTCTCTCGTCCTCGATGGGCGGCCCGGCGCGGCGGAACGCTTCGCCGGCCGGAGGGGGAATCCGGTCTCGCGAGCCGGCGCGCCGGGCCGCGGTACCGTTAGGCCGCGAATAGAAACATCCGTGCGACACGGCGCAAGCCCCGGCGCGCGACGCCGCATCGCGGGGCCGCGGACGAGCTACGACGGGCGGACGCAGGCCGGATCACTCGAGCCTCGCCTTCACCTCCACGGCGGCGTCGCCGGCCGTGGCGGTGAGCGTCAGGGTGGCGCCTCTCGGGTCGGTGCCGGGCGGCACGCCGTCGATCGCGAAGCCGAACAGGCGGGTGCCGTCCGGTCCCTCCCCCATCGGCTCCGGCAGCGGCAGGGCCCAGTCCTCGCCCGGCCCTTCGGCGAACAGGTCGGGCGTCGCTCCGGCGGGGGCCGCGACGGCGACGACGACGCGCGGCTTCGGCCACGCCCCCTCCACCCGCACGCTGCGCACGGCGAGCGGCCCGTCGCCGCCGACCGTCGACGGCACCGGCACGCGCGCCGCGGCCGCCGTGACGGCGGCCGCCTCGGCACGGCCGGCCTGGGTGCCGGCCGGCAACGTCAAGGTGGCGCGTCCGGAGGCGGGCACGCACAACTTCTCGCAGATCGCATAGTCGAGGGCGAGCACCAGGGTCGCCGGCTTCGCCGGGTCGATACGCTCGACCGCGAGCGGGAACAGCACCCGCTGCGCATAGCCGATCGCCGTGCCGCCGCCGTCCTCGAACCGCTTCGGCGCCGGCCAGCGCACCGTCGCGGCCCGCACATTGGCGGAGGCGGAAAAGTCGAACCGCGGCGGCACGCCCGAATCACCCGGATACCGCCAATAGGTCTTCCAGCCGGGGGCGAGCCGGATTTCCACGCCGGCGGACAGGACCGCCGGGTCCGGTCCCGGCGGTCCGCCGACGAGGCGGACGGCGGCACGGCCGTCGCCGTCCCAGGCGGAGACCGCGGGGTCGTTCGCAAGCGCAGGCCCGGGCACCGTCCCAGCGACCAGCGCCAGAGCCGCCACCACGAGGAGGGCGAGCCATCTGCCCATGGAACCGTCCGCCATCCTGGCGCGCGTCGCCGATCCGTTCATCGCCTGGTCTCGTATCCCGGGTAAGGTCGGGACGCCCGACCGGAACTCACAGATTCTGAAGAGGGGTGCGCGTGCGTCGCGGCCCGGGCGACCGCCAGCCGCGTTGCCGAACCCGCGCCCCTCGGAGTAATCTCGCCGAGATGAAAGCCGCCCGGAAGATCGCGCAGCAGCACGAGCCCAAGCGGGGCTATCTCGACGGACAGATGCTGATCGCCATGCCGAGCATGCGCGACGAGCGTTTCGCCCGCAGCCTCATCTATGTGTGCGCCCATTCGTCGGAAGGCGCCATGGGCATCATCGTCAACCAGCCGGCGCCGAACATCTCGTTCGCCGACCTCCTGGTGCAGCTCGAGGTCATTCCCGCCTCCGACCTGATCATCCTGCCGCCGCGGGCCGGCGCCGTGAAGGTGCTGCGTGGCGGCCCGGTCGAGACCGGGCGCGGCTTCGTCCTCCACTCGGCCGATTTCTTCATCGAGAACTCGACCCTGCCGATCGACGACGGCATCTGCCTGACCGCCACGCTGGACATTTTGAAGGCGATCGCCCGCGGCGACGGTCCGCTCTCGGCCGTGCTGGCGCTCGGCTACGCCGGCTGGGCGCCGGGCCAGCTCGAGACCGAGATCCAGTCCAACGGCTGGCTCCACTGCGCCGCCGATTCGGAGCTCATCTTCGGCCCCGACACCGAGCGCAAATACGACCGCGCGCTGGAGAAGATCGGCATCCCGCCCGGCATGCTGTCGAGCGAAGCGGGACACGCCTGAGCGCGAGGCGTGCAGCCGGGGTGTCGCCGTGGCACCCCCTCGAGGTGGGATTCGGCCACTCGGGCGCCGGGCCGCATCCGACCTACCGGACGGACCGGCGGCCCATGCGCCGCACGGATCCGCGGCCGACGGGCGGCACGGAGATGTGAGCGCGATCGCGTTCGCATGGCGAAGCGAGTTCTTTCTATACTACCGGCCTCCGCGCCTTCGTCGTCGCGCGCGGTGCCGTTCGCGGGCCGACGAGATCCGCGAAGCAGCCGCCATGCGTGGGGCGGCTTTTTTACGCCGGGACCAGCCGGACAGCGCAGTGCGCCCGAACCTCGCGACAGGAGATTGAACTCATGGATTCGAAATCGATCCTCGATGCGATTCTGGGCGGCAAGAACGGCGCCGCCGGCGGACTCGGCGGCGTGCTCGGTCAGGCCGCGACCGACCTGCAGGCCGGGATGCGCGAGGGCGCGGCCGGCGCGCCGGTCGGCTCCGGCAGCTTCGCCACCGTGATCGGGCAGATCCTCGGTGCCGCCAAGACCGGCGTGCAGGAGGCCGCCCGCGACGTCGAGGCCTCGACCGGCATCGGTGCCAAGGCCGACGCGGCCCTCACCCAGGCGACCGGATCGAGCGCCGGCGATCTCCTCGCCAAGGCGCGCGAGCTCGTCGCTGGCAACCAGCTCGCCGGCGGGGCGGCGCTCGGCGGGCTCGCCGCCCTGCTGCTCGGCACCGGCGCCGGTCGCGGCGTCGCCGCCTCGGCCGCGAAGCTCGGCGGCCTCGCCATGATCGGCGGCCTCGCCTACCGGGCGCTCGAAGCCTACAAGGCCGGCAAGCCGCTGGTCGATCTCGGCGGCGGCGTGACGCCGGCGCCGGATGCGAGCCCGTTCGGCGAGACGGCCGACGCGGCGACCGACCAGGCGACCGCGCTCCTGCTGGTGCGCGCCATGATCGCCGCGGCGGCCGCCGACGGCGTGCTCGACGAGGCGGAGCGCACCCACATCGTCGGCGGCCTCGCCAAGGCCGGCCTGGACGCCGACGCGACCGCCTTCCTGGTCAACGAGTTCGCCAAGCCGCTGTCGCCGGAGACGCTGGCCGCCCAGGTGAGGTCGCCGGCCGTCGGCGCCCAGGTCTACGCGGCGGCCCGCCTCGCCATCAATCCCGACAACCCGGCCGAGACGGCGTTCCTGGCGAAGCTCGCCGCCGCCCTGAAGCTCGCGCCGGCCCTGCTGGAAAACCTCGAAGCCGCCGCCGCGGCAGCGCAGAAATAGGGGCGACGGGGCGCCGCGTCGTGTCATCCCGGGGCGCGGACCTCAAGATCCGCGAGCCCGGGATCCATACGCGCGGGGCTGGTGGCTCACGAGAGACAGGGAATATGGATCCCGGGCTCGGCGCTCACGCGCCGCCCCGGGACGACCGCGCGAATGAACGAATTCACCCGCGCGCGAGCGCGAGGCGGTCGCCGACCAGGAGCTCGCGGGCCGCCTCGGCCGGCATCGGCTCGCCGAACACGAAGCCCTGCACGTATTCGCAGCCGAGCTGATAGAGCTCGACGGCGTCCGAGTCGGTCTCGGCACCCTCCGCCACCACCTCCATGCCGAGGTCGTGGGCGAGCGAGATGATCGAGCGCAGCAGCACCGGCCGCGTGCCCTTGGACGTCGTGCGGACGAACGACTTGTCGATCTTGATGGTGTCGAACGGAAAGCGCTGCAGATAGGCGAGCGAGGAGTGGCCGGTGCCGAAGTCGTCGAGGGCGAGGCCGGCGCCGAGCTCCTTGATGCGCATGAGGATCTGCGCGGCGAGCTCGGGATTCTCCATCACCAGGCTCTCGGTCATCTCCAGCTTGAGGCTGCCGCGCATCAGGCCGGAGCGCGCCATCACGGTGCGCAGGTCGTGGATCAGGTCGTGGCGCAGGAGCTGGCGCGACGACACGTTGACGCTGGCGAACAGCGGCACGCGGGTCGGCACGGCGCGCTGCCAGATGGCGAGCTGGCGGGCGGTGCGCTCCAGCGCGAACAGGCCGAGATCGACGATCAGGCCGATCTCCTCGGCGATCGAGATGAACTCGGAGGGCGACAGCCGCCCCATCTTCGGGTGATCCCAGCGCGCCAGCGCCTCGAAGCCGGCGACCGAGCGGTCCTCGAGCCGGACGATGGGCTGATAGAGCAGCGTGATCTCCTCGCGCTCCAGCGCGCGGCGAAGCTCGGATTCGAGCGTCAGCCGGTCGGTCTTGCGGGCCCGCATCGCCGGCTTGAAGATCTCGATGCGGTCGCCGCCGATCTTCTTGCCGTGATACATCGCGAGCTCGGCGTCCTTGAGCACCTCGTCGGGGCGCTGCGCCTGGGCGTCGTGCAGCGCCACGCCGAGCGACGCGGTCAGGATGATCTCGCGGTCGTTGAAGGTGATCGGCGCGTTGATGGTCTTGCGCATCGTCTCGGCGAAGGCGATGGCGCGGCTCGAGTCCTTCTCGGACAGCAGGATCAGGCCGAACTGGTCGCCGGCCAGGCGGGCGAGCGTGTCCTGCGGCTTCAACAGGCGGCCGAGCCGGCGCGCCAGCGTCAGCAGGATCGAGTCGCCGACCGCCATGCCGACCGAGTCGTTGACCTGCTTGAAGCGGTCGAGGTCGATCACCACGACGGTCGGCTTGATCGCCGGATCGGCCTTGGCGAAGGCGAAGACACCCTGCAGGCGATCGAGGAAGAGCTGGCGGTTGGGCAGGCCGGTGAGGTTGTCGTGGACGGCGTCGTGCAGGAGCCGCTCCTCGGCGGTCTTGAACTCGGTGACGTCGGTGAGCGTGCCGACCAGCCGCACCACCTCGCCGTCGGAGCCGACGACGGGCCGGGCGCGCAGCGAGAACCACAGGTAATGTCCGTCGGTGGCGCGCAGGCGGAAGTCCTGCACCAGCCGGCCGCGGCGCTGCTCGACGGCACTGTCGAGGGCGGCGCGGAAGCGATCGCGGTCGAGCGGGTGGAGCACCTCGAGCCACTGCGCCGCCGGGGCGTCGAGGGTGCCGCGCTTGAGGCCGAGCGCCTGCTCGGTCTCCGGGCTGGTGTAGACCTTGTCGGCGGCGACGTCCCAGTCCCAGATCAGGTCGCCGGCGCCGGTCAGCGCCAGCGCGCGGCGCTCGATGTCGGACACGATCCCTTGCGTGACGCCGCCCGCGAAGGCGTGCTGCATCACCGTGAAGCCGATCAGCATGACGATCAGCACCAGGCCCCCGAGCAGCGCCGGGCCGACGATGTCGTTGGTCACGGCGCCCGTGACGGTCATGCCGGCGCCGAACACCCAGACGACCAGGAGGAGCCAGGTCGGAATCAGCAGCACGGCGCGGTCGAAGCCGTGCGTCGAGAGATAGAGCACGAGGCCGAGACCGAGCGTCGCGGCGAGCAGCAGCGACAGCCGGGCGACGCCCGAGGCGATCGCCGGATCCCACAGCGCCACCGCGATCAGCGCGGCCAGCACGGCGAGCCAGCCGATCGTCACATGGGCGTAGCGCACGTGCCAACGCGAGAGGTTGAGATAGGCGAACAGGAAGACGACCAGGGTGGCGGCGAGAATCGCCTCGCCGCAGGCGCGCCACACGCGTTCGGCTCCGGCCGACATGTCGAACACCTTGCCCCAGAAGCCGAAGTCGACGCCGATATAGATCAGCACGGCCCAGGCGAGCGCCGCGGCGGCCGGGAACATCACGCTGCCCTTCACGACGAACAGGATCGTGAGGAACAGCGCCAGCAGACCGGCGATGCCGATCACCATGCCGTGGTAGAGCGTGAAGGAGTTGATCTTGTCCTTGTAGGCCTCCGGCTCCCACAGATAGACCTGCGGCAGCCGGTTGGTGCGCAGCTCCAGCACGTAAGTGACGACGGCGCCGGGATCGAGCGTCACGCGGAAGATGTCGGCCGTGGCGTTGTCCTGGCGGTCGGGGCGATCGCCGACGCTCGGCGTGACGGTGGCGACCCGTGACAGGCCGAGATCGGGCCACAAGAGGCCGGAGCCGACCATCTGATAATGCGGCACGACGATCAGCCGGTCGAACTGCTCGTCGCTGGTGTTGGCGAGCGCCAGCACGGCCCAGTTGGTGCCGCCCTCGCGCGAGCGCACCTCGATGCGACGGACGATGCCGTCCGGCCCCGGCGCGGTCGACACCTGCACGCGGTCGCCGTCGGTCTGCTGCAGCTCCACGGCTTCGGTGAGGTCGATGGCGGGGACGTCGGGCCGCACGCTGACGGCCTGGACCGCCTGGGCGGCCGAACCGGCGCCGAGGAGGGCGACACCCGCCAGCACCAGCGCCGCAAGGGCCGCGCGCAAGGTCCGCAAAACGAGGATCTCCCGGTGGTCGCGCGCCGCGCCGTCCGACGGCCGGCCCGCATCGTCACGCATGGACGGTTCACGCGTGCATGGTTGGTGTCGACGTCACGGTCGACGTCACTGTTCGAGCCCGCCCGCACCGAACTGCCCGCCGGTCCCCCGCGGTGCGACCCACCGCGATGCCGTGCGGACCCGACGCGCGGACCCGACCTCCACTAGCCGCGCCGGCCCGGGAGGGCAAGGATTCCACTCCCGGGCCCGGAACGCCACCGGTAATTGCGCCGCGCCGCAGCGCACCGGCGTGAACCGCCAGTTGCGGCCCCGCCGCCCGCACGGCGTCTAGACCAGAAGCACGATCTTTCCGATATGGGCGCTCGATTCCATCCGGGCGTGGGCGGCCGCGGCATCGGCGAGCGGGACGCTCGTGTCCATCACGGGCCGCACCCGGCCGGCGGCGAGAAGCGGCAGCACGGCGGCGCCGGCGGCCGCGACGATCGCCGCCTTGTCGGCGACCGAGCGGGAGCGCAGCGTCGAGCCGGTATGGTGCAGCCGCTTGAGCATGATGCGGCGGAAATCGACGGTCGCCTTGGACGATCCCTGGAAGGCGATCTGCACGATCCGCCCGTCGACCGCCGCCGCCTCGTAATTGCGGTCGATGTAGTCGCCGCCGACCATGTCGAGAATCACCTCGACGCCCGTGCCGCCGGTCGCCGCCTTGGTCGCGGCGACGAAGTCCGCCGTGCGGTAGTTCACGGCCGTGTCGGCACCGAGCGTCACGCAGGCGGCGCATTTGTCGTCCGAGCCCGCCGTGACGATCACCTTGGCGCCGAACGCCTTGGCGAGCTGGATCGCCATGGTGCCGATGCCGGACGAGCCGCCGTGCACCAGGAGCGTCTCGCCGGCTTTCAGGCCGCCGCGCTCGAACACGTTGTGCCAGACCGTGAACAGCGTCTCCGGGACGGCGGCCGCCTCGGCGTCCGAGAGATTCGCCGGCACCGCGAGGGCGTGGCTCTCGTGGGCGACGCAGTACTGCGCGTAGCCGCCGCCCGAGACCAGGGCCATCACCCGGTCGCCGAGCGCGAAGCGCGTCGCCTCGGGGCCGCGCGCGACGACGGTGCCGCAGATCTCGAGGCCCGGAATGTCGGAGGCGCCGGGCGGCGGCGGGTAGAAGCCCTTGCGCTGGACGACGTCGGGCCGGTTCACCCCGGCCGCCGCGACCTTCACGAGGATCTCGCCCGGGCCGGGGGTCGGGACGGGGCGCTCCTCGGGGCGAAGCACCTCGGGGCCACCGGGGGTCGAGATGCCGATGGCGGTCATGCGGGCGGGCAGGTCGGTCATGGGAGCACGTGATCCGTCAGCGAGGAGGTCCGGGCACGCCGCCGGCGAACGGCGACGCTTGCAGGCCGAGGGTCGCAGGGGCATGGTCGCCGCGGCAGCGGCAACGGCCCCGCCGGGCGGCGGCTCGGCCGCCGGCACACTAGAGCATGATCCCGACGAGAGGGATCCGGTTTTCGCGGCCACGCATGCCGGGCGCGCACACCGGACCGGCCGGCGCGGCGCTGCACCGCGGGGATCACGGAGGACCAGATGGCGATCGCGGACGAGGACGAGCGGCCCAAGCGCAAGCTCACCCACGACATCGGCCAGGATCTCGCGCTCCTCTCGGTCGCCGAGATCGACGAGCGGATCGGCCTCCTGCGCGAGGAGATCACCCGGCTGGAGGCGGCCCGCGCCTCCAAGCAGGCGTCGCGCTCGGCCGCCGACCTGTTCTTCAAGCGGTGACGCACGCGTTTTTCGCGTGCGGCGAACAGCGAACAGCGAAGAGCGGGGCGGCAGAGATCGCTACTC
>NZ_JBHUIW010000033.1:0-35706 GCF_042682915.1 Rhodoplanes azumiensis | reverse complement strand
ACTCGCTACTCGCTACTCGCTACTCGCTACTCGCTACTCGCTACTCGCTACTCGCTACTCGCTGGCCACCCGCTGCGAGGCCGACCCACGCCCGTCGCCTCGGCCGGTAAGAGGTCGTTAAGCTTTCTCGAATATTACTGTTGAAGTCCACCTCGTGGACATCGAGTGGCTCCTGTCCACTCTGTTTGACGCCTCCCTGTTGACACTTCGGGCCGCCTTCGTGGCGGCCCCTTTTTTCGACGGCCGTGGCGGGGCTTGCGCGATCGCGGAGGGGCGCACCGCCCGATTGCGCCGAATTCGCGGAAACTATGTCTCGAAATCTTGCGATTTCGCGGCGCGACGGCGGCTGGACTCCGCCCTCACCCCTCGCCATAGTTCGGGCCCAACAGGGGTGCCCATGTCCGACCATTCGCCCATCATGGCGAGCCCGGTGTCCTTCGGCGCGCGGCTCGCATCCTCCCAGGCCTTCGTGGCGCTGTTCAGCGACGGCATGAAGCTGGTCGAGGAGACGGCCGCCTATCTGGACGGACCCGGCCGCAGCGAGTCGAAGCAGCTCGAGCGGACCGCGGCGCTGTCCTACGCGACCGAGAGCATGCGGCTGACCACACGGCTGATGCAGCTCGCCTCCTGGCTCCTGCTGCACCGTGCCGTCAACGAGGGCGAGATGTCCCTCGACCAGGCCAATCGCGAGAAGACCAAGGTCAAGCTCGGCATCGGCGACCCGGCCGATCCGGAGACCCTGAAGCTCCTGCCCGAGACCCTGGTCGAGCTGATCGACCGTTCGCTCAAGCTGCAGGATCAGGTGCGCCGGCTCGACGCGACCATCCATGCCCCGGTTCCGGAGACGCCGCCGGTCGCCAACCCGCTGGAGCGCCAGCTCGGCCTGCTCAAGGCCGCCTTCGAGCGCGACGGCGAATAGGCCAGGCCGCCGGCTCTTTCACCTCTCCCCGGCGGGGAGAGGTCGACGCGCGGAGCGCGTCGGGTGAGGGGGTGCGTCCCTCACGATCCAACTCATCAGCGCCAGTTCCCCATGATCCCGGCCCTCTTCCTACAGGAGAGGTTTGCAGGATTCGTCATTCCGGGGCGCGGGCAATGCCCGCGAACCCGGAATCCAGCGGCTCGCTCTGTCGTCGGGGCTGGATTCCGGGGCGCGAGCCTTCGGCTCGCGCCCCGGAATGACAGGGTTCGAACCACAAACGCCGAAAGGCCGGGCGGTGGCCCGGCCTGGACGTGTCGATGCTGCGGCGAGGAGACGGGACGGCGCGCGGCCGTCCGGCTCACTTCAGGCCGAGGCCCGAGAACTTCTTCTGGAAGCGCGACACGCGGCCGCCGCGGTCGAGGAGCTGCTGCGAGCCGCCCGTCCACGCCGGATGCGACTTCGGGTCGATGTCGAGCCGCAGCGTGTCGCCGGCCTTGCCCCAGGTGGTGCGGGTCTCGAATTCGGAACCGTCGGTCATGACGACCTTGACGGTATGATACGCGGGGTGAATGTCGGCCTTCATCGCTCGGTCCCAAAATCTCGATCTGTCGGAAGTTGCGGGGTCTATAGCTCAGCGGCCTCGGCGAGACAAGTCGGGGAGCACCCCGCCTGCCCCCGCCGCGTGCCGGGCGCCCGCGCCGCGAGGGGCCGACACAAACCACGGTCGCGGAAAAAGGCGGCATCCGGGCTTTTGCGCGCATTGTCAGGGGTGCCGGCGCGAGTCATTGTCCGGCCGCGCGCGAGCCGGCGGCACCGCCCGGTGCGGGATCGCGCGACGCGTTGCTGCTTCCATCGATTTTTCCAGTCGTGTCGACGTCGAGCGGGATGTCCCATGAATCTTGACAGCGGCGGACGCGGGCTCGGGTCGAGCGCGTCCCGGATCGGCCAGGCGCCGGAGGACAACCGGCGCAACATCAGGCCGCTGCTCGCGGTTGTGCCCTATGTGATGCGCTACAAGGGCCGCGCGCTCGCCGCCCTGGTCGCCCTGGTGGTCGCCTCGCTGGCGACGCTGGTGCTGCCCGTGGCGGTGCGCCGGATGATCGATTTCGGCTTCACCGAGCAGTATGCCGGGCTGATCCACCAGTACTTCTCGGTGCTGATCCTGGTCGCCGCCGTGCTGGCCGGGGCGAGCGCGCTGCGCTACTACCTCGTCACCACGCTGGGCGAGCGCATCGTCGCCGACCTGCGCACCCGCGTGTTCGACCATCTCACCGGGCTCTCCGCCTCGTTCTTCGATTCGTCGAAGAGCGGCGAATTGGTGTCGCGCCTCTCCGCCGACACCACCCAGCTCAAGTCGGCGGTCGGCGCCTCGGTGTCGATCACGTTGCGCAACCTGATGCTGTTCATGGGCTCCACCCTGATGATGGTGGTGACGAGCCCGCGCCTGTCGCTGTTCGTGCTGATCGTGATCCCGATCATCGTGCTGCCGCTGGTCGCCTTCGGGCGGGTGGTGCGGCGGCGTTCGCGCGAGGCGCAGGACACGCTCGCCGAGGCGTCGAGCTACGCGGCCGAGCTGATCGGGGCGATCCGCACCCTGCAGGCCTTCACCAACGAGCGGATGGCCAAGACCCGCTTCGCCGGCGCGGTGACGCGCGCCTGCGACGCCGCCTTCGCCTCGACCATGGCGCGCGCCTGGCTCACCGGGATCGCGATCTTCCTGGTGTTCGCCTGCGTCGTCGTGATCCTCTGGGTCGGCGCCCAGGACGTCTACGAGCAGCGCATCACGGCGGGCCGGCTCAGCCAGTTCGTCATCTACGCCGTGTTCGCGGCCGGCGCGCTCGGCGAGCTGTCGCAGGTGTGGGGCGAGATCTCGCAGGCGGCCGGCGCCGCCGAGCGGCTCAACGAGCTCTTGGCGATCGAGCCCGAGATCAAGAGTCCCGCGACCCCCGTGCCGCTGCCGACACCGGCGCGCGGCGACGTCGCGTTCGAAGAGGTGCGCTTCTCCTATCCGACCCGCAAGGACGCGACCGCGCTCGACGACGTGACGTTCCGGGTGCGGCCGGGCGAGAAGGTGGCGATCGTCGGCCCCTCGGGGGCCGGCAAGAGCACCGTCTTCCACCTGCTGCTGCGCTTCTACGATCCGCAGGCCGGCGCCGTGACGATCGACGGCGTGCGGCTCGCCGACGCCGATCCGCGCGACATCCGCTCGCGCATCGCGCTGGTGCCGCAGGACGCCGCCGTGTTCGCCGCCTCGATCGCCGAGAACATCCGGTTCGGCCGGCCCGGCGCGTCGGACGCCGACGTCGCCCGCGCGGCCGAGCTCGCCGCGGCGTCCGAGTTCATCGGCCGGCTGCCGCAGGGCATGCAGACGCAGATCGGCGAGCGCGGCGTGCTGCTCTCCGGCGGCGAGCGCCAGCGCCTCGCCATCGCCCGCGCCATCCTGCGCGAGGCGCCGCTCCTCCTGCTCGACGAGGCGACCTCCTCGCTCGACGCCGAGAACGAGACGCTGGTGAAGACCGCGCTCGGCCGCCTGATGGAGGGCCGCACCACGCTGGTGATCGCGCACCGCCTCGCGACGGTGCTGTCCTGCGACCGAATTCTCGTCATGGACCAGGGCCGCATCGTCGAGCAGGGCACGCACGACAGCCTGGTCGCCCAGGGCGGTCTCTACGCCCGCCTCGCCCGGCTGCAGTTCGAGACCACCCCGGAGCCCGTGCCGGTGGTGTGAGCGAACCGATCGGATCGCGGTTGCCGCGGACATAGTCCGGGTCGAGCGGAGCGAAACCCGGGGTTCTCTCCGCGAGGCGTGAACGAGCCCCGGATTTCGCTTCGCTCCATCCAGGCTACGGGTGCCTGTACGCCTACGGCCGCCAGATCATCATGAAGACGGGCGATTGGGATTGCGGGTTGACGTCCTCGCCGCCGATGGAGAAGCCCTGCTTCTCGTAGAACCGGATCGCCCGGTAGTTGTCCTTGTTGACGTGCAGCGCGATGCCGGTCGGGGCGACCGCCTTGGCGGCGTCGAGCAGCGCGGTCGCGACCGGCGTGCCCCACGCCTCGGGGGCGACCACGATCTGGTCGAGATAGCCGGTCTCGTCGATGGTGACGAAGCCGAGCATCTCGGCGCCTCCCGCGCCAGTGCCGGTGCCGTCAGGACGGGCGACCTCGGCCACCACGACGGACGCCATCGGCACCAGCTCGGTGCGCCAGCGCTCGCGCCACCAGGCGACGCGGGCGGCGAAGTCGTGGCGCGGATAGGCGGTCTGCCAGGTGCGCTGCCACAGGGCGATGACGGCGTCCTCGTCGTCGCGCTCGTAGGGCCGGATCACAGGGGCGGCGGCGACCGGCGGGGCTGCGGTCGCGGATGTCGGGGCGATCGTCGTCATGCGGCCCTTATACCAGCGCGATCCTGAACCGACTCTTCCGGGATACCCCTACGTCCGGTGGCATTACCGCCCGTACTCGCGGTTTCGACCCGCGCCGGGTGCATGGCGGCGACGACGTGATCGTCACCGCCGGCGTCACCGCTCGGTCAACTTCAGCTCGAGCCTTCGGTTGCGCTGGAACGCCTCCTCGGTGCGGTCGGGGTCGAGCGGCTGGTACTCGCCGAAGCCGGCGGCGACGAGGCGCTGCGGCGGCACGCCCTTGCCGACCAGGTACTGCACGACCGAAATGGCGCGCGACGCCGACAGCGCCCAGTTGCTGGGGAACTGGGGGCTGGCGATCGGCCGGATGTCGGTGTGGCCGTCGACCCGCAGCACCCACGGAATCTCCGGCGGAATCTGCTTCTCCAGCTCGATCAGCGCGCCGGCGAGCTTGTCGAGCTCGATGCGGCCCTCCGGCCGCAGCGCCGCCTGGCCGGTGTCGAAGAACACCTCGGCCTGGAAGACGAACCGGTCGCCGACGATGCGCACGTCCGGCCGGTTGCCGATGATGGCGCGCAGCCGGCCGAAGAAGTCCGAGCGGTAGCGCGACAGCTCCTGGACGCGCTGGGCCAGCGCGACGTTGAGGCGCTGGCCGAGATCGGCGATGCGCGACTGGGCGTCCTTGTCCTTCTTGTCGGAGGCGTCGAGCGCGCTTTCCAGTGCGCCGAGCTGGCGGCGCAACGCGGCGATCTGCTGGTTGAGCAGCTCGACCTGGGCGAGCGCCCGGGCGGTCGCCCGCTTCTCCGAATCGAGCGCCGAGCCGAGCTCGGCGATGCGGCCCTGGGCAGTGCCGAGCTCCGACGCGGTGCCGGCCCCGGCCGCGCCGGCACGCAGCCGGTCGCGCTCGCCCTCGGCGACGGCGAGGCTCGCCGAGAGCCGCGCCACCTCGTCCTCGAGGCTGGTCTTGCCGGTCTTCTCCAGCGCCAGGAGGTCAGTGAGCTGGCTGATCTGCGCGGTCAGGCGCTGCAGCGCCGTGTCCTTGCCGGCGACCTCCTGGGACAGGAAGAACTGCACGACGACGAACACGGTGAGCAGGAAGATCACCCCGAGCAGCAGAGTCGAGAGCGCATCGACGAAGCCGGGCCAGTAGTCGACGCCGCGGTCGCGACGGAAGCGGGACAGAGCCATCAGCGCGTCCTCTGGTCAGCCGTTCGCGTCGGTCATGAGGTCACGTCTTCTCGGCGTGGCGGCGGGCCAGAACCGCGAGCACACGCTGCAGCTCGGCCTGCTGCTCGGCCTGCGCCTCGACCCATTCGCGGATGATCTGCTGCTCCTCGCGCATGTGCTGGACGAGGCCCTGGATGCCCTCGGCGAGATTGGCCATCGCGTGGGTCGCCGCCTTGTTGGCGCCGGCTTCGGCGATGGCGTCCTGCAGCCGATCGAGCGCCGCCCGCATCTCGTTGCCGATCGCGACCGGCGCGGCGGCCGCCGTGGCCGGGACAGCAGCGCCCAGCTCGCGCACCGAGGTCGACAGCCAGTCCTCCACCTCGGTGTAGAAGCGGTTCTGCGCCTGGCTCGCCTGCAGATCGAGGAAGCCGAGCACCAGCGAGCCGGCGAGACCGAACAGCGACGACGAGAACGAGATGCCCATGCCGCCGAGCGGCGCCGCGAGGCCCTCCTTGAGGGCGTCCAGCATGGCGGCGGCGTCGCCGCCGACCTTGAGCCCGTCGATCACCCGGCCGACCGAGCCGACCGTCTCGATCAGGCCCCAGAAGGTGCCGAGCAGGCCGAGAAAGACGAGGAGCCCGGTCATGTAGCGGGCCGTGTCGCGCGCCTCGTCGAGCCGCATGGCGATCGAGTCGAGGATCGAGCGCAACAGCGGCGCCGAGATCGCCATGGCGCCCATGCGGTCGCCCAGGATCGCCGCCATGGGGGCGAGCAGCGAGGGCGGCCGCTCGACCCGCAGGCCCGGATCGGCGAGCCGGAAGCCGTTCACCCAGGCGACCTCGGGGAACAGCCGCACGACCTGCCGGAAGGCCAGCACGACGCCGATCAGCAGCACCCCGACGATCAGCCCGTTGAGGCCCGGATTGGCCAGGAACGCGATCCAGATCTGGCGGTGCAGGACGACCACCAACAAGGCCCCGAGCACCAGGAACACCAGCATCCGGAACAGATAGATGCGGGGCGATGACACCTTGAACGGGTCGATCTCGCGCTCGGGCTTGGCCATGGGTGATTCCGCCGCTTGGTTCGATCCCAATATGGCACAGCCGCGCGGCGAATTTAACGCGCCGCGCAAGAGCGGTCCCCCGTTTCGGAGGGATTATGCGCGGACGGCGTACCGGCCCGGACGGTCCGGCTCACGGCCGGTTGGCGGCCTTGAGGAGCGCCAGAATCTCCCGGTGCATGGTCTCGTTGCCGCAGACGATGCTCCGGCGCGCCAGCATCTGGTCGCCGCCGTCGCAGTCGCCGACATAGCCGCCCGCCTCGCGCACCATCAGGATGCCGGCCGCCATGTCCCAGGGCGACAGGTTGCGCTCCCAGAAGGCGTCGAAGCGGCCCGCCGCCACCCAGGCGAGGTCGAGCGAGGCGGCGCCGAAGCGGCGCAGGCCGGCGACCTTCTCCTGCACCTGCTCGAACTCTTTCCGGAACTGGCCGAGCTCGCCGCGGCCGAGATGCGGCAGGCCGCAGCAGATCACCGCGTCGGCGAGGCGCTGGCGGCCGGCGACCCGGATGCGCTGGTCGTTGAGGAAGGCGCCCTTGCCGCGCTCCGCCATGAACAGCTCCTCGTTGGCCGGGTTGTAGATCACCCCGGCCACGATGGTGTCCTCGCGCTGGAGCGCGATCGAGATCGCGAACTGCGGAATGCCGTGCAGGAAGTTGGTGGTGCCGTCGAGCGGGTCGACGATCCAGGTGTGGCTGCGGTCGCTGCCCTCCTGCAGGCCCCCCTCCTCGCCGAGAAACCCATAGCCGGGGCGCGCCTTCTCCAGCTCGGCGCGCAGCGTCTCCTCGGCCTTGCGGTCGGCCGCGGTGACGAAATTGGCCGGCCCCTTGAGGGAGACCTGCAGGTGCTCGACCTCGCCGAAGTCGCGCTTGAGGGCGCGGCCGGCCTTGCGGGCGGCGGCCACCATGACGTTGAGCAGTGCGGAGCGGAGCATGTTTCGCCATTCGCGTCATGGCCGGGCTCGTCCCGGCCATCCACGCCATCGTTCGGTTCAGGGGTCGTCGGAGGATGCCCGCGACGAGCCCGGGCACCACGCGAAATTCGTGCGCCGCGGTCTTACACGGTGCGGGGGCGGCGATCCACCCTGGGGGCCGGCACCGGTATAGGATATTAATCCAATACCCATCGGCCAGGGAGACCGCCGGTCGCGTCGGTCTCCGCTCAGCCGGCCGGGGCGGCGGCGATCGCACCGGCCCGGACGATCGCGACATAGCGGTCCCGCGCATCGGCGGCGAGACGACCACGGGCGACCAGGTGATGGATGCAGTTCATCGCCAGGTCGAACGAGCCGTAGACATGGTGCGCGACGAGCGCCAAGTGCGCGAGCTGCTCGTCGTCCATCGCGTCGGGCGCCGTGAAGTCGCGCACATAGACGAGATCGGCCTCCACCACCTGGTTGAAAGCGTCGTAGGGCGAGGCCCCCATCATCGGGCCGATCATCCGCTTCTTGATCGCCGCGAAGCCGTGCGGGACGAAGCCGGACTTGCGCAGCTCGACGTCGATCTCGCCGAAGCCGGGCTGCTTCTTGTAGAGCGTGACGAACGACACCTCGGTGTGGATCGCCACCGCCTTGGCGAGACGCCGGCGTCCGTTCCGGAAAATCTCCAGCTCGGATCCCTGGACGTCGATCTTGAGCAGATCGAGGTGGTCGATCTCGGCGACGTCGTCGAGCCGTCGCGTCTCGACGGTGCGCTCCTCCACGACTCTCCCGAACTCGACGAAGAGGGGAAAATGCGACAGCGCCGTCCGGTCGGGCTCGAGCAGGCTGGTCATGCCGGGAGCATGACAGATCCGCAGCGTCGCCCGCCGACCGCTCCCCAGGGCATAGGGCAGATAGAACTCGCGATCGGTCTTGACGGCGTTCAGGCGCGCCAGCGCGTCGGGCTGCGGCTCGAAACCCACGACGGTGCAGAGCCCGAGATCGAGCATCCGCTTGTACGGCGGATCGCCGTCGATCGGATTGGCTCCGACATCGACGATACGGGTCGGACGCTTCGGCGCGAGGAGATCGAACAGCGGATCCCGGCGGAGAGGGGCGTTCATCGACCTGGGCTCACCTGTCTCGAACGGCAGGGCTCGACCGCGCCTCGCGTGGACCGAGCGGCCGGCGGATGCGGACGAGCGAGCGAGTGCTCGCGTCTTACACGTTGGCGCTGCGGCGATCCACCCTTCGGCCGCGGTCGCATCGACCCCACGGTCACCGGGCGGCGTCAGGGGACCACGCGGAGAGGGTGGCCGATGCGGACGTTCGTCGCCTCTGGGCTCGCCTCGAATGTCGTCCCGAGCGTCTCGGCCGCGGCGGGATCATCCCGCGCGGTCGGTCGTCCCGGGGCGCTGCGAAGCAGGGAGCCCTTCGGGCTCGCGCCCAGGGATGACCATCGGAGAGAGCCGGGCGACCGAGCAGTAACGCCGCCCTCACTCCGCCGCGGCGGCGGAGAGATTGTCGAGCGAGGAGACGATGTGGCCGGCGAGCGCGTCGGCCAGCGCCGAGCGCTCGTGCGGATTGCGCAGCAGGCCGATCTGGCAGGGCGGCAGCGCCGGGAAGCCGTCGGCCGGGGTGAGCACCCGCATGCCTGGCCGCAGCCCCGAGGTCGCCGACACCGAGACGGCGAGCCCGGCCAGCACGGCGGCCGAGATGGCGCCGGCATTGCCGCTGGAGAACAGGAGCCGATGGCTGCGGCCGATCCGGTCGAGGCTCTCGATCGCGCTGTGGCGCCACTTGCACGACGAGCGCCCGAGCGCCAGCGGCAGCGGCTGGTCGAGATGGATGGCGTGGCGGCTCGACGTCACCCACAGGAGCTGCTCCTGACGGAACACCTCGACGGCGCGCGTCGTCTCGCAGCTCGTCACGATGGCGATGTCGAGGTCGCCCCCGTCGATGCGCAGCACGAGATCGACCGAGGGCTCGCACACCACGGTCAGCTCGACGCCCGGATAGACCCGCGAGAAGCGCGCCATGATCTCGGGCAAGTAACGGTCGGCGTAGTCGTCCGGCACGCCGAGCCGCACCCGGCCGGTCAGCTCCTCGTCGCCGAAGGCCGACACCGCCTCGACGTTGAGCTTGACGATGCGCCGCGCGTAATCGAGCAGCCGCTCGCCGTCCTCGGTGAGCTTCGACTGGCGACCGTCGCGGACGAACAGCGGCCGGGCGATGCGCTCCTCCAGCCGCTTCATCTGCATCGATACGGCCGACTGCGTCTTGTGGACGATCTCGGCGGCGCGCGTGAACGAGCCGGTCTCGGCGATGGCCACGAAGGTGCGGAGCTGGTCGACGTCGAGCAGGGTCGTCATGGCGTGCTCCTCCCCGACAGCGTGCGGCCCATTCGGGTGCATCCATCAGCCGGGCTGATGGCGCAGATTAAAAACATTCGTTTTCGTCATCAATCCAGGAGTGGCATTCTCCGCCCCTCGGCAATCGCGCGGGTTTTCGGGTGGCGTCCTCGGAGGTGGGCGTCGACGATGCCGCGCCGCCACCAACAGGAGGTCGCCATGACGGCGCTGACGTACATCCGCACCCTTCCCCTGCCCGGCCTGCGTGGCGTGCGGGCGATCGCCACGGCGATCGGAACGGTGGCGATGCGCGCCCGCCGTCTCGCCGAGGCCGTGAAACATCGTCGCGAGGCCGCGATGCTGGCCGGGTTCAACGACCGCATGCTGTCCGACATCGGGCTGACCCGCAGCGACGTCGCCGACGCCTATTCCGAGCCGCTGTGGCGCGACCCGACCGCGCTGCTGGCGCGCCGCGCCGGCGAGCGCCAGACGGCGCGGCGGCGGCCCGGCGGCCGGCTGCGGCGCCTGCTCTCGGCGCCGTCGCTGGTGCCGACGGACGACGGCGACGGCACGGGCGTAAAAGACCGCGCGCGTCGAGCGGCCCGGTCCGCCTGATCGAAGATCCGCTGGCTCACTTAGGGGTCGTTCCGGGGCGGCGCACTCGGGTCGGCGCCTCGCGCCGCCCGAGCGCGCCGCTCCCGAATCCAGCCGCGCTTTCGGAATTTGTCGCCGGATGCCGGGTTCGCGGCTTCGCCGCGCCCCGGAACGACAGCGAGCAGGGCCGCCCGGTCTGTGACGGTGCGCACGGTCGACATGCGGTAACTCGCTCCTTATCCTCCATCACGGTCGACACCATTCCGCTCGGCCCCCCCCCGCATGGAGAGACCCCAGAAATGCGACGCACCCTCGCCGCGATCGTGATCGCGGGCGCCCTCGTCTCGCCCGCCGCCGCCGAAACCCTGATGCTGGCCAAGAGCTATTCCGTCTCCGGCACCAATCCGGACGGCTCGTCCTATTCGGGCACGCTCGCCCTGCAGGTGATCTCCGACACCACCTACACGGTGCGCTGGTCGATCGGCGGCGAGACCTACACGGGCTTCGGCATGCGGATGAACGACTATCTGGCCGCCACCTACACGATGGACGGCAAGCCGGGCCTGGTCATGTACAAGGTCGAGGACGGCGGCGTGCTGCGCGGCCTGTGGTCGGTGCGGGGCCAGAACGGCTCCGGCACCGAGACCCTGACGCCGCGCTGAGGCCCCCGCCGCCGGCCGGCGCACTCACGTTTCTCATACTTCGCTTTTTCGCTCGCGCGACCGTTCGCCCGCTCCGCACGGCGATTGCCGTGCCGGGCGGGCTCGCTGTATCAAGGCACCCGCCAATTCCGGCTGGAGGGGATATTCCATGCGCAAGACCTGCTCGACCCTGGCGGCACTCGCCACCATCGCGGTGCTCGCCGCGCCGGCTTCGGCCCAGGCGCCCGGGTCGTCCTGGACCCAGGTCGGCATGCTCGACTGCCGGGTCGACCCGAGCATCGGCTTCATCATCGCCGGCCACCAGTCGATGACCTGCCGCTTCTCGCAGAACGCCCCGATCCCGCCGCAGACCTATCAGGGCGCCATCAACACGGTCGGCGTCAATATCGGCGTCTCGGCCGGCGGCCGCCTCGCCTGGGGCGTGTTCGCGCCGACCACCGGCGTGCCGGCCGGCGCGCTCGCCGGCGAGTATGTCGGCGCCAGCGCCGACGCCGCGCTCGGCCTCGGGGTCGGCGCCAACGTGCTGATCGGCGGCTCGAACCGCACCGTCGCGCTGCAGCCGCTGTCGCTCGAAGGCTCCGTCGCCTTCAACGTCACGCTCGGCCTCTCGGCCCTCAAGCTGCGCTACGTGAACTGATCAGGGCCTTCGGCCGATCGCAGCCGGCCGGGCCGACCGCCCCGCCTTATGGGACGCAGCCGGCCGGGCTCGGCGCCCGGCCGTGCGGCCCGCTGCGGCGCCCGCCGCGCCCGTCAGCCCAACGCGGTCGCCTCGACCTCGATCAGGACGCCGTGGTGGAGCTGCGGCACCGGGACGACGGCGCGGGCCGGCCGCGCCGCCCCGGCCCAGGCGGCGTAGAGCGCGTCGAAGGCGGGCCAGTGGGCGATGTCGGTGACGTAGACCCGAACCTGCACGAGCCGGTCGACGCCGCTGCCGGCGGCCGCGAGCGCCGCCGCGACATTGGCGAGCACCTGCGTCGCCTGGGCCGGGAACGGCGCATCGGCGAGCACCCGGCCGTCCGGCGCGATCGGAAGCTGGCCGGCGACGAAGACGAAGCCGTCGGCCCGAATCGCATGGGCGTAGTGCCCGCCGGGCCGCGCCATCCCGTCCGGCGCGACGGCGAGGACGTCACCGCCCGCGCCCTGCGCGGTGTCGCGCGACCTCTCACCAGCCATGGAAGCGGCGCCAGACCTGCGTCGTGCCGTCGGCGTCGAGCACGTGGTAGGCGTCGAACTGGGTCGCCGTCGCGCAGGCGTGATTGGGCAGGATGCGCAGCCGCGTTCCGACCGGGACGCGCCGCACGATGTCGGGATCGGCCGTGCCGTCGCGGCGCGCGACGATGCCGTGCTCCTGATTGGCGCCGCTGACGATCAGGTCGTCGAGCAGCGTGCCGGCGACGTCGCAGACCGCGCCGTAGCCGTAGTCGCGCTGCTGCGCCTGGGTGCCGCGATCGCGGCTCATCGCCATCCAGCCGGCGTCCGTGATGGCCCAGCCCTTGTCGGCCTGGTGGCCGATCACGGTCGCGAGCACCGACAGCGCGACGTCCTGCGGCGTGCACACGCCGACATTCGCCATCACCAGATCGAAGAACACGTAGACGCCGGCCCGCACCTCGGTGACGCCGTCGAGCTTTTCGGCCGACAGCGCCGTCGGGGTCGAGCCGACGCTGACCACCGGGCACGGCAGCCCGGCCGCGCGCAGCCGCGTCGCCGCCCGCACGCAGCCGGCGCGCTCCTGCTCGGCCATCGCCTGCAGGGCCTCCGGCGTGCTCAGGCCGTAGGAGCTGCCGGCATGCGTCAGCACGCCGGCGAGGATCGCGCCGCCTTGCTGGAGAATTTCGCCGATCGCGATCAGCAGGTCGTCGTCGGGCCGCACGCCGGAGCGGTGGCCGTCGGTGTCGACCTCGATCATCACGTCGAAGGCATGCGCTTCGCTGCGGCCCTTGTCGACCACGGCGCGGGCGCTCTCGCGCGAGTCGACCAGGATCGTCAGACGACAGCCGGCGCGGCGCAGCGCCAGAACGCGGTCGAGCCTTTGCGGCGCGATCCCGACCGCATAGGTGATGTCGTCGAAGCCGGCGGCGAAGAACGCCTCGGCCTCCTTCAGGGTCGAGACCGTGATGCCGAGGGCGCCGGCGTCACGCTGCAGCCGCCCGACCTCGATGCATTTCGAGGTCTTCACGTGCGGGCGCAGCGTCGCGCCGAGCGCGCCGACGCGGGACTGCATCAGCGCGATGTTGCGCATCATCACGGCGCGGTCGAGCACCGCGGCAGGCGTATCGATGGTGTCGAGCGTCACGTCGTCCTCGAGTCCGATGTCCTCAATCCAGCGAGGCGCCGAGCGCCTTCAGGGCCGGCACGTCGCGTGCCACGCCGTCGACGATCAGCTTCGACACGGCCGCCGGCGCGAGATCGTCGCCTTGCGGCAGGTCGACGCCGACCGCCTGCATCTTCGCGCGCAACGCCGGGTCGGTCAGGGTGTCGCGCAGCGCCGCGTTCAGCCGCGCCGCGACGGCGGGCGGCGTGCCCTTCGGCGCGAAGATCGCGCTCCACGAGCGGAAGCTCACCTGCGGATAGCCGGCCTGCGCGACGGTCTGCAGGCCGGGCAGCTGCGGAACCGAGTCGTCGCTCAGCACGGCGACGGCCTTGACCTTTCCGGCCGTGACCTGGGCGAGCGCGGTCGTCGGCTGGTCGCACATGAAGTCGATATGGCCGCCGACGAGATCGTTCATGGCCGGCGCGATGCCACGATACGGCACATGGGTGGCGGGCTCCTTCATGGCGGCGAGCAGGATCACGCAGGCGAAGTGCGAGATCGAGCCGATGCCGGCGCTGCCGTAGGTCGTCTTGCCACCCTTGGCCGCGATCCGGGCCTTGAGGCTTTCGAGATCGGAGACGCCGAGTGCGGGATTGACGACGACCAGCATGGGCGCCGTGCCGGCGAGGCCGATCGGCACGAAGCTCGTCGCCGGATCGTAGGGCAGCGTCTTGTAGAGCGCCACGTTGGCGATGTGGGTGCCGATGGTGCCGAAGCCGAGCGTGTAGCCGTCCGCCGGGGCCGCCGCGACCTTGCCGAGCCCGATGGTCCCGCCGGCGCCGGCGATGTTCTCGACCACCACGGTGCCTTTCAGGGTCTCGGCGAGCCCGTGGGCGACGGCGCGGGCGAGCGCGTCGCTCGGCCCCCCGGCCGGGAACGGCACCACGAGTGTGATGGGCCGGGTCGGGAACACCGTATCCTTGCTCGCCTCCTGAGTCGCCGCCGGCAGCGACGCGGCGGCGATCGCGGCGCCGAGCAGAAGGGTTGCCGCGCGGCGGCGGGTCGGACGGTCGGTGCTCATCATCGGGGGTGCTCCAGCCAGGACACGAGACCATCGAGCGTCGGCTGCTCGACGTCGGGGGATGGCGCACCGTCCGGCCGGGCGAGGCCGATGCGGTTGTGCCAGTAGGTCCGCAACCCCACGGCCGCGGTGCCGAACAGGTCGTAGCCGGAGCCGGCCACGAAGGCCGCCTCGGAGGGCGCGACGCCGAGCCGGTCGAGCGCCATCCGGTAGGGCCGCGGGTCGGGCTTGTAGACGCCGGCCTCCTCGGCCGTGACGATGCAGTCCCAGGCGACGGCGAGCCTCGCCGCGGCGAGGCGGCCGAGCCGGACCGAGCAGTTGGTGACGACGGCGAGCTTGGTGCGGCCGGCGAGCGCGTCGAGCGCCGCCTGGGCGCCGCTCCACACCGGCAGCTCCAGCCAGCGCGCCTCGAGCGCGGCCGGCGCGGAGGCCGGCAGCCCGACCGCGGCGGCCGCCTCCTGCACCAGCGTGTCGTAGTCCACATAGGTGCCGCAGCCATAGGTGCGGCGCAGATAGTCGGCCCGCCAGGCGCGGCCGGCGGCCTCGGACCCGGCGGCCGCGTTCCACACGGTCCAAGAGTCGAGAAGGGCGGTGAGAAGATCGAACAGGACGGCTTTGGGCAGCACGGCGGTCACTCGGCTGGGACGGGACACGCTCGGATGCTAGCGCGGCGAAGACGGTTTGTGTTTAAATCAGGTGAAAGGTGCACTTAAGCTCGATTGAATGATCACACGCGCGACGAGATGATCACGCTCGACGACCTGCGTTTCGTGGACGCGCTCAGCCGCACCGGCTCGCTGAGCGCGGCCGCGCGCGCCCTCGACGTGACGCCGCCGGCGCTGTCGATGCGGCTGAAGCGCCTGGAGCAGGCGCTCGGCGTCGGCCTCGTGGTGCGGTCGTCGCGCAGCCTGCGCTTCACCGGGGAGGGCGAGCGTCTGGTCGCCGAAGCGCAGGCCCTGCTGGGCCGCATCGAGGCGTTGCCGGACGAGCTGTCCGCCGCGGGGCGCAGCGTCGCCGGCCGCCTGCAGGTGGTCGCGCCGTTCGGCTTCGGCCGGCACCACGTGGCGCCGCTGATCGCCCGCTTCGCCGCGAAGCATCCGGCCGTGCGGGTCGCGCTCGATCTGTCGGAACGGCCGTGGCGCGAGAACCAGGACGCCGACGTGGTGATCCATATCGGCGAGGCGCGCGACTCGGCCTGGATCGCGCATCTGCTCGCCCGCAACAGCCGGTGGATCTGCGCCAGCCCGGAGCATGTCCGGCGTCACGGCGCGCCGGAGCAGCCACGCGATCTCCTGCGGCACGCCTGCCTGTGCGTGCGCGAGAACGACGAGGACGTGACGCTGTGGCGATTCCGCAAGGCCGGGCGTGGCGCGGCCTCGTCGCGGCCCGACGCGATCCGGGTCTCGCCGGTGCTGACCAGCAACGACGGCGAGGTCGTGCGCAACTGGGCGGTCGACGGCCTCGGCTACGTGCTGCGCTCGGAATGGGACGTGGCGCCGCTGGTGCGGCGGGGCGTCTTGCAGCGCGTGCTGACGCGCTGGGAGTTCGGCGCCGCCGACGTGCTGGCGCTCGTCCCGGCCCGCCGCGGAATCTCGGCCCGGGTCAGCCAGTTCGTCGGCTTCGTCGAGGCCGCGTTCCGGCCGCGGCCGCCCTGGCGGTGACGGCGGCGCGCCGCGCCGTCGTCGCTCACGCCGGCACGGCGGCACCGGCCCGGCAGGCGGCGGTCGGCAGTGCACCCGCGTCGGAGACCCCGAGCGCCTCGGTGATGCGGCGGGCCAGGACAGAAAAGTCGGCCTTGCGGGGCGAGGTGCGGCGATAGGCGAGCGCGACGGTGCGGCCCGGCTCGGGCGCCGCGAAGCGCAACAGCTTGATGCGCGTGTTGTCGCGCTCCACGGCAGCCGCGACCTGCGGCAGCAGGGTCGCGCCGAAGCCGGAGGCGACGAGTTGCACCACGGTGGCGAGGCTCGTGGCGCCGAGCCCGCCGGCGTCGCCGCGCCCGCCGGCGCACACCGCGAGCGCCTGATCGCGCAGGCAGTGCCCCTCCTCCAGCAGCAGCAGCCGCTCCTCGACGAGCGCGCCGACCGCGACCGGCGTCGTCGCGGGGCGCGGGTCGGCGGCCGGCACGGCGAGCACGAACGGATCCTCGAACAGCGCCAGGGTCTCGACCTCGGGCTGCTCGACCGGCAGCGCCAGCATCACGACGTCGATCAGGCCGCGGCCGAGCTCGTCGACCAGGGTCCGGGTCTGGCTTTCGCGCAACTCCACGGTCAGCTCGGGATGATGGCGTTGCAACGCCGGCAGCACCTTGGGCAGCACATAGGGCGCGAGCGTCGGGATCACGCCGAGCCGCAGCGGGCCGGCGAGCGGCCCGGCATGGTGGCGTGCGCAATCCTCGAGGTCGCGGGCGCCGGCGAGCAGCTCCTCGGCCCGGCGGGCGATCTCGACACCGACCGGGGTGAGGGTCACGTCGCCGGGGCGGCGCTCGACCAGTTCCACCCCGAGGCGCGCCTCCAGGTCGCGGATCTGCATCGACAGCGCGGGCTGGCTGACCGCGCACTCCGCCGCGGCGCGGCCGAAATGCCGGGTCCGCGCCACCGCCCCGAAATAACGCAGCTGCTTCAGCGTGATCATGCCGATAAGTTAGCCTTATCGGAAGGCCCATGCAATACGATTAGACCTGATCGAAAGAAGCGCCCATGGTGCCGGCATCCCGACGCCGAGGCGAATGCGAACACGCGGGCCTCCGGCGCGAGACGATCCGAAAGAACACAGCCCCACCCCCGGGAGCGAGAGACATGGACGCGAAGACGGACGACAAGGGCGCGGGCAAGTGCCCGTTTTCGGGCGGCAGCCGCGGCCCCCGGAACCGTGACTGGTGGCCGGAGGCGCTCGACATCGGCGTGCTCCACGCCAACTCGAAGAAGTCCGACCCGATGGGCGACGGCTTCGATTACGCCGAGGCGTTCAAGAGCCTCGACCTCGCCGCCGTCAAGGCGGACCTGCACGCGCTGATGACCAGTTCGCAGGAGTGGTGGCCGGCCGACTGGGGCAACTACGCCGGCCTGATGATCCGCATGGCCTGGCACTCGGCCGGCACCTATCGCATCACCGACGGGCGCGGCGGCGCCGGCGCCGGTCAGCAGCGTTTCGCGCCGCTGAACAGTTGGCCGGACAACGCCAATCTCGACAAGGCGCGGCGTCTGCTGTGGCCGATCAAGCAGAAATACGGCCGCAAGATCTCGTGGGCCGACCTGATGGTCCTGGCCGGCAACGTCGCGCTGGAGACGTGTGGGTTCAAGACGTTCGGCTTCGCCGGCGGCCGCAAGGACGTGTGGGAGCCGGAGGAGCTGTACTGGGGCCCGGAGGGCTCGTGGCTCGGTGACTCGCGCTACTCCGGCGAGCGCCAGCTCGAGGAGCCGCTCGCCGCCGTTCAGATGGGCCTCATCTACGTCAATCCGGAAGGGCCGAACGGCAAGCCCGACCCGGTCGCCGCGGCGAAGGACATCCGCGAGACCTTCTACCGGATGGCGATGAACGACGAGGAGACGGTGGCGCTGATCGCCGGCGGCCACACGCTCGGCAAGACCCACGGTGCCGGCGACCCGGCGCTGATCGGCGCCGATCCGGAAGGCGCCGCGATCGAGGACCAGGGGCTCGGCTGGAAGAGCGGCTACGGCACCGGCGTCGGCGCCGACGCGATCACGGGCGGCCCGGAGGTGATCTGGACCCAGACGCCGACGACGTGGAGCAACCACTTCTTCGAGAACCTGTTCAAATACGAATGGGAGCTGGAGAAGAGCCCGGCCGGCGCGTATCAGTGGCGGGCCAAGAACGCGGAGCCGTCGATTCCGGATCCGTTCGATCCGAGCAAGAAGCGCGTCCCGACCATGCTGACGACGGACCTGTCCCTGCGCTTCGATCCGATCTACGAGAAAATCTCGCGCCGCTTCCTGGAGAACCCGGCGGCGTTCGACGACGCCTTCGCGCGTGCCTGGTTCAAGCTCACCCATCGCGACATGGGGCCGCGGGTGCGCTATCTCGGACCCGAGGTGCCGAGCGAGGTGCTGATCTGGCAGGATCCGGTCCCGCCGGTCGACCACGAGCTGATCGGCACGCAGGACATCGCGACCCTGAAGGCGAAGATCCTCGCCTCCGGCCTCTCGGTGTCGCAGCTCGTGTCGACCGCCTGGGCGTCGGCCTCGACGTTCCGCGGCTCCGACAAGCGCGGCGGCGCCAACGGCGCGCGCATCCGCCTCGCCCCCCAGAAGGACTGGGAGGTGAACCACCCGGCCGAGCTCGCCAAGGTGCTCTCGACTCTGGAGGGCATCCAGGCTGCGTTCAACGGCGCGCAGAGCGGCGGCAAGAAGGTGTCGCTCGCCGACCTGATCGTGCTCGCCGGCTGCGCCGCCGTCGAGAAGGCCGCGAAGGACGCCGGCGTGACCGTGACGGTGCCGTTCACGCCGGGCCGCACCGACGCCTCGCAGGACCAGACCGACGTCGAGTCGTTCAAGGTTCTGGAGCCGCGCGCCGACGGCTTCCGCAACTACGTCGCCAAGCGCACGCAGTTCATGTCCCCCGAGGAGGCGCTGGTCGACAAGGCCCAGCTCCTCACCCTCACCGGGCCGGAGATGACCGTGCTGATCGGCGGCCTGCGGGTGCTCGGCGCCAACCACGGCCACACGACCCACGGCGTGCTCACCGACCGGCCGGAGCGGCTGACGACCGACTTCTTCGTCAACCTGCTCGACATGCGCTGGCGCTGGGAGCAGTCGGCGACCGAGGGCGTGTTCGAGGGCCGTGATCGCAAGACCGGCGAGCTGCGGTGGACCGCGACCCGCGTCGACCTGATCTTCGGCGCGCATTCACAACTGCGCGCCTTCGCCGAGGTCTATGCCTGCGCCGACGCCCAGGAGAAATTCGTGACGGACTTCGTCGCCGCCTGGACCAAGGTGATGAACGCCGACCGCTTCGACATCGTCGGTGCCGGCACCCACGAGGCGGCGTGACGCTCCGCATGCGACACGACGGCGCCGACCCGATCTGATCAGATCGCGCCGGCGTCCGAAATCACCCCCGCGATCACCCCCGAACCCCCGCGTCCCGATACCCCCGCGGGACGATCACGGAAGCGGCCGGAGCATTCGGGCTCCGGCCGTTGTCGTCGTTGCGGTACCCCGATGGGAGTCCGACGATCCGAACCGGCTCCTCGACAATTGACCGCGCGAGATTCCACAAAGTTCAAGATGGATCTTCATCGTCCATCAACGCGGACCGCGGAGCCTGGGTCGGGGTGCCGTGTCGTGCCGACCGGTGCCCGTCCCCACCGACGCCCGGCCGTGCAGACGGCCCGACCAGCCCCGGCCCGAGAGGACGATTCTTCATGTGTGACGACCCCCGCTGCATGCACGCCCTGCCCTCCACCGCGTCGACCCGCGCCGCACTGTCACGCCGCACCCTGCTCGGCGTCGGCGCCGCGGTCGCGGGCGGCTTCGGCAGCTTCGCCGCGACCGGCGTCGCGCCGGCCGCCGCCCAGGCTGCCGCGGCGCGGCCGAACGCGATCGGGCCGGACGCGGCGCTGAAGCGGCTCGTCGACGGCAATGCGCGCTACGTCGCCAATGCGATGGAGAACCGCGATTTCTCGGCCGGCCGGGTGGCGCGCGCGAGCGCGCAGTACCCGATCGCCGGGCTGGTGAGCTGCGCCGACTCGCGCGTCGCCCCCGAATACGCCTTCGATCAGGGACCGGGCGAGTTGTTCGTCGTGCGGCTCGCCGGCAACTTCGTGGACGATCACGGGCTCGCCAGCCTCGAATACGGCGTCGCCGTGCTCGGCCTGCCGCTGATCATGGTGCTGGGCCACTCCGGCTGCGGCGCCGTCGACGCCACCGTCAAGGCCGTCAAGGACAGGACGGTGCTGCCCGGTCACCTGCCGCTGCTGATCGACGCGATCCGCCCGGCCGTCGAGGCGGCCGAGAAGACCAAGGCCGCCAACCCGCTCGACGCGGCGATCGCCGAGAACGTTCGTTACAACGTGCGCCGCCTCGTCGAGGCGAAGCCGATCGTCGCGGAGGCGGTGGCCGGCGGCAAGGTGAAGGTCGTCGGCGCCGTCTACGACATCGCCACCGGCAAGGTGGCGATGGTGTGAGCACGCGCGATCGAAGCGGACGCCGACATCACGAAGCCACACCCGATAAGGCACGGCTTCGACCTCTCCCCGGCGGGGAGAGGTCGGGGTTCGCGCCGAAGGCGTGAAGTCCGGGTGAGGGGGTGCCGAGCTCACCGACTGGCGCCTACGCCCCTCACCCCGACGCGCAAGAGCGCGTCGACCCTCTCCCTCTGGGAGAGGGTAAGAGCCGAGCTGATCCGTCGGAGGCCGTCACTCGTCCAGCAACGTGAACTGCAGCAGCACGGTGCGCTGGAGGAACGAGAAGTTGTCGTCCGACATCAGCGTCAGCACGGTCTCGCCGCCGTCGCCGACATGGACGCCGAGCGCCTCCATGTTGTCGATCTGGAAGCCCATGTCGGCGGTGATCAACACCGGGCCGTCGACCACGGCGCCGGGCGCGATCGACGCGATCGGGATCCGGCGCAGCCGCATCGCGACTCCGGTCGTCCAGGTGAAGCGGCGCTCCAGCAGCAACAGGTCGCCGTCCGGCAGCAGCGCGGCGTCGCTGACGTCGAAGCCGTCGTGGCGGGCGACCGCGAACAGGCCGGGGCGCGGCCCACCGACGAGCGCGGCCCTGACGTTGCCGGCCGGATCGAGCGCCCGCTCGGTGATCACGATCAGGGCGCCGGCGAGCGGCGAGGCGGGCGTTCCGCGCGGCACCGCGACGAGCGCCTCGACGCCGCGGTTGGTCGGCAGGCCCGAGAGTCCGGCCGGCCACGGCACGAGCTTCGCGGGCGCCGCCATGCCGAGCTTGCCGTAGTCGAACCGCACGATGCGATTGACCCGCTCGATGCCGACATAGGCGATGCCGCGGTCGATCGTGAGGGATTCGGTATCGTACCAGCCGCGCTCGTAGAGGGTGCGCCCGTCCGGGCCCATGATCGGGCTCATCGCGGCGTCGGCGACGCCGACCGGGCGCTGGCCCTGGTAGACGATGCGGCCGGCGAGCCATTCGGACTTGTCGGTGACGGCGAGGAAGCGCGCGGCGTCGAGCATCGCGAGGCCCGAGATGCCGCCGAACGACTTGCTGCGCGAGGTCAGCTCGAGGCCGCCGCGAAACTGCAGGCGGCCGAACCGGACCTGGTTCGGCTTGCCGATCTCGAAGGTGGCGATCGGCCGCGCCTCGATCTCGATCGCCGCGGGCTCGGCTCTGGGCTGGATCGGGGCACGGGCCGGCGCGGCGGTGCCCCGCTGCGACGATCCAGCGACGGGCTGGGCGCGCCCGTGCGGGGCCGAGACCCCGATCGCGGCGACGACCACGAGCGCCGCGAGGCCGATGCCGGCGACGGCGATCCGGGTCCGGCCGCGGCCGGTCACGCGTCGTACCGGCGGCGGGTGCGCTGCTTGCGCTCGCGCGACATCGCCTGCTCGTCGAACAGCTCGGCGAGCTTGTCGGTCATCACGCCACCGAGCTCCTCGGCATCGACGATGGTGACGGCGCGGCGGTAGTAGCGCGTCACGTCGTGGCCGATGCCGATGGCGATCAGCTCGACGGGCGAGCGCTGCTCGATCTCCTCGATGATGTGACGCAGATGGCGCTCGAGATAGTTGCCGGAGTTGACCGAGAGCGTCGAGTCGTCGACCGGCGCGCCGTCCGAGATCATCATCAGGATCCTGCGCTGCTCGGGCCGCGCCAGCAGGCGCTTGTGCGCCCAGTCGAGCGCCTCGCCGTCGATGTTCTCCTTCAGAAGCCCCTCGCGCATCATCAGGCCGAGATTGCGCCTGGCCCGCCGCCACGGGGCGTCGGCCGCCTTGTAGACGATGTGGCGCAGGTCGTTGAGGCGGCCCGGATTGGCCGGCTTGCCGGCGGCGAGCCACGCCTCGCGCGACTGGCCGCCCTTCCAGGCGCGCGTCGTGAAGCCGAGGATCTCGACCTTGACGCCGCAGCGCTCCAGCGTGCGCGCCAGAATGTCGGCGCAGGTGGCGGCGACCGTGATGGGACGTCCGCGCATGGAGCCGGAATTGTCGATCAGCAGCGTGACGACGGTGTCGCGGAAGTCCGTGTCCTTCTCCCACTTGAAGGAGAGCGGATGCAGCGGATCGATGACCACGCGGGGGAGGCGGGCCGGATCGAGAATGCCCTCCTCCAGGTCGAAGTCCCAGGAGCGGTTCTGCTGCGCCATCAGGCGGCGCTGCAGCCGGTTGGCGAGACGCGCGACGACGCCCTGCAGATGGGCGAGCTGCTTGTCGAGATAGCCGCGCAGCCGCTCGAGCTCCTCCGGCTCGCACAGATCCTCGGCGCCCATCACCTCGTCGAACTTGGTGACGTAGGCCTTGTAGGCGGGACCGCGCGGCTCGTTGCGGCGCTCGCGCATCTTCCACGGCTCGGCCGCGGTCTCCGGATTGCCGCTCTCCGTGTCCTCGGGCATCTCGGCCGAGGGCGCGTCGAGCGCCTCGGTCGCGCTCTCCGGCATGTCGTCGGCGGAGGCGTCGGCCTCCTCGACGGTCGAGCGCTCCATGTCCTCGCTCTCGGAGGTCTCGCCGTCCTGGCCCTGATCGTCCTGCTGGCCGTCCTCCTTGCCCTGCTCCTCGTCGTCCTCGTCGTCGGCGCGGCCGCGCTCGTCGCCCATGTCGAGCGAATCGAGGAGGTCGTGGACGGCGTCGCCGAAGCCCTGCTGGTCCTCCAGGAAGCGGCCGAGCTTGTCGAGATTCTGGCCCGCCTTCTGCTCGATCAGCGGCCGCCACAGCTCGACGATCTTGCGCGCCGCGGCGGGCGGCGCCGCGCCGGTCAACCGCTCGCGCACGATCATGGCGAGAGCGTCCTCGAGCGGCGCGTCGGCCCGGTCGGTGATCTCCTCGTAGCGGCCGCGGTGATAGCGGTCGTCCAGCATGGCGCCGAGATTGCGGGCGACGCCGATCATCCGCTTCGCGCCGATCGCCTCGACGCGGGCCTGCTCGACCGCCTCGAACACGGCGCGCGCCTGCTGGCCACCGGGCAGCAGCTTGCGGTGCACGGCGTGATCGTGACAGGCCATGCGCAGCGCGATCGCGTCGGCGTGACCGCGCACGATCGCGGCGTCGTCGGCCGAGAGCTTGCGCGGCGGCTCGGGCAGCCGCGCCTTGTTGCCGGCGGCGCCCGGCCGGTCGGCCGCGAACTGCACCTCGAGGTCCGGCTTTCGCGCGATCGCCTTCAGGCAGACGCCGACGGCCCGCTTGAACGGCTCGTTCGGAGCTTCCTTGCCGCCTTTGCCTTTGCTGGTGTTCGACGCCATATCGCTTGCCGTTCCTGCCCCACACTCCGCTCATGCCCGCGCAGGCGGGCATCCAGGGCGCCTCGTCGCGTCGCCCCTGGTTCCCCGCTTTCGCCGGGACACGCGGATCAGGACGACGCGACGGCGCCTCAACTCAGCGCGACGTTGACGGACGACTCCGGCAGCTCCTGGCCGAAACAGCGCTGATAGAACTCGGCGACCAGTGGCCGCTCCAGCTCGTCGCACTTGTTCAGGAACGTGACCCGGAAGGCGAAGCCGATGTCCTTGAAGATGTCGGCGTTCTCGGCCCAGGTGATGACCGTGCGCGGGCTCATCACGGTGGAGAGGTCGCCGTTCATGAAGGCGTTGCGGGTGAGATCGGCGACCCGCACCATCTTGCCGACGATGTCGCGCCCCGGGGTGTTGCGATAGTGCTTCGCCTTGGCGAGCACGATCTCCACCTCGTTGTCGTGCGGCAGGTAGTTCAGCGTGGTGACGATCGACCAGCGGTCCATCTGGCCCTGGTTGATCTGCTGGGTGCCGTGATAGAGGCCCGAGGTGTCGCCCAGCCCGATCGTGTTGGCGGTGGCGAACAGGCGGAAGGCCGGGTGCGGCTTGATCACCTTGTTCTGGTCGAGCAGCGTCAGGCGGCCGGACACTTCCAGCACGCGCTGGATCACGAACATCACGTCGGGGCGGCCGGCGTCGTACTCGTCGAAGCACAAAGCGACGTTGTGCTGCAGCGCCCACGGCAGGATGCCGTCGCGGAACTCGGTGATCTGCTGGCCCTCGTGGATCACGATGGCGTCCTTGCCGATCAGGTCGATGCGGCTGATGTGGCTGTCGAGATTGACGCGCACGCACGGCCAGTTGAGGCGCGCGGCGACCTGCTCGATATGGGTCGACTTGCCGGTGCCGTGATAGCCCGTGACCATGACGCGGCGGTTGCGCGCGAAGCCGGCCAGGATGGCGAGCGTGGTCGGACGGTCGAAGCGATAGTCCGGGTCGGTCTCGGGCACGTGCTCGTCGGGCTCCGAGAAGGCCGGAACCTCCATGTCGGAATCGATCCCGAAGAGCTGCCGGACCGACACCTTCATGTCGGGCAGCCCGGCCACGGCTTCTGTTGCGGCAGTCATTGCTCCTCCTGGCCCCGCGGGGGTGGGGCATCCGGCGTCGGCGGCGTGTCGAGACCGCCTGTTTCTTTAGCAGACCGCCCGCGTGGCGCGGAAGCGGTCTCGGGCGTGATCTGCCGGGAACGGGACGCTGACCCCCATATGGGCATGGCGACGGGAGGTCGCATCCCGGAGACTCGAATGCCGGACCCCCGAATCCCCGAGCCTCGCGTCACGGCGCGCATGCCGCCGGCCGACCATCACACCAGCCCGGTCGTCTTGAGGTAATTGTAGGCCTCGAGGATCTCGCGGAGCTTGTCCTCCGAGCCGCGGTCGCCGCCGTTCGCATCGGGATGGTGGCGCTTCACCAATTCCTTGAAGCGGCTCTTGATTTCGGTGCGGCCGACGCCCGCTTCCAGGCCCAGCGTGTGCAGCGCCTTGCGCTCGGCGTTGCGCACGCTCCGCCGCTCCTGCTCGGCCTTCGCCTTCGTCGGGTCCGCCTGATGTCCGCCGAGCTCGCCGAACAGATCGAACGGGTCGGTCGGGTCGGTGCCGAACACCTGGTCGGGGCGGAAGCGGCGGGTGCGCGGATTGCCGCCGAGCCCGAGCTTCCAGGTCGGACGATGCCCGGTGACGGCGTCCTTCTGGTATGCGGCGACGGCGGAGTCGCTCATGCCGGCGAAGAAATTGTAGTTCTGGTTGTACTCGCGGACGTGGTCGAGGCAGAATCGCCAGTACTCGCGCGCCTGGTTGCGTCCCTTCGGGGCCCGGTGCGTCGCCACGCAGGCGCAGCCCGGCCACTCGCAGGCCGGGCCTTCGGCCGGCCGGCGGTCGCGCTCGGGCTTGACGCGAATGCGATCGAACAGGGGTGAGTCGAACTTCATAACGGACCATTATGGACGTCGCCCGCACCCCCGCAAGAATTGACAGGGGGCGGGTGATATGCTCGCCGACGCCGTGCCGAGACACGCATGTCCGCGACGGGCATGGACGCCCGATGCGGGCACGGGACATGCTTGCACGGGACATGCTTGCACGGGACATGCTTGCACGGAACATGCGTGCCCGAGGCACGCTTGCACGGAACGACGCGTCGGCTCCGAGCCTGACGGGATGGTTCTAACATAGGAAACGCCATGCTGGTTCGCGACATCATGACGGAAAAGCTTTCGGCCGCGTTCGGGCCGTCGCGCCTCGAGGTGATCGACGAGTCCCACCGCCACGAAGGGCATGCCGGCGCCCGCCCGGGCGGCCAGACCCACTTTCGCGTGCGGATCGTCGCGGAAGCGTTCCGCGGCAAGAGCCGGCTCGATCGCCACCGCGCCATCAACCAGGCGCTCGCCGCCGAGATCGAAGGCGGCGTCCACGCGCTCGCCATCGAGGCCTCGGCACCGGGGGAAGGCGGCTGAATTCGTTTCCGGCCCGGCGCCTCGAATCCCTCTCCCCGCTTGCGGGGAGAGGTGACGGGACGGCATCCCGCGCGCCCCGCCTCACCCGGCCCGCACGACGAGCGCGTTCTTTCGCCGCGCCAGCGGGGTGATGCGCAACGAGGTGATGCGGTTGCGCTGGCGGCGCAGCACCTGGAAGCGGAAGCCGTGGAACGTGAAGCTCTGGCCCGGCTCCGGGATCGAGCGCGCCTCGTGGATGACCAGGCCGGCGATGGTGGTCGCGTCGGCGTCGGGCAGGCTCCACTCCATCACCCGGTTGAGATCGCGGATCGGCACGCCGCCGTCGACCGTCACCGAGCCGTCCGGCTGGGTGCGCACGCCGGCGAGATCGACGTCGTGCTCGTCCGAGATGTCGCCGACGATCTCCTCGAGGATGTCCTCCAGCGTGACGAGCCCCATCATCTCGCCGTACTCGTCGACGACGAGCGCGAAGTGGGTCTTGCGCCGCCGGAACGCCTTGAGCTGCTCGGACAACGGCCGGATCTCCGGGACGAACCAGGCCGGCCGCGTCAGCCCCATCACGTCGATCTTGGAGAAGTCGCCGTCGCTGCCGTGCAGGGCGCGCAGCACATCCTTGACGTGCAGCACGCCGACGATGTTCTCCGGCGTGCCCTGCCACAACGGCACCCGCGTCTTCGGCCCCGACAGCACCGCCTCGACGATCTTCTCGGGCGGGTCGGCGGCGTTCGCCATGATCACGTCGGTGCGGTGGATCATCACGTCGGCGACGGTCAGCTCGCGCAGGTCGAGAAGGCCGCCGAGCATGTCGCGGTCGATCTTCTCGACGCCGCCCTCGCGGTGGAACAGGTCGACGGCGCCGCGCAATTCTTCGTGCGGCGTGAGAATGGGCGCGCTCTCGCCGATCACGATGCCGAAGCGCGCCAGGATGAACCGCACCACCGCGTTGACGGCGCCGATCACCGGGCCGAACAGCCGCACGATCGCGGTGATGGGCCGCGCCACCGCGAGGGCGATGCGGTCCGGATTGTCGAACGCCGCGGTCTTCGGCAGCACCTCGCAGAACACCACCACCAGCACGGTCATGATCACGGTGGCGTAGACGACGCCGACCTCGCCGAACCAGGCGAGCAGCAGCCCGGTCGCCATCGACGAGGCGGCGATGTTGACGACGTTGTTGCCGATCAGGAGCGCGCCCAGCAGCCTCTCGCGCGACTCCAGGAGATCGGTGACGAGCGCGGCGCGCCGGCTGCCGTCGCGAGCGAGCCGCGCCATCGCGGCGCGCGACGAGGCGGTCAGCGCCGTCTCGCTCCCCGAGAAGAAGAACGAGGCGGCGAGGCAGACGACCAGGGCGGCGAGGATCAGCCAGTCGGAAGCGTCCATGGCGGGGTCTCGTAGTGGCGCTGCATCCGCGGCTCACCTCTGCCCGCGCCCGGGGAGAGGGAACTGGAGCACGCTTGCGCCGGCCACTCTCACGCGAGCGGCGCTCACGCGAGCTGCGACGCCACGAAGGCGCGGATGTCGTTCGGGTCGAGATCGCGGGTCACGAAGGCCTGGCCGATGCCGCGCGCCAGGATGAAGGTCATGCGGCCGCGCGCGACCTTCTTGTCCTGTGCCATCAGATCCATCATCCGGTCGGCGTCGGGCCAGCGGAACGGCACGTCCTTCACCCGGGTCGGCAGGCCGACATCGGCGAGGTGCTGCTCGACCCGCTCGGCCTCGGTCTTCGGCAACAGGCCGATGCGGGCCGCGTAGCGGAACGCCAGCACCATGCCGAGCGCCACCGCCTCGCCGTGCAGGAGCTTCGCCGAGAATCCCGCCGCGGCCTCGAACGCATGCCCGAAGGTGTGGCCGAGGTTGAGCAGCGCGCGGTCGCCGGTCTCGCGCTCGTCGCGGGCGACGATCGCGGCCTTCATGCGGCAACAGGTGGCGATGGCGTGCTCGCGCGCCGGCCCGCCGGCGAACACGTCACGGGCGTTGGCCTCCAGCCAGGCGAAGAAGCCGGCGTCGCCGAGGAGCCCGTATTTCGCGACCTCGGCATAGCCGGCGCGGAACTCGCGCTGCGGCAGCGTGTCGAGCAGGCTCGTGTCGGCCAGCACCAGGATCGGCTGGTGGAAGGCGCCGACCAGGTTCTTGCCGAGCCGCGAGTTGATCGCCGTCTTGCCGCCGACGGACGAGTCGACCTGGGCGAGCAGCGTCGTCGGCACCTGGACGTAGTCGAGCCCGCGCCGCGTCACCGCCGCGGCGAAGCCGGAGAGGTCGCCGACGACACCGCCGCCGAGCGCGACGACGAGATCGCCGCGCTCGATCTTGGCGGCCAGCAGCTCGTCGCAGACGCGCTCTAGGGTGGCGAAGCTCTTCGACCCCTCGCCGGCCGCGACGATGACGCGAGTCGAGGCGATCCCGGCGGCGGCGAGCGCCGCCTCGACCGCGGCGAGATGCAGGGCCGCGACCGTCACGTCGCAGACGATGGCGGCCTTGGCGCCCGGCTTGAGGGCGGCGAGACGGGGCCCGAGCGTCGCCACGAGGCCGCGGCCGATGACGATGTCGTAGGCGCGCTCGCCGAGCGCGACCTCGACCACGATCGGGTCGCCGGGGCGGGTCGGAGCATTCATGGCGCGGATCCTCTTTGGGCCTGCGGCCCGTCGTTCGGGGCCACGTGCGACCCCTCCGCCGGCGCCGCGGGGGCGGCCGGTGCGTCGGGCCGCGCGACGCCGAGATGGGTCGCGAGCGCGGCGACGATCTCGTCGACGATGACGTCGTGCGGCACGTCGCGCGACTGCACCGTCAGGGCCGCCTCGGCGTAGACCGGATAGCGCTCCGCGATCAGCCTCGCGAGCGTCGCTTCGGGATCGGCGGTCTGCATCAGCGGCCGGTCGGAGCGCCGGCGGATGCGGCGCAGCAGCACGTCGATCTCGGCGTCGAGCCACACCGACACGCCGCGCGCCGCGATCTGGGCGCGGGTGCCGGCGTTCATGAAGGCGCCGCCCCCGGTGGCGATGACGCGCGGCCCGTCGGCGAGCAGCCGATTGATCACCCGCGCCTCGCCGGCGCGGAAATAGTCCTCGCCATGCGCCTCGAAGATGTCCGGGATCGACATCCCGGCGGCCGCCTCGATCTCGTTGTCGGCGTCGACGAAGGGCAGGCCCATGCGGGCGGCGAGCCGGCGCCCGACCGAGGACTTGCCGGCCCCCATCATGCCGACCAGCACGAGCGCGCGCCGCCCGAGCGCGCGCGCCACCGTGGTGGCGAGCCCGGCAGGGTCGGAAGAAGGGCGCAAGGCGACGTCGGTCATGCGGTCCGGCCGATCCGTTCGACGAATGTTCGCGAAGAATGCCCGCTCGATACAACCCCGGCGCCCGCCTGTCCATGCCGGCCCGGAACGCACTGAAGGCCGCGCCGAGGGCCGCGGCGACGGGCACGGCGACGGGCACGCCGACCGGCCGGCGGCGGCCGGTCGGCTTTACATAACTTTACCGGACGGAGAAGCCCGCGAAACCGCCGTCCCCGACAGTGTCGCCATGGCCGATCGACCCGAGCGGTCACGCCGACACCATCGCACCGACGACCGACGGGGCGAACGCCCGACGATCGTCGCGACCCCAGAGGAGACCTCCATGTCCGACCCCACCTCCGCCCCCCGGAACTCCGCCCCGCAGATCCCGTCGACCGTCACGGCCGCGCCGAAGCGCGGCCGCCGCATCGCCTCCTACGCGGTCGTCGCGGCGCTCGCCGCCGGCCTCGTCGGTGTCGGCCTGTCGGCCACCGGCTCGCTCGGCCAGGGCATGGGCTTCGGCGGCCCGTTCGGGCACGGCGGCCCGGGCTTCGGCGGCGGCTTCGGCGGGGGCTTCGGCCCGCCCGGCTTCGGCGGCCCGTTCGGCCGCGCCTTCGATCCGACTCAGGTCGAGCAGCGCGCCGACCGCATGGTGCGCCACCTCGCCGTCGAACTCGACACCACCACGGAGCAGCAGGACAAGCTGCGCGCCATCGTCAAGTCGGCCGTCAAGGACGTGCTGCCGATGCGCGAGAAGCTCCGCACCGCGCGCGGCCAGGCACACGACCTGCTCACCGCCCAGACCATCGACCGCGCCGCGATCGAGAAGCTGCGCGCCGATAACATCGCGCTCGTCGACCAGGTGTCGAAGCGCATCGCCCAGGCGCTCGGCGACGCCGCCGAGGTGCTGACCCCCGAGCAGCGGCGCAAGCTCGACGAGCGCCTGCCGCCGGCCGGCTTCTTCCGCGGGTGGCGCGGCTAGTCCCCAGCCTTCGCCCCCCCGGCCGAGCATCGCCGTCCTCCACCCCGGACGGCGATGCTCACCCCCGTTCGCGGCCCTCTGGCCGCGTCGGGGGTATTTCCGTAGATTGCCGCAACGTGTCTCCCGCCGGCTTCTCCCGTGACCGACCGCATCCTGCTGATCGAGGACGATGCCCGTCTCGCCGAGATGGTGAAGAGCTATCTCGGCGCCGCCGGATTCGACGTCACGGTGGCGCCGACCGGCGGCGCCGGCATCACGCTGCACGACCGCCAGGGCTACGACGCGCTGGTGCTCGATCTGATGCTGCCCGACATGGACGGGCTCGACGTGTGCCGCACGATCAGGACGCGCGCCCGCACGCCGATCCTGATGCTCACGGCGCGCGGCGACGCGATGGACCGGGTGATCGGGCTGGAGATCGGCGCCGACGACTATCTGCCGAAGCCGTTCGAGCCGCGCGAGCTGCTCGCCCGCCTGAAGGCGGTGTTGCGCCGCTCCAAGGGCGGCGAGCCGGTCGCCGAGGTGATGCGGTTCGGCCGTCTGGAGATCGACCTCGGCGCCCGCGAGGTGCGGCTCGACGGCGAGGCGCGGCCGCTGACCAGCTATCAGTTCGAGCTTCTGCTGGTGCTCGCCCGCCACGCCGGCCGCGTGATGTCGCGCGAGGCGATCATGGACCTCGTCAAGCACGAGCGCCTGGAGGCGTTCGACCGCTCGATCGACGTCCACGTCTCGCGCATCCGCGCGGCGATCGAGGACGATCCGAAGAAGCCGCGCCGCGTCATCACGGTCCGCGGCGCCGGCTACGTCTTCGCGAAGGCGCAGGAATGATGTCCCTGACACCGCGTATCGTCGGCACAGCGCCGATTTTCCCTCTCCCCGCGCGCGGGGAGAGGTGAGCCCGATCGCGGAGCGCAGGTGATGCGTCGCCTCTATCACAAGATCTATCTCACCATGGTCGGCGCGCTGGTGCTGCTCGTGCTGGTCGCCGGCGCGATCTGGCGCTTCGGGCCCGGCGGGCCGCCGGGCGGGCAGGCTCTCGAGCTCGCCGGCGATCTCGCCGCCGTGGCACTGCCGTCGGCCGACGCGCCGCAAGCGGCGCAGCAGCACGCGCTGGCCGATCTCGGCTATCGCCTCCGCCTCGACATGGCACTCTACGACGCCGCCGGCCGGCCCATCGCCGCGGTCGGCGGCCCGCTGCCGCCGCCCGAGCCCTCGGGCGATCCCGGCTTTCGGTACGGCCCAGGCGGTCCCGCCTGGGTGATCCGCCTGCCGGACGAGCGCATCCTGGTGGCCCGGCCGCCGCCCCGCCACCGCAGCCCGCTCGTGCCCCTCATGGTGGCGCTCACCCTGATCGCCGTCACGGTCGCGGTCGCCGCCTTCCCGGTGGTGCGTAGCCTGACCCGGCGGCTGGAGACCCTGCAGGCCGGCGTCGAGACGTTGGGGGCCGGCAACCTCGCGGCCCGCGTCCCGGTCGAGGGACGCGACGAGGTCGCCCGCCTCGCCGAGAGCTTCAACCGCGCCGCCGGCCGCATCGAGGAGCTGGTCGGGGCGCATCGCCTGCTGCTCGCCAACGCCTCGCACGAGCTGCGCACGCCGCTCGCCCGCATCCGGCTCGGCGTCGAGCTGATGAAGACACGGCCCGAGCCGCGCCACGCGGTCGATCTCGAGCGCGACATCGCCGAGCTCGACGGGCTCATCGACGAGATCCTGCTGGCGAGCCGCCTCGACGCCATCGGGGCGCCGCAGGCGGCCGAGGAGGTCGACCTCCTGGCGCTGGCCGCCGAGGAGTGCGCCCGCTGGGACTGCACGCTCGACGGCGCCCCGGTGACCCTCACGGGCGATCCGCGCCTGCTGCGGCGGATGATCCGCAACCTCCTGGAGAACGCCGAGCGGCACGGCGCGCCGCCCGTCGAGGTGTCGCTGTCGGTCGAGGCCGGGACGGCCGTGCTCACCGTCGCCGACGGCGGACCCGGCGTGCCGGCCGCGCAGCGCGAGCAGGTGTTCACGCCATTCTTCCGGCTCGCCGGCGATTCGCGCGGCGCCGGGCTCGGCCTGTCGCTGGTGCGGCAGATCGCCCGCCTGCACGGCGGCGACGCGACGGTCGCGCCCCAAGGCGAATCCCGTAGCGGATTCAGGATCGTGCTCCCGCTCGCACGGGCCTGATCCGGCCCACCCCGGTGGGCTTGCATGGCGGCGGCGAACGTGGTCGTAGTCGGGCTTCCCGAGCCGGCCCCGAGGCGCCGCAGGATCTCCCCCATGCCCAGCCTGTTCCGCTTCCTGTTCGTCGTCGGCCTGATCGGCGGCCTGATCTACGGCGGCATGCTGGCGCTCACGCTGTTCGTCGACGTGAAGCCGCGCGAGATCAGCGTCGCGGTGCCGCCGGACCGCTTCGTCAAGCCGCAGCGCTGACCGATGGGTCGCCCGCCGAAGGCTTTCGGTACGCCCGCGCCGGTCGCGCCGCCGCCCCGCAAGGATCCGACGAAGCCGGCTGGGAAGCCGGTCCCGAAGCCCGCGACCAAACCCGCCGCGAAGTCCACGACGCCCGCCCGTGGCACGCCTGTCGCCAGCAAGCCGAAGCGCGGTCGCCCGAAGGCGCCGCGGGCCGTCGCGGCGGACCGCCATGTCGACCTGTTTCTCGACATGATCGCGGCCGAGCGCGGCGCGGGAAAAAACACGCTCGACGCCTATGCGCGCGATCTCGCCGACGTGTCGGACCGCCTGCAGGCGGTCGGCCGCAGCGTGCTCGACGCCCGCACCGAGGATCTTCGCGCCTATCTGGCGGGGCTCTCCGCGCGCGGCTTCAAGGCGACCTCGGTGGCACGAAAGCTCTCCGCCGTGCGCCAGCTCTGCCGCTTCCTCTATGCCGAGGGCCACCGCAAGGACGACCCGGCCGCCATGATCGAGGGGCCGCGCCGCGGCCGGTCGCTGCCGAAGATCCTCTCGGTCGCCGAGGTCGACCGGCTGATCGAGACGGCACGCACGCTCGCGGCGCGCACCGAGCAGAGCGAGGGCGAGCGGCTGCGCGCGCTGCGCATGATCTGCCTCCTCGAGGTGCTCTACGCGACCGGCCTGCGCGTCTCCGAGCTGATCGCGCTGCCGGCCGCGGCGGCACACCGCGACGAGCGCATGCTGGTGGTGCGCGGCAAGGGCGCGAAGGAGCGCATGGTGATCCTCAACGACGCCGCCCGCATCGCGATGAAAACGTGGCTCGGCGCGCTCGCCGAGGCCGGCCGCTTCGAGGGCTCGCGTTGGCTGTTCCCCTCCTTCGGCGAGACCGGCCACCTCACCCGCCAGCACGCCGCCCGCGAGCTGAAGGATCTCGCCATCGCCGCGGGGCTGCGCCCCGACAAGGTGTCGCCGCACGTGCTGCGCCACGCCTTCGCGAGCCACCTCCTGCAGAACGGGGCGGATCTGCGCTCGGTCCAGATGCTCTTGGGCCACGCCGACATCTCGACCACCCAGATCTACACCCACGTCCTCGAGGAGCGCCTGAAGAGCCTGGTGCGCGACCTCCACCCGCTGGCGGACGAGGGGTAGGCGGGACGCGAGGCCTTGCAGATCTCGTCATTCCGGGGCGCGCCGAAGGCGCGAACCCGGAATCCAGCGGCACGCTCAGCACCCTGGGCTGGATTCCGGGTTCGGCGTTGCGCGCCGCCCCGGAATGACCGGCTCATGCAAAGCGCGCAGGATCGGGGGAGCCGAAGGCGATACCCGTCGCCGGCGCGGTGCCGTGGATGACGGGGATCGCTGTCGCTCCACCCATCCTACGATTCTGCGACTGCGTCGGCCGTGAACCACGCGGACCAGGGTAGAGCCCTCGACCGGCATACCGCGCGATTCTCGCACGGCCCAGCCCGACAGACTTACCGATTTATGTTACAGCAACGAGACTGCGGAACGTGTTAATTCGTTCATTTTGACCGTATACATGGCCTCGATAACGGATCCGACGGACTTATGATAATTGCTCCGGTCGGACTTATGATAGCAGCTCCGACCGGGCTCACCGTGTCGGGCGAACCGCGGATGGGTAGCCATGAGCTCGGACCGCATTGCAACCGACGCAGACATTTGTCTTCCTGGCGGCGTTCCGGCGTCGATTGCGAGCGGCCGCACGACGCCGCTCGGCGGGGGCGATCGCGGCGCGGAGGACACCAGGCCCCGTATGGCCGCCGGGATCGATTTCACCGCCGAGCAGATCCACCATTCGGCGTGTCAGATCTGCGGCGGCCCGATCGGCCTGCTGTTCGAAAAGACCACCCGAACCGCCACCTTCTCGATCGTTCGATGCGCGGATTGCGGCTTTGCGTTCGTCAATCCCACACCGAGCGAAGATGCGATCGTCGCATTTTACACGCAAGCTGGTTGCCAAGAGAACTCGCTGCTGTCCCTGGATGCGGTGACGGAGGCCGAACGGATCGATCCGATCACGAGCCGCGAGGCGAAGCGGATCGTCGGGCGGATGCGCGACGCCACGCGGGGACGCCGTTTTCTCGACGTCGGCTGCGGCTACGGGCAGTTCTCCGCGGAAGCGCGCCGTCACGGTTTCTCGGTCGACGTCATCGAGGTCGCCGCGACCGAGCGCACGATCGCGACCGAGCTGCTGGGTTTTGCCCCGACTGCGGTCACCTTCGAGTGCCACCAGGCGGACCATGCTTACGATGCGATCCTCATGAGCCATGTGCTCGAGCATTCGCGTGAGCCCGTCAAATGGCTGCGAAAGGCGGCGTCGTTGCTCTCCGACGGCGGCATCGCGGCAATCGCGGTCCCGAATTTCGGCTCGATCGTCACCGACGTCCTCGGGAAGAACGATCCGTTCGTCACTCCGCCGGCCCACCTGAACTATTTCGCACCGAGGAACTTGGCCCGCGCCGCAGAGGTCGCCGGGCTCAGAATGCTGCGGGTGGAAACCGTGACCTACATTCCCAAGCGGTCGTTCAGCCGCCGTCTCGGCCGGGCGGCGGGTCTTGCATCGCATCGATTGTTCCACACGGTGGCGTCGCCGGTGCTCGATGGCATGAAGAAGGGGACGGTCCTGAACATGTATCTCGGCCGCGCGGCGTGATCTTCATCCGAAGACCTCGGTCACGACCACGCCCGTCGCGGCCATCCACATGTTTCGGCGGACGCCGGCATGGTGGCCAGGCCGAAGCCCACGGCTGTCCGGCACGGATTGTGCTTTATGCGGCGAGCCTCGGTTGGTGGC
>NZ_JBHUIW010000032.1:0-48793 GCF_042682915.1 Rhodoplanes azumiensis | reverse complement strand
CACGGAACGGCCCGACGATACTCGCTCTCGCTGTTACAAGGGTGGGCAAAGGCGCAAGGCGCCGTGCCCACGCCGTCGGGTGCTACCGATCCGAGGACCGTTCCGACAGACCGCGTGGGCACGGCACGCCTTCCGGCGTGCCTTTGCCCACCCTACGGCCTGTGCCGCCTACGTCCCGACCCGGAGCGGCGCGCGCTGCTTGGCGAGCGCGGCGAGCACCGAGAGGGCCGTGATGCGGCCGGTGCGGGGGTTTTCGGACGGGACGTTCTCGATCGACATCTGGAATTTGGCCGAGTCCGAATCGACCTCGATCGCATGGCAGTTGCGGTCGACGCCGGGATCGGCCCAAATCTCGATCGTCGTGCGGTCCGGCCCGATGCCGGCCAGCGCCAGCGCCGCCACCACGTTGACGTTGGCCGGGAAGCCGATCGCCGCCTCGCGGGCCGTGCCGGCGAAGACGCGCTTGGGCTCGGTCAGGTTCTCGACGGAGATGCCGTTGCTCACCAGATGCGGCGCCCCGGCGAGCCCACGCGGCGGCTTGCGGGTGGTCATCCGCACCGCGTGAATCGTGCCCTGCGCCGCCGCCGTCACCGCGTCGAGGCCGATCAGCGCGCCGGTCGGCACGATGATCTGGCCGCCCTTGTGGCTCGCCAGCTCGATCAGCTCGGGGTGCGACAGGAGGGCCCCGGCGCTCAGCACCATGGCCTTCTTGCGGGCGGAGAGCATCGGCCGGCAGATGGCGTCGAGCACGGCGGCCGGGGCGCATTCCACCACCAGGTCGGCATGCGAGGGCATCGCCTCCAGCTTGACGAGCGGGCAGGCGATGCGCTGGTCGTCCAGCCAGGCGCGCGCCTTGGCATGGTCGCGGGCCGCGATGCCGGCGAGCTCCAGCCCCGGCATGCCGTCGGCGAGCGCCCGGGCGACCGCCCGGCCGATGGCGCCGAGTCCCGCGATTCCGATCCGCATCGGCACCATTTTCGCCTTCCCGTTTTCCGCTTTTCCTGCGACCTTGCGGGCCCTGGATTGTCGTCTAGCCGCTCATTTCCATAATCGAACGCTCCGAACAAACAAGGAGGAACCGATGCTCCGCTCCGCTTTCAGGCTGCTGGTGGCCGCCGCGCTGGCGATCGCCGCGCCGGCGATCGCGTCCGCTCAGGGCCAGGACTACCCCAATCGTCCCGTCACCATGGTGATCCCGTTCGCGGCCGGCGGTCCGACCGACGTGCTCGGGCGCATCGTCGCACAACGCCTGGGCGAGGTTCTGGGCCAGCAGGTGGTGGTCGAGAACGTCGGCGGCGCCGGCGGCGCCAACGGCAGCCAGCGCGTCGCCAACGCCGCGCCGGACGGCTACACCATGGTGCTCGGCACGGTCGGCACCCATGCCCAGAACCAGACCCTCTACAAGCGCCCCCTCTACAACGCCGAGGGCGACTTCACGCCGGTGGCGCTGCTCGCCGACGTGCCGATCGTGCTGGTCATCCGCAAGGATCTGCCGGTCAGCAACTACAAGGAGTTCGTCGCCTACGCCAAGGCCAATGCCGGCAAGATGACGTTCGCCTCGGCGGGCGCCGGCTCGGCCTCGCATCTCGCCTGCGTGGTGTTCAACACGGCGGCCGGCCTGCCGGTCACCCACGTGCCGTATCGCGGCACCGGCCCGGCCATGCAGGATCTGCAGGGCGGGCGCGTCGACTATCTGTGCGACATGATCTCCACGGCCAAGCCGCAGATCGACGGCGGCGCCGTGAAGCCGATCGCCATCCTCACCAAGGACCGCTCGAAGGCGCTGCCGAACCTCTCGTCGGCGACCGAGGAGGGCACGCAGGTCGAGGCTTATACCTGGAACGCGATCTTCCTGCCGAAGAACGCCCCCAAGGCGATCGTCGACAAGCTCAACGCCGCGCTGGTCGAGACCATGAAGACGCCGTGGGTGCAGGAGCGCCTCGCCTCGCTGGGCGCCGTCGTGGTGTCGCCGGACCGGATGACGCCCGACTATCTCGCCAAGTTCGTCAAGAGCGAGATCGAGAAATGGGCCGCTCCGATCAAGGCGAGCGGCGTCCAGGTGGAGTGAGGTTTTTTGTCATTCCGGGGCGCGGACCGTCAAGTCCGCGAGGCCGGATTCCATACGCCCGGTGTCGGTGGCTCACGACGCACAGGGGTCATGGATCCCGGGCTCGCGCCTTGCGGCGCGCCCCGGGACGACGAAGGACTTTCGTCAGCTTCGCGCTCCCTCACCCCATCGTGGTGCGGCTGCGGATCGCCTGCGTGAGCGTGCCCTCGTCGAGATAATCGAGCTCGCCGCCGACCGGGACGCCGTGGGCGAGGCCCGTCACCTTCACCTGCGCGTCGGCCAGCAGCTCGGTGACGTAGTGCGCCGTCGTCTGGCCGTCGACCGTGGCGTCGAGGGCGAGAATGACCTCGGTGATCGCCGGGTCGTGCGCCCGCGTCACCAGCGACGCGATGGCGAGGTCGTCCGGCCCGACGCCGTCGAGCGGCGACAGCGTGCCGCCGAGCACGTGATAACGCGCGTTGACGGCCTTGGCGCGCTCCAACGCCCACAGGTCCGCGACGTCCGCCACCACCACGATGGTGCTCGGGTCGCGACGCGGGTCGCTGCACACCGTGCAGGGATTCGTGCTGTCGAGATTACCGCACACCCGGCACACCGTGATGGTGTCCATGGCGGCCTGCAGGGCCGCGGCGAGCGGCGCCATCACCAGATCGCGCCTTTTTACCAGATGCAGCGCGGCGCGCCGCGCCGAGCGCGGCCCCAGCCCGGGCAGCTTGGCGAGGAGCTGGATCAGACGCTCGATCTCGGGGCCGGCGCTCATCGTGAATCGTTCTTTGAATGCCGTTCCTCGGGAAGGCCGAGCCCGGGGCTCACCCCCCTCCCCAACCCTCCCCCACAAGGGGGGAGGGAGCAAGTCGGGGCGAGCCGCAAGAATCTGGAGGACGACACTAGGTGCATCCGAAAGTGACCGCGCCGAGGTTCTTGCGTTCCCTCCCCCCTTGTGGGGGGAGGGACAGGGAGGGGGGTGGCCACGCCCGCTGCGCCCTGCTTGGTCCTGCTCACGTAGGATCTCAAAACAGCTTCATGCCGGGCGGGATGGGGAGGCCGCCGGTGAGGGCCTGCATCTTCTCGGCGAGCAGGGCGTCGGCCTTGCGCTTGGCGTCGGCGTGCGCCGTGACGATCAGATCCTCCAGCACCTCGGTCTCGTCGGGCTTCATCAGCGAGGGGTCGATCGTCAGCTTCTTCAGCTCGCCCTTCGGCGTCACCGTGACGGTGACCATGTCGCCGCCGGCCGCGCCGTCGACCTCGATCTGCTCGAGCTCCGCCTGGAGCGCCTCCATCTTGCCCTTGAGCTCGGCCGCCTGCTTCATCAGGCCCAGGATGTTCGCCATGATCGCCTCTCGCAATGAGCGGGGCGCGGCCCCGCGGGTCGTATTCGTCGGCGCCGTCGGGCCGGAGACGGCTGCTCCGGCCCGACGGCGCCGGGCTCTTCAAAAATCGTCGTCGAGATCGTCCGGCATGGCGTGCGACCCGTAGGCGCTCTCGTCCCAGACCGGCGGCGGCTCGTCGGCGTCGCCGTCCTCGTCCGGCTCCGGGACGGGCGGCAGCGCGGCGGCGGCGGGTGCCTCCGGCTCCACGTCCCGCCGGCGCACGTCGACCACCTCGGAGCCGGGAAATCGTTCCAGCACCCGCTGCACCAGCGGGTCGGCGAGCACGCCGCGCTTGGCCTCGGCCTCGCGCGCCTGCTGCTGCGCGCGCAGCGTCGGTTGGCCCGGCTCGGACGAGACGACCACCATCCAGCGCCGTCCGGTGAGGTCGCCGAGCCGTCGTGACAGGTCGCCGATCGCCGCCTTGGACGTGTTCGGCTCGAGCGCGATCTCGAGATGCCCGTCCTCGAACCGCACCAGCCGGACGTCGCGCTCCAGCACGGTCTTGAGCTGGATGTCGCGCTTGGCGGTGGCGAGCGCGACCAGTTCCTCGAAGCGGCCGAGCAGCGGCACCGCCTCGGGCGCCGGGCCGGCGGCCGGACCGGGGGCGGGCTTGGCGCCGGGCGTCGCCAGGGCGCGCGGCTCGGCCGCGGCGCGGCCGGCCACCATCGCGGGCCGGTCGGGCAGCGGCCGCATCGCCCGCTCGCCGCCGGAGACGGAGCCGGCGCCGGAGGCGGAACCGCCGTTCGACGCGAGGCCGGACGCCGCGGGGCCGCCGGCCGGAAGCGGCGCGCGGCCGCCGCCGTGGCCTCCCGTCGGCGCGTCCGTGCCGGGCGACGATCCGAGCGAGCGGATCACCTCGTCGGGCGTCGGCAGATCGGCCGCGTAGGCGATCCGCACCAGAACCATCTCGGCGGCGGCGATCGGCTTCGGCGCCGCCTCGACCTCGGCGAGCCCCTTCAGGAGCATCTGCCAGGTGCGCGACAGCACCCGCATGGACAGCGCGGTGGCGAGCGCCCGGCCGCGGGTGCGCTCGGCCTCGGACAGCGCCCGGTCCTCGGCGACGGAGGGCACCACCTTCACGCGGGTGACGAAATGGGTGAGCTCGGCCAAGTCCTCCAGCACCGTCACCGGGTCGGCACCGCTGTCGTACTGGTCGCGCAGCTCGGTGAGCGCGGCGGCGATGTCGCCCCGCATCAGCATCTCGAACAGGTCGATGACGCGGCTGCGGTCGGCGAGCCCGAGCATCGCCCGCACGCCGGCGGCGTCGACGGTGCCGCCCGCGCCCCCGTCGGTGCCCCCGCCCGCATGGGCGATCGCCTGGTCGAGCAGCGAGAGCGAATCGCGCACCGAGCCCTCGGCCGCCCGCGCGATCAGGGCCAGCGCCTCCGGCGCGACCGTGACGCCCTCCTTCTTGGCGATGTTGCCGAGATGGGTGCCGAGAAGCTCGGCGTCGAGCCGGCGCAGGTCGAAGCGCTGGCAGCGCGACAGCACCGTGATCGGGACTTTTCGGATCTCGGTCGTCGCGAACACGAATTTCGCGTGCGGCGGGGGTTCCTCCAGCGTCTTCAGGACGGCGTTGAACGCTGCCGTCGACAGCATGTGGACCTCGTCGAGGATGTAGACCTTGTAGCGGGCCGACACCGGCGCGTAGCGGATCGCGTCGTTGATCTGGCGGATGTCGTCGACGCCGTTGTGGGAGGCCGCGTCCATCTCGATCACGTCGAAATGGCGGCTCTCCATGATGGCGGCGCAGTGCACGCCGAGCACCGGCATGTGGATGGTCGGGCCCGTGATCGAGCCGTCCGGCAGGGCGTAGTTGAGGGCGCGGGCCAGGATGCGGGCCGTCGTCGTCTTGCCGACCCCGCGCACCCCGGTGAGAATCCAGGCCTGCGGGATGCGGCCGGTCTCGAACGCGTTCGAGATGGTGCGCACCATCGCGTCCTGGCCGATCAGGTCGTCGAACGTGGAGGGGCGGTATTTTCGCGCCAGCACCCGGTAGGCGCCGGCCGGCTCGGCCGCGGCAGGTGGGGTCGTTGGGGCGGGCGGGGCGGGGAACAGGGCGGGCGACGCCGGATCGGCCGGCCCGGCGGCCGGCACAAGCCCGGGTGTCTCGGCGTCGTCCATCGCTCGGCCGGGCCTCGCAGAACCGCAAATCTCGAAGGAGTTTCAGTGGGAGGCTGACACGCGACCCGAACCGGGGCTCGTTAGGGCTGCTTCCTTCCGGACCTGACCCGGTTGGCGAGTGGCTCGTCCACCGCCAACCTCCCGCCCCCTATATCGCGAGGACCGCGGCCGATTGCAAGCCTCCGATTACGGGCGCCCCCGAGGCCTTCGTGGTAGGTTCGCGGCCGATCGATTCCCGTCGTCCGAGCCCCCGCCCGAGTCCCGTCACCATGTCCGACAGCACCGCCTGGACGCTGCATCCGCAGCTCGCCAAGGACACGATCAACACCGGCGACCTGCCGCTCAGCCGGGTGCTGGTCATCCAGGATGCCAACTACCCCTGGCTCCTCCTGGTGCCGCGCCGCGCCGGCGTCGCCGAGATCATCGATCTCGACGAGGTCGAGCAGGCCCAGCTGATGACCGAGATCGCCCGCGTCGGCCGTGCCCTCAAGGCGGTCACCGAATGCGACAAGCTCAACATCGCGGCGCTCGGCAACGTGGTGCCGCAGCTCCACGTCCACGTCATCGCGCGGCGGACCAGCGATGCCGCCTGGCCGCGGCCGGTGTGGGGGGTGGTCGCCCCGGCGGCGCACGACCCGCGCGAGGTCGAGGCGTTCATCCGCGCGTTGCGGAAGCGGATTTGGCTTGCGTCCGACGAGGCGCCCCGCTTTTAGTGCCGCCATGCTGACCCCCCCTGATCCCGACGACCGGCCCCGGCTCGGCTACACCGGCAGCCTTCTCGACCGCGATCCCGCCGTTCGCCATCACCCGGACCGCTTGGCCGCCTCCACGGCCGACCCGGCCGCCCGCACCTATGTGACGGCCGGCGACCTGGTGATCATGCGGCGTGGCGACCCGCTCGCCGACCCGCTGTTCACGCTCGCCGAGGCGGCGACGCTCGGTCCGGTGGGCGAGACCGTGTGGCTCGGCCACGATCGCGGCGTCGGCCGCTTCGGCGTGGGGCTCGACGCCGCTCTCGGCCCGGTGCTGGCGGAGCGCCCCGACCTCCTGGTGACCGACCTGCGCTCGATCGCCGTGCAGGGCCTGGTGGCGGCCGAGCACCTGCCGCCGCTGGCCGAGGCCAAGGCGCTGCTGCTGTGGCACGCCCGGCACCGATTCTGCTCGGCCTGCGGCCATCCTTCGGCGCCCGACCAGGCCGGCTGGCGGCGCACCTGCCCGTCCTGCGGGGCCGAGCATTTTCCGCGGACGGACCCGGTCGTCATCATGCTGGCCGTGGACGGCGAGCGCTGCCTGCTCGGCCGCCAGGCGCGCTTCGCGCCCGGCATGTGGTCGTGCCTCGCCGGCTTCGTCGAGCCGGGCGAGAACATCGAGGAGGCGGTGCGGCGCGAGACCCTGGAGGAGGCGGGCATCCGCTGCGGGCGGGTCCACTACGTCGCCTCGCAGCCGTGGCCGTTCCCGATGTCGCTGATGATCGGCTGCTACGCCGAGGCGCTGGAGACCGACCTCGTGATCGACCGCACCGAGCTCGAGGATCTGCGCTGGTTCTCGCGCGACGAGGTCGTCACGATGCTCGAGCGGCGCCATCCCGACGGCCTGTTCGCGCCCCCGCCGATCGCCATCGCCCATTTCATCATGCGGAGCTGGGTCGAGGACGCCGCCGGCGGCCTCGGTCGACCCGCGCCGACCTGAGCCGCGCCGACCGGCGCCGCGGCGGCCGCCCCGGCGCCGCAGGGACACCGCCCGCATGGATGCCATCGACCGGAAGATTCTCGCGCTGTTGCAGGAGGACGCCTCGCTCTCCGTGCAGGAGATCGGCAACCGCGTCGGCCTCTCCTCGACGCCGTGCTGGAAGCGCATCCAGAAGCTGGAGGCGGCCGGCGTCATCGCCCGGCGCGTCGCCATCGTCGATCCGGACAAGGTCGGGCTCGGCGTCACGGTGTTCGTCTCGGTGGAGACGGCCGACCACTCGCAGGAGTGGCTCGACCGCTTCGCCCGGACGGTCGGCGCGATGCCGCAGGTGATGGAGTTCTACCGGATGGCCGGCGACGTCGACTACATGCTGCGCGTCGTCGTGCCCGACATGCACGCCTACGACCGCTTCTACAAGCAGCTCATCGCCACGGTGCCGCTCAAGAACGTCACGTCGCGCTTCGCCATGGAGCGGATCAAGTCGACCACGGTGCTGCCGATCGGCGAGGTCGCGCCGCGGCGGTGAGGGGCGGACGGGAAGAGGGGTCGACTCAGCTCTTCGTCACCTCGTTGCTCATCCGCGGCTTCATGAAGATCTTGTCGTTGAGCGTCAGCGTGCCGGTGATGACGTAGCCGATGGCCGGCTTGTAGTCGTAGCTCGCCTCGCCCCAGATCAGCGTGCAGGCCGTGGTGGCCGCCGCGCAGGGGTCGCGCAGCGCCTGCGGGATCAGGGTGGTCACGTCGGCGCCCACCGTGCGCGCGGTGCCGTTGAGGGTCGAGCTCCACACGATCTTGGCCGTCTTCGAGGTGTCGATCTTGACGCTCGACACCGTGACCTTGAGGGGCGCCGACGGAAAGGGGGCGGCGACGGCCGTCGAGGCCTTCAGCACGTCGGTGAGATCGGCGGTCGTCACCGTCGTGGCCTGAGCCACCAGGTCGGCGACGGTGCGCGCCACCAGCGTCACCTTGCGGTCGATGCTGACCGCCGACGTCACCTCGACGCCGCCGAGATAGAGCGTCAGCATCACGGGCAGCAGCAGCGCGAATTCGACCGCCGAGACGCCGCGCTCGTCGCCGGGGAAACGGGCGAGCGGGCCGGTGCGCACCGGGAAACCCGGACGGCTCGGGGACGGGGTGTCGTGCGGCATGGCGGCCTCAGAACGGTTCGTTACGGAAGGCGGACGTCGCCACCAACAGGCGGGTCGTGCCGTTTCCGCCGTCGGCGAGATAGGGCTGGGTGAGCGGCGAGACGATCGGCCACTTGTACATCAGGCGGACCACGACGATCTCGTTCTTGCCGCCCGGATTGTAGTTGGTCACCGGGTTGCCGCTGGCGTCGAGCGTCACCGTGTTGCTGATCGAGGCGAAGGACGTGTATTTCTGCACGTCGACATACATGCCGGTCGAGCAGTTGAACAAGGCGACCACGCGATCGCACACGGCGGACTTGAACTTGTTGGCGTCGAAGTTCTGATTCTGAGCCTGCCCCGTCATGATCAGGCGGGCCGAGTCCGCCGCGACCGTCTCGAGATTCTGCTGGGCGAAGAAGACCAGCGCGGTCTCCATCGTCATCAGCATGACGGAGAGGAAGGGGAGCAGCACGAGGGCGAACTCGACCGCGGTCGATCCGTCTTCGCGGCGCACGAAGCGACGCAGCCGCGCCGGCGCGATCCGCGCCGCGGTCGCAACCGTCCATCGGGCCATGGCCGAGCAGAAAACCACCCCGCGTCGTCCGAGCATGGGCGCACCTCTCGCGAACGCGCTATTTTAGGCAAAAGCCTCTTGTGAAACCCTTGCAGCGGACGTCGACGCGGCCGCCCCCGCCGTTAGGAGACCGTTCACCACGTGGCGGCGGTTCGGGTCTCGGTGGGCGCCGCGCGGCCCGCCGTCGCGTCAGCGGGCCGGAGTGCCGCCGGCCGTTCCGGTCTGGGCGCGCTGGTTGCGGATGCCGGTCTGCGTGATCGTCTCGTTGAAGAACTCCGGCGTGTCGCCGAGCGTGATGCGGCGGTCGCACTCCGGCGTGCAGCTGTAGGACTCGCGGCGGACGCCGCGATACACGACGACGGCGTCGGGCGGCCCCTGCACCTGCACGGCCTCGCTCATCAGAACCTTGCCGCCGCGATCGAGCGCGATCAGATTGGTGATCCCGTAGCCCTTGCCCGTGATCACCAGGATGCCGCCGGCCTGGACGCTGACGTCGGCGATCAGCGGGTTTCCGACCACGACTGTGGCGACGTGATCAGGAATTCGGACGAGCCTCGCACGATCGAGAACGACGACGAGCGGGTCGGCGGGGGCGGTCTGCTCGGCGACCGCCGGGACGGCGATCAGGCCGAGCGCGAGGCCGGCCAATGCGGCCCGGAGCCGCCGCGAAGAACGCATCATCGGTCCACTCCAACGCTGCCGATCCGGCGCCGCGAGGCGGCGCGACGGGCCTTTCGACCTTGCCGCGGAAGTGGTGAACGAAATCCCAATGCGGCGGATTCGCCGCGACTCCGAGAAGTCGCGATTTCATCGGCATTTTCGACGTTTTTTCGCTGTTCCGGAAAGGCGATGTTAACCACGGGCCGAAGGATCACCCGGAAGGCGGGTTTCTGCGGTGGAATTAACCGGCATGCAAGGGCGGCGCGGTAGGGTTGCGCCATGGCTCGGATCGGCCGGGACACAACGGGACCGCGGGCCAGATCAGACAGCATGCGTGGAAGCAGGAGCAGGACAATGAACACTCTGAAGCGTTTCGTGAAGGACGAGTCGGGCGCCACCGCCATCGAGTACGGCCTGATCGCCGCCGGCATCTCGGTCGCCATCATCACGGTCGTGAACACGCTCGGCACTCAGCTGACGAACACGTTCACCAGCATCTCGACGAAGCTCGGCACCGCCGGCAACTGATCGTCCGCCGCATCGCCGCGACGACCAGCAAGGCCCCGGACCACGGTCCGGGGCCTTTCGTTTGGGGCGCGCCGTGTCGCGCGGTGGCGGACGAAGGTTGACGGATCGTCGGGCATTCGACCGAAATTGTATCTCGAATCCCCGGCGGAGGCGTTACCCGGCGTCCAGTCGCGGCTGCGAGAGTGCTCCCGTATCGCCGTTCCAGGACGGCTCCCGCCTCGAGGACACCATCCCGATGACTCTGATCAACCGCTTTCTCGCCGACCAGTCCGGTGCCACCGCCATCGAGTACGGCCTGATCGCCGCCGGCATCTCGGTCGCCATCATCACGGTCGTGAACACGCTCGGCACCCAGCTGACGAACACGTTCACCACCATCTCGACGAAGCTCGGCACGGCCGGCAACTGATCGTCGGTCCGGTCGGCGACCCGTTCGAGACGGCGAAAGCCCTCGGCGCCGCGCCGGGGGCTTTCGATTCGCGTCGTCGGTCGCGGCGACCGCGCCGCTCGCCGTCGGCCCACGGCGTTACGTGAGCGATCTGCTCCATCGTGCTTACCCGGACTTAAGGCTTCGCGGCTAAGGTGCCGGCGGCTCCCTTCGACACCGAGGCTCCCATGCGCGCCTTCCTCAAGCGGTTTCTGCACGACGAGCGCGGCGCGACCGCGATCGAGTACGCCATCATCGCCGTCGGAATCTCGGTGACCGTGATCGCCGCCGTGAACGCGATCGGCACCGGCATGAAGGACCGCTACGAAACCGTGTCGACCAAGCTCTCGACGGTGGGCCAATGACCGCCATGCTGCTCGACACCGCACGCCTCCTGATCTTTCCCGCCCTGATGGCGTTCGCCGCGTCGAGCGATCTCTTCACGATGACGATTTCGAACCGGGTCGCGATCCTGCTCGGCCTCGGCTTCGGCGCGCTCGCGGTCGCGACCGGCATGCCGCTCGCCGATGTCGGCATGCACGCCGGCGCCGCCGCGCTCACGCTCGTCGTCGGCTTCGTGTTCTTCGCGCGCGGCTGGATCGGCGGCGGTGACGCCAAGCTCGCGGCCGCGACGGCGCTGTGGCTCGGCTTCGGCTTCCTCTTCGAGTACGTGCTCTACGCCTCGCTGCTCGGCGGCGCGCTCACCCTCGTGCTGCTCGAGTTCCGCAAATACGCGCTGCCCGGACGGCTGTCGGGGAGCGCCTGGATCGAGCGCCTGCACCAGCGCGACGGTGGCATTCCCTACGGCATCGCGCTCGCCGCGGCGGGGCTGCTGATCTATCCGTCGACGCCGTGGGTGACGGCGATCGGCTGACGACGATCGGCTGACGACCCCGCGGACGCTTGGCGCTCCGCGCTTCGAAGCCGATCCCACCGCAATCGTGAAACATCTGTTAACGAACGCCTGTCATAACGCCCGTCATACGGACGTGGCCGGCCGCACCCCGCCGCCGGCCCCACGCGGTGTGCCGCATCGCTCCGTCCTCCCCGTCCGACACCGCGGTCCGGATACGCCTCATTAACCATGAATTGACCATTCCCTGCTGAAATGCCGGCAGGACGGCGAGCGTGCCGTCGCGTCTTCGTGGAAAGTGAAGCGTATGAAAGCCGCGCGTCTGATCGTCCTCGGCATAGCGGTTTCCGCCGGCGGCCTCGCCGCCCTTCTGGCCGGCACCATCGATCGCGAGCCGGCCCCGCCGGCCCCCGCGGCGAAGCTCGACACCGTCGACGTGCTGGTCGCCAAGACCGACATCGGCATCGGCCAGTCGCTCACCGACGCCGATATCGGCTGGCAGCCCTGGCCGGCCGGCGCCCTCGGCCCGGCCTTCCTCAAGCGCAGCGAGAATCCCGACGCCCTCGCCCAGTTCGTCGGCGCCATCGCCCGCACTCCGATCGCCGCCGGCGAGCCGGTGCGCGAGAGCAAGCTGATCAAGGTGAAGGGGTCCGGCTACATGGCTGCGATCCTGCCGGCCGGCATGCGGGCGGTCTCGACCGAGATCTCGCCGGAGACCGGCGCCGGCGGCTTCATCCTCCCCAACGACCGGGTCGACGTGCTGCTGACCCGCCGCGATCGCGAGACCGAGCGCGCGACCGGCGTCGAGACGCATGTGAGCGAGACCGTGCTGACCGACGTGCGCGTGCTCGCCATCGACCAGATGGTCGAGGACAAGAACGGCCAGAAGGTCGTGGTCGGCCGCACCGCGACGCTGGAGCTGACGCCGCGTCAGGCGGAGACGCTCGCCGTCTCCAAGCAGATGGGGTCGATGTCGCTCGCCTTGCGCAGCCTCGCCGACTCCGATCCGACCCGCGACAAGCCCGAGGTGGTCGACGTCGACCGCGCCGGCAGCCGGGTCAACATGGTCCGCTTCGGCGTGACCTCGACGTCGATCGCGAAGTGAGCGGCGCCGCTGTCGAGCCGCGACGGGAGGGGACGGAGATGGCGATGAGCGCGAGGATGCGGGCCACCGCGCTGGGGGTTCTGCTCGGGGCCGTGTTCGGCCTCGTGCAGCCGTCGCTCGCCGCCGATCCGCGCGGTCTGCCGCCGGTGCGCCCCGCCTCGACGCCGGCCGTCGTCCCGGTCGACCCGGGTCCGGTCGAGCCCGGGGCCATCCCGCTCCAGCTCGGCGTCGGCAAGTCGGTGGTGATCGATCTGCCGCGCGAGGTGAAGGACGTGCTGGTCGCCGACCCGCTGATCGCCAACGCGGTGATCCGCACGTCGCGCCGCGCCTATCTGATCGGCGTCAAGGTCGGCCAGACCAGCATCTACTTCTTCGACGAGACCGGCGCGCAGATCGTCGGCTACGACATCGCGGTGACGCGCGACCTCAACGGCGTGCGCACCAGCCTGCGCCGCATGTTCCCGAATCACGACGTCTCGATCGAGGGCGTCGGCGACGGTGTCATGCTGACCGGCGCCGTGGCGAGCCCGGCCGAATCCCAGCAGGCGTTCGAGTTGGCCACGCGCCTGGTCGGCGCCGAGACCAAGGTGGTCAACGCCCTCACCATCAAGGGCCGCGACCAGGTGATGCTGAAGGTGACGGTCGCCGAGGTGCAGCGCGACATCATCAAGCAGCTCGGCATCGATCTCAACGGCACGGTCGGCGGCGGCAACACGGTGCTGGACATCGCCACCCAGAACCCGTTCTCGGCGTTCGGCCAGACCCTCAGCAACACGGCGATCACCGGCACCTTCTCGTCGATGTCCGCGACTCTCAAGGCGATGGAGCGCGCCGGCGTGATCCGCACGCTCGCCGAGCCGACGCTCTCGGCCATCTCGGGCGAGAGCGCGACGTTCCTGGCCGGCGGCGAGTTCCCGATCCCGGCCGGCCTGTCCTGCGACACCACCAAGTCGCCGCCGGTCTGCCAGGCGCAGGTCGACTTCAAGAAGTTCGGCATCAGCATGCACTTCACCCCGGTGGTGCTGAGCGAGGGCCGGATCAGCCTCAAGGTGATGACCGAGGTGTCGGACCTCTCGTCCGAGAACGCCTTGGTGCTGACCGTCACCGGCTCGAGCCAGAACCTGACGGTCCCGTCGATCCGGGTGCGCCGGGCCGACACCGTGGTCGAGATCCCCTCGGGCGGCGCGCTCGCCATGGCCGGGATGATCCAGGAGCAGACCAAGCAGCAGATCAACGGCCTGCCGGGGCTTCTCCAGGTGCCGGTGCTGGGCACGCTGTTCCGCAGCCGCGACTACGTGAACCGCCAGACCGAGCTGATGATCATCGTGACGCCCTACATGGTTCGGGCCGTCTCGCCCAAGAACCTCTCGAAGCCGGACGACGGTTACGCCGACATGTCCGATCCGTCCTCGGTGCTGATGGGCCGGCTGAACCGGATCTACGGCGTCGCCGGCAGCAACAATCCGAACCGGACCTATTTCGGCAAGTACGGCTTCATCCTCGACTGAGCGGCAGGGACCGGAGACCACCATGACCCGAGCGGACCCGACCAACCCGATGGGGCGCTGCCGCCGCCCCGCGCCGCGGCGCGCGCCGGATCGTGCGCCGCGCGCCGCGCCTGTCCTGCGTGCCGTCGCCGTGCTGCTGCTCGCCACCGCGCTCGGCGGCTGCCTCGGCACCCGCGACCGCGTCGTCACGGCGAGCCCTCCGAACGACTACCGGCTGCGCCACCCGATCGCCATCCAGGAGGGCGACCAGACGACCGAGCTGTTCATCGGCGCCAACCGCGGCGGCCTGACGCCTAACCAGCGCGCCCTGGTCGCCTCGTTCGCCCGGACCTGGTCGCGCGAGGCGACCGGCGGCATCGTGATCGAGCTGCCGGCCGGGACGCCGAACGAGCGCGCCGCCGCCGACGCGCTGCCCGAGGTGCAGGCGATCCTGCAGGCTGGCGGGCTGCCGGCCAACGCCATCTACGTGCAGCCCTATCGGCCGGACGGCCCCAACAAGATCGCCACCATGAAGCTGCGCTATCCCCGCATGGTCGCCGAGGCGGGTCCGTGCGGGCTGTGGCCGGACGACCTCGGGCCGAGCTACGCCAACCCCGAATACATGGCGAACCGGCCGTATCACAACTTCGGATGCGCGACCCAGCGCAATCTCGCCGCGATGGTCGACGATCCGCACGATCTCGTCCAGCCGCGCGGCGAGACGTCGATCCCGACCTCGCGCCGCACCGTGGTGCTCGACAAGTACCGCAAGGGCGAGGCGACGGGCGGCATCTATCCGAAGGAAGACAAGGGCAAGATCAGCGACGTCGGCAAATGATCACGTATCAGCAGCAGCCTCCCGCAGGCCCCGACACGATCGTCGCCGGCGACGCCGACGACTACATCGCCCCGGTGCCCCGGATCTCCGTGCAGGCGTTCTGCGAGACCGCCGAGACGGCGGCCTCCGTGCAGGCGGCCGCCGGCGACCGTCGCATGATCAAGGCGCATGTCCGCGTCCAGATGGGCGGCATGGCGGCGGCCACCGAGGCCTATCGCAACTCGCCGACCCCCAACGTGATCCTGCTCGAGACCGACACGGGCGGCGACGAGATCCTCGCCGAGCTCGACACGCTCGCCGAGGTGTGCGACGCCGCCACGCGCGTGATCGTCATCGGCCACCGCAACGACGTCGGCCTCTACCGCGAGCTCGTGCGACGCGGCATCAGCGAGTATCTGATCACGCCGGTGAGCCCGGTCGACATCGTGCGCGCTGTCTCGACCCTGTTCCACGCCCCGAGCGCCAAGCCGGTCGGCCGCATCGTCGCCGTCGTCGGTGCCAAGGGGGGCGTCGGCGCATCGACCATCGCGCACAACGTCGCCTGGGCGGTGGCGCGCGACCTCGGCCTCGACGCCGTGATTTCGGATCTCGATCTCGCCTTCGGCACCGCGAGCCTCGACTACAATCAGGATCCGCCGCAGGGCATCGCCGACGCCGTCTACTCGCCCGAGCGGGTCGATACCGCCTATGTCGACCGGCTCCTGTCGAAATGCACGGACCATCTGAGCCTGCTCGCCGCGCCCGCCACCATGGACCGGCTGTGCGATTTCACGGCGGAGAGCTTCGATCCGGTGATCGACGCGCTGCGCGCCAGCGTGCCCTGCGTCGTCCTCGACGTGCCGCATGTGTGGGCCGCGTGGACGAAGCGCGTCCTGGTCGGCGCCGACGACATCCTGGTGGTCGCGACGCCCGATCTCGCCAGCCTGCGCAACGCCAAGAACATCATCGATCTCCTGAAGGCGGCACGCCCGAACGACCGGCGGCCGCTCTACTGCCTCAACCAGGTGGGCGTGCCGAAGCGGCCGGAGATCAAGCCGCCGGACTTCGCCAAGGCGCTGGAGGACGACCCCGTCGCGATCATCCCGTTCGAGCCGCAACTGTTCGGCACCGCCGCCAACAACGGCCAGATGATCGCCGAGGTCGCCGCTTCGCATCGCATCGCCGAATCGTTCCGGCATCTCGCCCAGCTCGTCACCGGGCGCGCCGAATCGAAGAAGTCCCGGGCCGGCCGGCTGCCGCCGCTGCTCGGGAAGCTGTTCGCCCGCTGACGACGACCCCCGGAGGAACGACGTGTTCGGAAGACGGTCCGGCCTGCCGACGGAAGCGCGAGAACCGCCGCGGATGACGCCCGCGCCGGTCGCCCCGCCGCCGCCCGAGCGCAGCGGGCACGGTCCGGCGCCGTTTCCGTCCACCGGCCTTGCCGCCCCGATGGTGCCGCCGCCGCAGACGATCGGCGGGCGGGTGCCGACGCTCGACGATCAGCCGGCAGCGCCGCCGCAGCGGGTGCCGACCGCGATCGATTCGCGCCGCTCGGACTCCTATTACGAGACCAAAAGCACGATCTTCGGCGCGCTGATCGAGGCGATCGATCTCGCCCAGCTCGCCCGCCTCGACGCCGAATCGGCGCGCGAGGAGATCCGCGACATCGTCAACGAGATCATCGCGATCAAGAACATCGTGATGTCGATCGCCGAGCAGGAGGAGCTGCTCGACGACATCTGCAACGACGTGCTCGGCTACGGCCCGCTGGAGCCGCTGCTCGCCCGCGACGACATCGCCGACGTGATGGTGAACGGCGCCGGTACTGTCTACATCGAGGTCGCCGGCAAGATCCAGAAGACCGGGATCAGGTTCCGCGACAACCAGCAGCTCCTCAACATCTGCCAGCGCATCGTCAGCCAGGTCGGCCGGCGCGTCGACGAGTCCTCGCCGATCTGCGACGCCCGCCTGCCCGACGGCTCGCGCGTCAACGTCATCGTGCCGCCGCTGGCGATCGACGGGCCGGCGCTCACCATCCGCAAGTTCAAGAAGGACAAGCTCACGCTCGAGCAGCTCGTGCGCTACGGCACGATCTCGCCCGAGGGCGCCGAGATCCTCAAGATCATCGGCCGCTGCCGGATCAACACCATCGTGTCGGGCGGCACCGGCTCGGGCAAGACGACGCTGCTGAACTGCCTCACCCGCTACATCGACGACGACGAGCGGGTGATCACCTGCGAGGACGCGGCGGAGCTGCAGCTCCAGCAGCCGCACGTGGTGCGGCTGGAGACGCGGCCGCCCAATCTCGAGGGCGAGGGCCAGGTGACGATGCGGGATCTCGTCCGCAACTGCCTGCGCATGCGGCCCGAGCGCATCATCGTGGGCGAGGTGCGCGGACCCGAGTCGTTCGACCTCCTGCAGGCGATGAACACCGGTCACGACGGCTCGATGGGCACGCTGCACGCCAACAATCCCCGCGAGGCGCTGTCGCGCCTCGAATCGATGATCACGATGGGCGGGTTCTCGCTGCCGTCGCGCACCATCCGCGAGATGGTGTGCGCCTCGGTCGACGTCGTCATCCAGGCGGCGCGCCTGCGCGACGGCTCGCGCCGCATCACCCACATCACAGAGGTGATGGGGCTCGAAGGCGACGTGATCATCACCCAGGATCTGTTCGTCTTCGATCTCCTCGGCGAGGACGCCAACGGCCGGCTGATCGGGCGCCATCGCTCGACCGGCATCGGGCGTCCGCGGTTCTGGGAGCGGGCGCGTTATTTCGGCGAGGACGTGCGGCTGGCCGCGGCGCTCGACGCCGCGGAGGCGTCCGCCCCGTGAGGTCTCGGCCGGCGCTCGCGCCGGCCCGTGTGTTGTCGGCGTTCGTGTATCGGGCCGTCCCGGCGTCTCCGGCAGGGGAGTGGGCGGCACGCGGAGTTCGGTCATGGCCCTGCAGACGATCGCGCTCACGTTCCTGGTGACCATGTCGGTCGGCGGGATCGCCTGGGTATTCCTGTTCCCGCTCCTCTCCGGCGAGAAGGCGGCCGAGGAGCGTCTCGGCAGCGTCGCGCGGCCCGGCCCGGTCCGCAAGACGACCTCGCGGACGCCGCAGAAGGCGCGCCGCGACCAGCTCGAAGACACCCTCAAGGAGATCGAGGAGCGCGGCAAGCGGGCGCGCAGCCCCTCGCTCGCGGTCCGCATCGCTCGCGCGGGTCTCGACTGGTCGAAGCGCAAGTTCGTCACGATCTCGATCGTGCTCGGGGGCTCGGTGTTCGTCTTCGCGCTGCTCGCCAGCGGCGCGCTCCTGCCGGCGGTCGGGCTCGGCTTCGCGGCCGGTGTCGGCGTGCCGCGATGGTTCCTGTCCTATCTCCGCAAGCGGCGCGAGGCGAAGTTCCTCCAGCATTTCCCCGATGCCGTCGACGTCATCGTGCGGGGCATCAAGGCCGGCCTGCCGCTGTTCGATTCGATGAAGCTGATCGTCGCCGACTCCGAGGAGCCGATTCGCAGCGAGTTCCGCGCCATCATCGAGACCCAGACGATCGGCATGCCGCTCGGCGAGGCCTGCGGCCGGCTCTACGAGCGGATACCCCTTCCCGAGGCGAATTTCTTCGGCATCGTGGTCGGCATCCAGCAGCAGGCCGGCGGCAACCTGTCCGAGGCGCTCGGCAACCTCTCGCGGGTGCTGCGCGATCGCAAGAAGATGAAAGAGAAGATCCAGGCGATGTCGATGGAGGCCAAGGCCTCCGCGGCGATCATCGGCGCGCTGCCGCCGGTCGTGATGCTGACCGTCTACATCACCAGCCCCGCCTACATCTCGCTCCTGTGGACGCATCCGACCGGACACGTCCTGCTCGCCATCTCGGCGTTCTGGATGACGACAGGCGTGCTGGTGATGAAGAAAATGATCAATTTCGACTTCTGAGGCGGCCATGATCAGCGAGCTCCTCCACGACCCCCGACGGATGATGATGATCCTCGCCGCGATCGCGGCGGTCGCGACGGTCCTCACGCTGGCCATGCCGCTGCTCGCCAGCGACACGCTTTCCAAACGCATGAACGCGGTGGCGGTCGAGCGGGAGAAGATCCGGCAGCGCGAGCGCGAGCGGATCGCCCGTGGCGATCGCGCCAAGCTGCGGGCCACGCCGAAGCAGTACATGCAGCGGGTGGTCGAGCAGTTCAACCTCACCAAGTGGCTCGGGCAGGAGGAGGCGCGCACGCTACTGACTCAGGCGGGCTATCGCGGCCAGGCCCCCTATGTCGGGTTTCTGTTCTTCCGCGCCGTGGCGCCGCTGGTCATGCTGGCGCTGTCGATCGTCTACGTCTTCTTCGTCCTCGCGCTCGATCAGCCGACGACGATCAAGCTCGGCATGTGCATCGCCGCGACCTATTTCGGCATCCAGCTTCCGACCCTGATCCTCAAGAGCCAGATCCAGAAGCGGCAGCTGTCGATCCGGCGGGCGTTTCCGGACGCGCTCGATCTGTTGCTGATCTGCGTGGAGTCCGGCATGTCGATCGAGGCGGCGCTTCGCAAGGTGAGCCAGGAAGTCGGCGCCCAGTCGATTCCGCTCGCCGAGGAGTTCACGCTGACGACGGCCGAGCTCTCCTACCTGCCCGACCGCAAGCAGGCCTACGAGAATCTCGCCAAGCGCACCGGCCTCGACGGCGTCAAGTCGGTGTGCCTCGCCTTGCAGCAGTCGGAGCGCTACGGCACGCCGATGGGCCAGGCGCTGCGCGTGATGGCGCAGGAGAACCGCGACATGCGCATGGCCGAGGCCGAGAAGAAGGCCGCCGCGCTGCCGCCCAAGCTCACGGTGCCGATGATCGTGTTCTTCCTGCCGGTGCTGTTCGTCGTGATTCTCGGCCCGGCCGCCATCCAGGTGATGGCGCTGAAGTGACGGGAGTCGTCTCGTTTCACCTCTCCCCGGCGGGGAGAGGTCGACGCGCGAAGCGCGGCGGGTGAGGGGAAACTCCCTCTCGATAGACAACCCCGCGTCGGCACCCCCTCACCCCAACCCTCTCCCCGCCGGGGAGAGGGGGCGCCGCCGTGCTCGCCGCAGGGGCAGAGGACGCCCGCACCGTCCTTTGTTTATCGAGCAAACCCCTTCTTCGTGAGATGTGTGCTCGAGCGAGCCGTAACGGAGGGCGGAGCCGCGGACACCATGACATGCTGACGGATGTTGCGTTGGTCCCAGATCGACCTGATCACGACTTGCCGCGGGCGGCGATCTGCGGCTGGCGGCCCATGCGTTTCCACTCGCCGCCGCCCTTGTCGGCCAGCATCTCGCGCAGATAGGTCACGTTGGCGGCGGCCTCGGTGGGCGGCAGATCGGCCTTGGCGATCTGCTCGGCATCCGCGAATCGACCCTGCAGCCCGACCACGAGGGCGAGATTCTGGCGTACCCGCGGGTCGGCGTTCGGCTGCTCGCTGGCGCGCCGCAGCGTCGCCTCGGCCTCGGCGAGGTTCTTGTCGAGCGCGTAGGACAGACCGAGATTGGACAGGATGGACGGCTCGTTCGGGGCGATCTTGAGCGCGGTCGTGTAGTAGGCCTGGGCCTGCTTGTGGCGGCCGAGCTGGTCCAGCACCGTGCCCTGGGCCGAGAGGATGCGCCAGTCGGGCCGGTCGGGGCTGTGGGCGCGGCCGAGCACCTCGAGCGCCTGCTCGTAGCGTCCGACGTCGGCGAGCGCCCGGCCGAAGGCGCCGAGCAGGGCCTGGTTCTTGGGATTGCGCAGCGACGCCTGCTCCAGCACCGAGACGGCCTGCGCGCGCTGATCGGTCGCGGTCAGCGCCCGGGCATAGCCCATGGCGCTCGCGGCGTCGGAGGGATCGGCGCGATAGCGGGTTCCGTAGATCTCGGCCTCGCGCCGCCACTCGGCCTCGTTGCGTGGCTGCGAGGTCGGCGCGGCGGCCGCCACCGTGCCGGTCCGGTCGCCGCTGTTGCCCGATGCGCTCAGCACGTCGACGAGCGTGGTGCCCGTGGTGGAGCAGCCGGCGCCCGAGAGGGCGACGAGCCCGAGACAGGCGCAAGACGCGAGACGGGAGGCGAGACGGGGGCGACGGGCGGATCGGGACACGGCGGATACCTCACTCGTGCCGGCCTCACGGCGCCGGCACGAGATCAGCAATAGACCGTTAACCCTAACGCCCGGTTAAAGTATTCGAGCCGTGGCGACGTGGCGAAAGGCAGGCGGTGCGGTGTCGCGCTGCCGCCACGCCAGGTCGCGGCGCCACGCGCCGGCTCAGCTCAGCGTCACCGAGAAGCCCTTGGCGACGCCGGGGCGCGCCATCATGGTCTCGTACCAGCGCTTCACGTGGGGAAACCGGGCGAGGTCGATCCTGTGGCGCTCGTGCCGCCACGCCCAGCCGATCATCGCGAAGTCGGCGATCGAGATGTCGCCGGCGAAGAACGCATGGTCGGCGAGCCGGCGGTCCATCACACCGTAGAGCCGCTCTGTCTCCTTGGAGAAGCGCGCGAGCCCGTAGCGGCGATCCTGCTCGTTCTCGACCGTGAGGAAGTGGTGCACCTGGCCCGGCATCGGGCCGAAGCCGCCGACCTGGAACATCAGCCATTCGAGCACCGGCACGCGGGCGCGCAAATCGTGCGGCATGAATCGACCGGTCTTCTCGGCCAGGTAGAGGAGGATGGCGCCCGACTCGAACACGCTGATCGGCGCGCCGCCGGGGCCGTCGGGATCGACGATCGCGGGAATCTTGTTGTTCGGCGAGATCGCCAGGAAGGCGGGATCGAACTGCTGGTCCTTGGTGATGTCGATGGTCTTCACCGTGTAGGGCAGCCCCATCTCCTCCAGGGCGACGCTGATCTTGCGGCCGTTGGGGGTGTTGAAGGTGTAGAAGTCGATGGCCATGCGGAGTCCTCGTGTCGCGCGCTCTGCGGCGCGGCTGCCGCACCGATAGTTCATGGACGCCGTCGCGTCCACGCGGGCCTGCCGTGCGCGCGCGTCGGAGGCCGGCGGCGCGGCGCGCCGGCGGGTGGGCGGCTTCAAAGCGGCCCGGCCGCGTGCTAGCAGCATGGTTCCCGCCACAAGGACGTCCCGAGCATGCAACCGGTATTCGCGACCGACGCCGCCACGACGACCCCGATCTGGCTGGTCGACGCCGGCACCTGGCCGAACGTGCGGGCGCGGCTCGATCCGGCCGCCATCGGGTTCGCCGAGGCGATCGGTTTCGAGCCGAAACCCGGCCGCCACGCGCTGCTACCGGATGCCAAGGGGCGCCTCGCGGCGGTGGTGTTCGGCGTCGATCCGCCGGGCCGCGCCGGCCGCGATCCGTTCCTGCCGGGCCGCTTGCCGGCGCTCTTGCCGCGTGGCACCTACCGGTTCGCCGAGCCGGGTGCCGATGCGCGCCTCGCCGCGCTCGCCTTCGCGCTCGGCGCCTACCGGTTCGGCCGCTACCATCAGGCCGCCGACCGCGAGGTGCGGCTGGTTCCGCCGGACGGCGTCGGCGCCGACCTCGCCTGCGTCGTCGAGGCCGTCACCATGGCGCGCGACCTCGTCAACACGCCGTCGAACGACATGGGTCCGGCCGAGCTGGAGGCGGTCGCGACAAAGCTCGCCGAGCGCCACGGCGGTGCGATCCGCACCATCGTCGGCGACGATCTCCTCGCTGCGAATCTGCCGCTGATCCACGCGGTCGGTCGCGCCTCCACCCGGGCGCCACGGCTGATCGATATCACCTGGGGCGATCCCGACTCGCCCAAGGTGACGCTGGTCGGCAAGGGCGTGTGCTTCGACACCGGCGGTCTCGACATCAAGGGCGAGACCGCGATGCGGCTGATGAAGAAGGACATGGGCGGCGCCGCGACCGTGCTGGCGCTCGCCCACATGATCATGGGGCGCGGCTTGAAGATCAGGCTGCGCGTGCTGATCCCGGCGGTCGAGAACGCCATCGACGGCAACGCCTTCCGGCCGCTCGACGTGTATTCGTCGCGCAAGGGCCTCACCGTCGAGATCGGCAACACCGACGCCGAAGGTCGGCTGGTGCTTGCCGACGCGCTGACCCTAGCCGACGAGGAGGCGCCCGAGCTCCTCGTCGACATGGGCACCCTCACCGGCGCGGCGCGCGTCGCGCTCGGGCCCGACCTGCCGCCGTTCTACACCGACGACGAGGATCTGGCCGCGGCGTTGGCGGCGCACGCGACGGCCGAGCACGACCCGCTGTGGCGGATGCCGCTGTGGCGTCCTTATGATCAGATGATCGAGTCGAAGACCGCCGACGTGAACAATGTCGGCACGTCGGGCTTCGCCGGCTCGATCCTGTGCGCCCTGTTCCTGGCCCGCTTCGTCTCCGAGGCGAAACGCTGGGTGCATCTCGACATCTACGCCTGGACGCCGTCGGCGAAGCCCGGCCGCCCGGAGGGCGGCGAGTGCCAGGCGGCCCGCGCCCTCTACGCCCTGCTCTGCGAGCGGTACGGGTGATGGATCGTCAGGGCAACAACCGCTCCTTCGTCATGGCCGGGCTCGTCCCGGCCATCCACGGTCTTACGGCCTGCGGCCGTCCGTGGATGCCCGGCACAAGGCCGGGCATGACGCGCGCGGGGATGTAGAGCCGCCCATGACCCACGACCCCCGTCTCACGCCCGCCCGACCCGATCTCGCGGCGTCTCATCTGAAAGGCCGGGTCGAAGCCGCGCGCTTCGTCGACGGCGTGCCGCGCGTCGTGATCACGTCGCAGGCGCCGCTGCGGCGGCGGCGCGAGCCGGACGCGCCGCTCGACACCGAGGCGCTGTTCGGCGAAACCGCGACGGTCTACGAGGCCGACGACGAGGGCTGGTCGTGGGCACAGCTCGCCGACGGCTATGTCGGCTATCTGCCGAGCGCGGCGCTGACGGCGCCCGGCGCGGCGCCGACGCACCGGGTCGCGGCGCTGCGGACCTTCGTGTTCCCGGCCGCCTCGATCAAGATCCCCCCGGTGACGACCCTGTCGCTCGGCGCCCGCGTCGCGGTCGTGCGCGACGAGGGCGCGTTCGCCGTGCTCGCGACCGGCGGGTTCGTCTTTTCCGCGCATCTCGCTCCGCTCGACATGGTCGAATCCGATCACGTCACCGTGGCGGAGAAATTCGTGGGCACGCCGTATCTGTGGGGCGGCAAGACGAGCCTCGGGCTCGACTGCTCGGGCCTCGTGCAGGTCGCGCTTTCGGCCTGTGGAATCGCGGCGCCGCGCGACAGCGACATGCAGGAGCGCGCCCTCGGAACGGCGCTGCCCGATCCGGCCGACCTCGCGTCGTGGCGACGCGGCGACCTCGTCTTCTGGAAGGGTCATGTCGCGATCGTGCGCGACGCGGCGACGCTCCTGCACGCCAACGCGCATCACATGATGGTCGCGATCGAGCCGACCGCCGCCGCGGTCGCCCGCATCGCCGCCACCGGCAGCCCGGTCACCAGCGTGCGGCGGCTCGCCGGCTTGGCCGCGACGGACTGAGCGCGGCGACGGAATCGACCGGCGGCGGTTCCGCCGGATTCAGCGAGGAGTGCTCCATGACCCCCGACCTCTCCCTCGTCGAGCTGTCCTGGCTCGCCATGGCGGCCTATGCGGTCCACATTCTGGAGGAATACACGTTCGACTGGCGCGACTGGGCGCGCGGCGTGATCGGCCTGCCGGTCGAGTGGACCGACTTCTACGTGACCAACGCGGTCGTGGTCGCGCTCGGCATCGCGCAAGGCATGCTGGCGCCGACGCTGCCCTGGGCGCCGCTCACCTACGCGGCCCTGATGGTGATCAACGCCGTCTTCTTCCACATCCTGCCCTTCGTCGCGACGCGCGGCCGCTTCTCGCCCGGACTCGTCACCGCCGTGGTGCTGTTCCTGCCGCTCGGCATCGCGATGTTCGCGGCCGCCGTCGCCGAAGGGCGGCTCGATGCATCGATCTCCGTCGGTGCGGCGATCGGCGGGGCTCTGCTGATGGCGAGCCCCGTCGTGATGCTGAAGCTGAAGGACAAGCCCTACTTCGTCCAGCGTCGATGAGCGAACCGAGCCGGGATCGCTTCAGCAGGCGACCTGATCGCAGCGGCGCACCGACGTGATCATCTGCTCGAGCGATTTACGACCCGGATGGCCGAGCACGGCGACGCCCTTGATCACGTAGGACGGCGTCGCCTGCAGGCCGAGCGCGTTGCCGAGCCGGACATGCGCCAGCATGGTGTCGGTGATGTCGTCCGCGTCGGCCGCCTTGGTGATCGCCGGTACGGAGAAGCCGATCTCCTTGGCGACGGCGAGCGCGCGCTTGCCGTCGACCGTGCCGCGGCCGGCGTAGATCCTCTGCCGGAACGCTTCGAACTGCGCCGGCGTGCCGACCTTGGCGACCGCGAGCTCGACCCGTCCGGCCTGGATCGACGGCACGCCGAGCACCGGGAACGGCACCAGCACCAGGCGTAGCTCCTTGTCGGCGGCGACCAGCGCGGCCGTGTCGGACGCGGCCTTGCGACAGAACGGGCAGTTGAGGTCGTAGAACTCGGCGAGCGTCACGTCGCCCTTGGGATTGCCGATCACGACGATCCCGGGCAGCGCCTCGATGCGGCTCTCGAGCTCGACCGGCACCTTGTAGTTGACGACCGGCTTGCCGTCCTCGCCCGTGATCGGGAACAGCGCGCCGTCCTGTGCGACGGCTGCGGGCGCGAGCGCCATGGTGACGCCGGCAGAGGCGAGCGCCGTGACGGCGCTCCGTCGGGTCAGTCGCATGGGATCAGTCCTTTCCGAGCAGGGCGGCGAGCCGGTGCCGATTGAGTGCCAGCCATTGCAGGGACACGAGCAGATAGCCGTTCTCGACGGTGCCGGCGCCGAGCGCCGCGATCGCCGCGTCGATCGGCACGCGGATCGGCCGTGTGTATTCGATCTCGCCGGGCGCGCCGGCGCGCTCGGGGAGCTGCGAGGCATCGACCGAGACCAGGAAGATGTGGGCGTACTCTTCCAACATGCCGGGTGCCGGCATGAAGCCGAAGATCTCGCGCAGCGCCTGTGGCGCGACGCCGATCTCCTCCAGGCACTCGCGCGCCGCGGCCGCCGCCGGGGCCTCGCCGGGCTCGACGTAGCCGGCCGGGATCTCGACGATGTCGCCGCGCCCGGTGGAAAGATGCGCGGCCAGCCGGAACTGGCGGATCAGCACGATCTCGTCGCGAGCGAGGTCGATCGCGACGATGCCGACGGTGCGGCCGATGCGCAGGATGTCGCGCGTCATCGCGGTCGGCGTGCCGCCGAAGTCCAGGGTGACCCCCCAGCGCTCGAAGCGGCGGAAGCCGGGGCCGATTAGCGTCGGCCCGTCGATCTGCGCCTCGGCCGGCGCATCGGCGAGAGCGGGTGGAGGAGACTGCCGATTCATGCGCACCGCACTCCGAATCCGTCAGGCCCGGCCCCGGTGCCGAACATCCACGCCCTGTTGCTCCGACGAGCCCCGGGACGTCGGCGGCCGGGACGAGTCCGGCCATGACGGCGGGATCATTTCGCGCGCGTGCTGTAGCATCGTGGAGCTTACTGCGCCACCACGCCTTCCGGGGCGGTGTCGAGATTGAACGCCGCGGCGAAGAGGGCGCGTGTGTAGGGGCTCTTCGGCGCCTTGAAGATGTCGGCCGCGGCGCCTTCCTCGACCACCTTGCCGTTGCGCATCACCACGAGCCGGCTCGCCAACGCGGCGACGACGCGCAGATCGTGCGAGATGAACAGGTAGGTGAGGTCGCGGCGTTTCTGCAGATCGCGCAGCAGGTCGACGATCTGCGACTGGATCAGCATGTCGAGCGCCGAGGTCGGCTCGTCCAGCACCATGAAGCTCGGCTCGAGCACCAGTGCGCGGGCGACCGCGATGCGCTGCCGCTGGCCGCCCGAATACTCGTGCGGGTAGCGAAAGCGCGACTGCGGATCGAGCCCGACGTCGGCGAGCGCGCGCACCACGCGCGTCTCGCGTTCGGCCGCCGAGAGGCCGGGCTGGTGCACCCACAGGCCCTCCTCGATGATGTCGGCGATCGACATGCGTGGCGAGAGCGAACCGAACGGATCCTGGAAGACGATCTGCATGTCGCGGCGGAACGGCCGCATCGCCTTGAACTTGAGGCCCTGGAGGTCGTTGCCGAGAAAGACGATCGGCCCCTGCGAGGAGATCAGCCGCAGGATGGCGAGACCGAGCGTCGTCTTGCCCGAGCCCGACTCGCCGACGACGCCGAGCGTCTCGCCCTTGCGCACCGCGATGTCGATGCCGTCGACCGCCTTGATGTGACCGACCGTGCGACGCATCAGGCCGCGCTTGACCGGGAACCAGACCTTGAGACCCCTCGTCTCGACGACGATCGGCTGGTCCGGTCGCGGCGGCGCCGGATCGGGCTTCGGCTCGGCGGCGAGCAGCTCTCTCGTGTAGGGATGCTCCGGCGCCGTGAACACGCGCTCCACCGCGCCGCTTTCGACGATGCGGCCGTTCTTCATCACGCAGACCCGGTCGGCGATCTTGCGCACGATACCGAGGTCGTGGGTGATGAACAGCATCGACATGCCGAGGCGGCGCTGGATGTCCTTCAGCAGCGCCAGGATCTGGGCCTGCACGGTGACGTCCAGCGCGGTCGTCGGCTCGTCGGCGATCAGCAGATCGGGCTCGTTGGCGAGCGCCATGGCGATCATCACGCGCTGGCGCTGGCCACCGGAGAGCTGGTGCGGGTAGCTGCCCAGCCGGCCCTCCGGGTCCGGGATGCCGACCTGGGTCAGCAGCTCGACGATGCGGCGACGCGCCGGCTCGCCCGTGAGGCCACGGTGGAGCAGCAGGATCTCGGCGATCTGCTTCTCGATCGTGTGCAGCGGGTTGAGCGACGTCATCGGCTCCTGGAACACGATCGCGATGTCGTCGCCGCGCACCTTGCGCATCTCGTCGTCGCTGCGCCCGACCAGTTCCTCGCCCTTGAACACGATGGTGCCGGACGGATGGCTCGCCGCCGGATAGGGCAGCAGCTTCATCACCGACAGCGCCGTGACGGACTTGCCGGAGCCCGACTCGCCGACCAGCGCCAGCGTCTCGCCCTTGGCGAGATCGAACGACACGCGATCGACCGCCAGGATGTCGCGCCCGCCCTGGCGGAAGACGACGGAGAGGTCGTTCACGGAGAGGAGGGGGGTGGTCATGGCGATTGGCCTCTGACGATGCCGATGGTGTGGGGGCCGAGCCGCACGACCGCGATGCCCGGTGCGAACGGGAGACGACGGTCGTCGCTGACGATGTGCGTGCAGCCGGCGCGGCGTGCGCTGGCGACGTGGATGGCATCCGGAAGCCGGAGCGATGTCCGCTGCGACCGCAGTTCGGCCGCGTCGACCAGGATGTCGCGATCGACGGCGACGACGATCAGTTCGTCGCTCGACGTGATGATGTCCTTGTAGCGCCGGACGAGGTCGTCGTCGCCGTCGGCGAGCGGCTTCACCAGGATCTCCGCCAGCGTCAGCTCGCTCGTCACGCCGACGAACTCGCCGCTCTCGATCGCGTCGAGGGTCCACCACGCGTGGTCGGACCGCGCCGTCGCGCTCTCATACGCGGCGATGAAGACGTTGGCGTCGAGGTAGAGGCGTGGCGCGGTCAACGGTGGGACCACTCTTCGCGCAACGCGTCGACATGATCCTCGATCTCCCGGCCGGTCTGGAAGCGTGCACGACGGGCCGCGCGATGTCGCGAGAAGTGGCCGCCCGCGGTCGCGCCGACGGCGGCCGGGGCACTCGATCCGGGCGGCGCGTGGAACGTCGCCGCGTCGTCCTCCGCGAATCCACGGGCCGCTCCGGGCGCCGGGGTGCGGGCATGGAGGCGGACGAGGAAATCGGCGTCGATCTCCGGGTGTCCTCGCCGGCGGGCCAGGAGGATGAAGTCCCGCCAATAGGCAGGCGGAATCGAACCGCGCTGCTTCCACGATGCGACGGTCGAGTACGGCACTTCCAGGTCGCGACCGAGGTCGGCGTCGGAAGGCCAGAGCGCGAAGATGTCGGCGAGACTATTCATTTCGAATGTTATCCTACGCGTTTCGGGCAGTCAATCGCGATTTGCGTAGAGTCATCCGAACGCCTTGCGCGGGTCGAAGGCGTCGCGCACCGCCTCGCCGATGAAGATCAGGAGCGACAGCATCACGGCCACGGTGAAGAAGGCGGTGAGGCCGAGCCAGGGCGCCTGGACGTTGGCCTTGCCCTGGCCGAGCATCTCGCCGAGCGACGGCGAGCCGGGCGGCAGGCCGAAGCCGAGGAAGTCGAGAGCGGTCAGCGTCATCACCGAGGACGACAGGATGAAGGGCAGAAAGGTGAGGGTGGCCACCATGGCGTTGGGCAAGAGGTGGCGGAACATGATCAGCGTGTTCGACACGCCGAGCGCGCGCGCCGCCTGCACGTACTCGAAATTGCGTCCGCGCAGGAACTCGGCGCGCACCAGGCCGACCAGCGACACCCAGGAGAACAGGAGCAGGATTCCGAGCAGCACGAAGAAGCCCGGCACCAGAACGGACGAGATGATCAGCAAGAGATAGAGCGACGGCACCGAGGTCCAGATCTCGATGAAGCGCTGGAACAGGAGGTCGGTCCAGCCGCCGAAATACCCCTGCACGGCGCCGGCCGCGATGCCGATCGCCGAGGACACGAGCGTGAGGCACAGGCCGAACAGCACCGAGAGGCGGAAGCCGTAGATCAGCCGCGCGGCGACGTCGCGGCCCTGGTCGTCGGTGCCGAGCCAGTTGTATTCGAGGTCGCGGCAGCCGGAGAGGCCCTTGCGCTCGACCACGGGCTTGCACTGCGCCTCGGTGAGCATCCAGGTCGGCGGCGAAGGAGCGGGCGTCGGCAGGTCGAGATTGTGGGTGTTGTAGGAGTAGCGGATCGGCGGCCACCACATGGCGCCGCCCTTCTCGGCGATCTGCTTCTGCAGGAACGGGTCGCGATAGTCGGCCGTCGTCTCGAAGTCGCCCCCGAAGGTCGTCTCCGGATAGGCGACGAGCGCCGGAAAGTACCAGTGGCCGTCGTAGGAGACGAGGAACGGCTTGTCGTTGGCGATCAGCTCGGCGCACAGCGACACGACGAACAGCACCAGGAAGATCCACAACGAGACGAAGCCGCGTCGGTTCGCCTTGAAGTTCCGCCAGCGCCGCCGCGTGATCGGCGACACCGGGAGCGGCCGACCCTCGGGCGGCACGGCGAGGCCGGTCGGCGCCAGCGCCTGCGTCTCGGGCTCGCGCCCTTCGGCGGCGGCGCGCTCGGCCGGACGGCCGTCGATGCGGGGCGGGGTGGTCGGGGCGTCCATCTCACACCTCGCGGGTCTCGAAGTCGATGCGCGGATCGACCCAGGTGTAGGTGAGATCGGAGATCAGGTTCACGATCAGGCCGACCAGCGAGAAGATGTAGAGCGTGGCGAACACGACCGGATAGTCGCGGTTGAGCACGCTCTCGAAGCCGAGCAGCCCGAGCCCGTCGAGCGAGAAGATCGTCTCGATCAGGAGCGAGCCGGAGAAGAAGGCGTGCACGAAGGCGCCCGGGAAGCCGGCGATGATCAGCAGCATGGCGTTGCGGAACACGTGCCCGTACAGAACCTGCCGCTCGGTGCAGCCCTTCGCGCGCGCCGTGAGGACGTATTGCTTTCGGATCTCGTCCAGGAACGAGTTCTTGGTCAGCAGCGTCATGGTGGCGAAGGCGCCGATGCCCATCGAGACGATCGGCAGCACGAGATGCCAGAAGTAGTCGAGGATTTTCTGCCACCAGGCGAGCCGGTCCCAGTTGTCCGAGGTCAGGCCGCGCAGCGGGAACCAGTCGAAGAACGAGCCGCCGGCGAACAGGATGATCAACAGGATGGCGAACAGGAAGCCCGGGATCGCGTAGCCGACGATGATGATGCCGGACGTCCACACGTCGAACTGCGAGCCGTCGCGCACCGCCTTGCGGATGCCGAGCGGGATCGAGATCAGATAGGTGAGCAGCAGCATCCAGATGCCGAGCGACATCGAGACGGGCAGCTTCTCCTTGATCAGGTCGATCACCTTGACGTCGCGGAAATAGCTCTTGCCGAAGTCGAACGTGATGTAGTTCTTCAGCATGATGAAGAACCGCTCCCAGGCCGGCTTGTCGAAGCCGAACTGGCGCTCGAGGTTCTTGATGAACTCGGGGTCGAGCCCCTGGGCGCCGCGGTATTTCGACGAGGTCGCGTCCATGGCGGCGCCGCCCTGCGGCTGGCCGCGGGCGCCGAAGTCGCCGCCGGCCGAGCCCGAGATGCGCGAGGTCGCGCCGGTGTCGGAGCCGGAGATCTGGGCGATCACCCGCTCGACCGGGCCGCCGGGCGCGAACTGCACCACGACGAAGGACACCAGCATGATGCCGAGCAGCGTCGGGATCATGAACAGGAGGCGGCGGGCGATGTAGGCGGTCATGGCGTTCGATCGGCCTTTGACATCTCGGCGTTGTCGTGGTCCTCACCTCTCCCCGCGCAGCGGGGAGAGGGATCGACGCCGCGGTCCGGTTCCGGGTCGCGGCGTGCTCCGAGCAGAATGCGCGCTCGACTCATCCCTTCCCTTCGGTCTTCGCCGCCTTGGCGGCGTCGTGCCACCACGTCTCCGGCGTGCCGCGGGCGTAGCGCGGCTTCGTCGGCGGGCGGTCGAACACGTCCCAGAAGGCGAGCCAGTGCGAGGCCTTGTACCACTGCGGCACCCAGTAGCGCCCGGCCCTGATCACCCGGTCCAGCGCCCGCGCCGCGATGACGAGATCGGCGCGGGTGTTCGCCGCGATGATCGCCTCGATGAGCTGGTCGATCACCGGATCGGCGATGCCGGCGAGGTTCTGGGTTCCCTTGATGGCGGCGGACTGCGACGAGAAGTAGGAGCGCAGCGCGTCGCCCGGCGTGGTCGAGAACGAGAAGCGCTGGATGGTCACGTCGAAGTCGAAGGCGTCGACGCGGGCACGGAACTGCACCGGGTCGACCATGCGCAGCGTGGCGTCGATGCCGAGCAGACCGAGATTCTTGATGTAGAGCATGTGATGCGGCTGGAACGCCGGCTCGTCGAGCAGGAACTCGATCGTCACCGGCGTGCCGCTCGGGTCGACGCGCTTGCCGTTCTTCACCGGGTAGCCGGCCTCGACGAGGAGCTGCGAGGCGCGGCGCAGGAGCGCGCGGTCCTGCCCCGAGCCGTCCGAGACGGGCGGCACGAAGGGCTCGGCGAACACCTCGTCCGGAACCTTGCCGCGGAACCTTTCCAGCAACGCGAGCTCGTCGCCCTCGGGCTTGCCGGTCGCCATCATGTCGGAGTTCTGGAACACCGAGTGGGTGCGCTGATAGGAGCCGTACATCAGCGACTTGTTGGTCCACTCGAAGTCGAACGCGACGATCAGGGCTTCGCGCAGCTTCGGATTCTTGAACTTGTCACGACGCACGTTGAGGAACCAGCCCTGGGCGCCGGAGGGCGTGTCGTCGGGCAGCACGACCTGCTTGACGCGGCCGTCGCGGATCGCCGGGAAGTCGTAGCGGGTCGCCCAGATGCGCGACGTGAACTCCTCGCGGAACAGATAGCTCTTGCCGGTGAAGCCCTCGAAGGCGACGTCGCGGTCGCGATAGAACTCGTAACGCAGCGTGTCGAAATTGTGCTGGCCGACCGACACGGGCAGCGCCGCGCCCCACCAGTCCGACACCCGCTCGTAGGCGATGTAGCGGCCGGGCTCGAAGCGGCCCACGCGATAGGGACCGGAGCCGAGAGGCACGTCGAGCGTCGTCTCGTCGAAGGCTCGGGTTGCATAATAGGTGCGCGAGAAGATCGGCAGCGAGGCGACGAACAGCGGCACGTCGCGGGCGCGGCCCGGCGCGAACCGCACCGTCACGAGGTCGTCGGCCTCCGCCTCGGCCGCGATCATGTCGCGCAGAAGCTGGCCGATGATGGGATGACCCTTGGCCTTCAGGGTCGTCAACGACCAGGCGACGTCGGCGGCCGTGATCGGCGTGCCGTCGTGGAAGCGCGCTTGCGGCCGCAGCACGAACGTGTAGGCGAGCCCGTCCGGCGCCACCCGCACGGCGCGCGCCACGAGGCCGTACAGGGCGTCCGGCTCGTCGGTCGCGCGCACCATCAGGCTCGCCATGGTCCATTCCATGCCGAGCGCCGCGTCGCCGCGCAGGATCCAGCTGTTCAGCGAGTTGAAGGTGAGGAAGTTCTGGTTGAACTGCCGGGTCGAGCCGACCAGCGAGAAGGTGCCGCCCTTCGGGGCGTTCGGGTTCACGTAGTCGAAGTGGCGGAAGTCCGCCGGGTACTTGAGATCGCCGAAGGCCGACAGCCCGTGCGTCTCGGGCGCCTCGACGGCGGCCCGTGCACGGCGCGGCGGGAGGCCGGCGGCGGCGGCGACGGCCGCGACGGCGGACGTGATCAGGACGTCGCGGCGGCTCGGCACCCTCTCCCCGCACGCGGGGAGAGGTGCGAGGAGGTGCCCGTCGTCACGCTCGCCCGCGCTCACGAACGTCCGCCGGTCTTGGCGGCCTTGGCCGCGTCCCACCACCAGATCGTCGGAAAGGCGGCGGCGCCGTATTGCGGCATCGTCTCGGGCCGGCCGAAACGGTCCCAGCGCGCGGTGCGCTGCTTGCCGTAGGTCCATTGTGGCACGACGTAGAAGTTCCACAGCAGCACGCGGTCGAGCGCCTTGGTCGCGGCGACGAGCTCGGCCCGGTCCTTGGCGAAGATCACCTTGTCGATCAGCGCGTCGACAGCCGGGTTCTTGATCCCGACCGAGTTCTGCGAGCCCGGCTGGTCGGCCGCCTGGGTGCCCCAGAAGCCGCGCTGCTCGTTGCCGGGCGAGAGCGACTGCCCCCACGAGTCGACGATGATGTCGTAGTCCCAGGTCCGCATCCGGTTCTCGTACTGGGCCGGGTCGATGGTGCGCACCGAGACGGCGACGCCGACGCGCTCGAGCGAGGGCTGATAGCGCAGCACCAGCCGCTCGAAGGTCTGCGACGAGAGCAGGAACTCGACCGTCAGCTGCTGGCCGGTCTTCACGTCGACCAGCTTGCGGTCGCGCACCTCGTAGCCGCCGAGCTTGAACAACCGCAGAGCCTCGCGGAGATTGGCGCGCACCGCTTCCGGCGAGCCCGCGGTCGGGTTGGTGTAGGGCGTGGTGAACACCTCGGCCGGCACCTTGTCGCGCACCGTCTCCAGGATCGCGAGTTCCCGGCCTTCCGGCAGGCCGGACGACATCAGGTCGGGCATGCCCTCGAAGTAGCTCCCGACCCGCTTGTACTGGCCGAAGAACATCGCCTGGTTCATGTCCTCGAAGTCGAACGCGTAGTTGAACGCGCGGCGGACGTTCGGATCCTTGAACTTGTCACGACGGGTGTTGAACGCGAAGGCCTGCATGCCGCCCGAGCTGCGGATCGGAAACTCCTCGCGGATCACGCGGCCGTCCTTCACGGCCGGGAAGTCGTAGGCGGTCGCCCAATCCTTGGCCGAGTTCTCGGTGCGCCAGTCGACGGCGTCGCCCTTGAACGCCTCCAGCGCCACCGTGGTGTCGCGGAAATACTCGTAGCGGAGCTCGTCGAAATTGTCGCGGCCGATGCTGACCGGCAGATCCTTGGCCCAGTGGTCCTTCACGCGCTCCAGCACGATCGTGCGGCCGGGCGAGAACTCCTTGATCCTGTACGCGCCGCTGCCGAGCGGCACCTCGAGCGTCGTCTGGGTGACGTCGCGCTTGCGGCCCTGGCTGTCGGTGCCCTCCCACCAGTGCTTCGGCAGCACCCGGAGCTGGCCGACGATCTGCGGCAGCTCGCGGTTGCCGGGCTGGTCGAACGTGAAGGTCACGTCGCGCGCGCCGGTCTTCTCGGCCTTGGTGACGTGCCGGTAGTAGGCGCCGAACTGCGGATGGTTCTTGGTGAAGGCCTCGAGCGAGAAGATCACGTCCTCGGGCGTCACCGGCGTGCCGTCGTGCCAGCGCGCGTTCGCCCGCAGCCGATACGTCACCGAGGCGTAGTCGGCCGGATAGGAGACGGCCTCGGCGAGCAGACCGTACTCGGTCGAGACCTCGTCGAGCGCCGGCACCATCAGGGTCTCGTAGACGAAGAACACCGGGCCGGCGAGCGTGCCCTTCACGCCGGAGACGACGACGTTGAAGTTGTCGAAGGTGCCGATGGCGATCTGGCGCACCGTGCCGCCCTTCGGAGCGTTCGGGTTGACGTAGTCGAAGTGCTTGAAGCCGGCCGGATACTTGAGGTCGCCGAACAGCGACAGGCCATGCCGCCAGGCGGGCTCGGCCGGGCCGTCCGTGGCCGTCTGCGCGAGTGCGGCCGGAGAGAGCGCGGCGAGCGGGGCGAGGGCAGGGGTCGCCGCCGCGATCGCGGTCGAGCGGAGCACGTCGCGACGGGACAGAGGCCGGGACAGGGGCAAGGACATCTCCCAAGCACGCCGCCCGAGACGGTTCTCGGGGCGGACAGACCGACGGTTCTAACCGAATATGTCGGTTTTGGGATGTGCGTCCGCCAGCCGCGGACGGTCGAAACGGGTTAAATGTTCGCAATCTCGACGGATCGGCCGGAGCGAGAGAGGGTCTGTTGAGCTCGGTCATTCCGGGGCGGCGCACAGCGCCGAACCCGGAATCCAGCCCAGGAGGTGGAGTTCGCCGCTGGATTCCGGGGTCGCGCCTTCGGCGCGTCCCGGACTGACAACTTCTGAATGCCCCCTCCAGGGGGAGGTGGAGTGCCTCACGGCTTGGGCGGCGCGGCCTCGGCCGGAGCGCCGGGCTGGGCGGCGCCCGGGGTGCCGGGCTGCGGCGAGGACGGCGCCGGATCCGGCGAGGCGGCGCCCGTGGTGGTGGGCAGCGGCTGCGGGTTGTCGGACTTCGAGTTGAGGAAGGCGAGGATGTCGGCGCGCTCGCTCGCCTTCGGCACGCCGGCGAACGCCATGGCGGTGCCCGGAACCGCCGCCTTGGGGCTCTGGATGAAGGCGTTCAGCTCCTCGATCGTCCACGGCCCGGTCTTCGCCGCCATGGCGGCCGAGTACTTGAAGCCGGGATGCGAGGCGTGCGGCCGGCCGACGACGCCCCACAGGTTGGGGCCGACCTTGTTGGCACCGCCCTTGTCGAAGGTGTGGCAGGATTCGCATTTACGGGCCGCCGCGGCGCCGCGATCGACGCTCGTCGTGGCGAGCAGCGTGGTGATGGGGGGCTCGGCCGGCGCGTCGGCGGCCGCCTTTGGGGCCGCGGTCTCGCCGGCGACGGCGATGACGAAGCCCGGCTGCTCCGGCTTCTCCGGGGAAAAGATGATCCCGGCCGTGACGTTCAGAGCGACGACGCAAGCGGCGCTGAACAGCACCGCGCCGGCGATCTTGTTGAGTTCGAAGGAATCCATCGCGCACGGGCTCCGGGGGAAAGAGCGTCGACGGCGGGGGTGCCGCACGAGGTTCGTAGGCAGACATAGCGGGTTTGCGGCGCGCCTTGCAACACGTATAAGCGCCGCCGAAGGCCGCGGTTCGCGGCTGCGGAACGGCGCGCCGTCGTTCCCGATCCGGTACGCGTCATGTCCTTGTCCGACACCGTCGTTCTCGTCCCGGCCCGTCTCGCCGCGACGCGGCTCCCCGACAAGCCGCTCGCCGACATCGGCGGCGTGCCGATGATCGTCCACGTGATGCGCCGCGCCGTCGAGGCCGGGGTCGGGCCGGTCGTCGTCGCCACCGATTCGGAGGCGATCCGGGGCACCGTCGCGGCCGCCGGCGGGCGAGCCGTCCTCACCCGAGCCGACCATCCGTCGGGCTCCGACCGCATCTTCGAGGCGCTGCAGACGATCGACCCCGAGGGACGGTTCGGGACCGTCGTCAACGTGCAGGGCGACCTGCCGACGCTCGTGCCCGGCGACGTCGCCGCAGCGGTCGCGCCGCTCGCCGACCCCGCGGTCGACATCGCGACGCTCGCGGCCGAGATCGTGCGCGACGAGGAGCGCACCGATCCGAACGTCGTCAAGGTGGTCGGCAGCCCGGTCGCGGACCGGCGGTTGCGGGCGCTTTATTTCACCCGGGCGACGGCGCCGTGGGGCGACGGGCCACTCTACCACCACATCGGGCTCTACGCCTATCGGCGTGCCGCGCTCGCCCGCTTCGTGTCGCTGCCGCCGTCGGTGCTGGAGAGGCGCGAGCGGCTGGAGCAGCTTCGTGCCCTCGAGGCGGGCATGCGGATCGACGTCGCCGTGGTCGCCTCGGTGCCGCTCGGCGTCGACACGCCCGCCGACCTCGACGCCGCGCGGGCGATCCTGGCCGGCCGCGCTCGCCCCGCCGACTGACCGACCCGCCGACCGGCCGACACGGCCGTTGACTCGCCCGCCCGCCGGGGCTTTACCCGAGACCATCATGGACCAGAAAAAGATCGTCTTTCAGGGCGAGCCGGGCGCCAACTCGGACATCGCCTGCCGCGAGGCCTATCCCGACTACACGCCGGTGCCGTGCCCCACCTTCGAGGACGCCTTCACGGCGGTCTCGTCCGGCAAGGCGACGCTCGGCATGATCCCGATCGAGAACTCGGTCGCCGGTCGGGTCGCCGACATCCATCACCTGATGCCGACCTCGCGGCTGCGCATCGTCGCCGAGTGGTTCCTGCCGATCCGCAACCAGCTGATGGCGCCCAAGGGGGCGACCCTCGACGGCCTGAAGACGGTCGAGAGCCACATCATGGCGCTCGGCCAGTGTCGCCGCTTCCTGCGCAAGCTCGGCGCCGTCACCAAGGTCCAGGCCGACACGGCAGGCGCCGCCCGCATCGTCGCCGAGGCCGGCGACAAGACCCGGGCCGCCATCGCGTCGCGCCTCGCCGCCGAGATCTACGGCCTCGACATCCTGGCCGAGAACGTCGAGGACGAGTCGCATTCGACGACCCGCTTCATCGTGCTGTCGAAGGAGCCGGCGATCGCCGAGCCGAACAACGGGCCGGTGATCACCACGTTCGTGTTCCAGGTGCGCAACATCCCGGCCGCGCTCTACAAGGCGCTCGGCGGCTTCGCCACCAACGGCATCAACATGACCAAGCTCGAGAGCTACATGCTCGAGGGCAATTTCGCCGCGACCCAGTTCTACGCCGACGTCGAGGGCCATCCGGAGGAGCGCGGGCTCAAGCTCGCGCTGGAGGAGCTCGCCTTCTTCAGCCAGCCGAAGACGCTGAAGATCCTCGGCGTCTATCCGGCGCATCCGATCCGCGCTACCTTCGCCAAGCGGTCGCAGCAGGAGCTCGCGACCACCTGAGCGGGGGCGGGGATGGCGACGGCCGGCGGAAACGTTCGGAGAGTTCTGCTTCTGAAGGTGACGCTGCCGTCGGCCGATCCGGCCTATGTCCGCTCGGTCGTCCAGGCGACGGCACCGTTCTACGGGCTGCTCGGCGGCACCTCGATGCGGCTCTTGCGCAACGTCGACGACCCTGCCCAGTTCATCCAGGAGATCGTCTACGAGACGCCGGAGGCGCTGGAGATGAGCCGCCAGCGCATCGCCAGCGATCTGCGCATCCAGAGCTTCCTCCAGGCGTGGCGCCAGGTGCTCGGCGGCGCCGTCCAGCTCGAGGTCTGGGAGGATCTCACGGAGGAAGGGTGAGGGCGCCGGTCGTTCCGGGGCGCGCCGAAGGCGCGAGCCCGGAACCCACAACCCCTGCATTTCGTGAACCACCGACGCCGGGCGTATGGATCCCGGGCTCGCGGATCTGCGGTCCGCGCCCCGGGATGACCGATGACGCAAAGCGGCTTGCGACGGAGAGCGCACCCAGCGACGCCGCCGTCACCCCGCCGCCAGCGCCGTGGCGATTCGCTCGGGGCCGGCGAACAGGAGGCCCGAATCGAGCCGCTGCGGTCCGTCCGGCGTGTGCCGCACCAGGGTCGGCACGCCTTGCGCCCCGATCGCCTGCATCAAGCTGCGGGCGCGCAGAATGCGATCGGCGTTGAAGGCCTTCAGCGCGTCGGTCGGCGCCGCGACCAAGGCGCCGGCCGCCGCGAAACCGTGGTCGGCCAGGATCGCGGCCAGCACGGCCGGTGCCGTGATGTCGCGCCCGTCGACATAGCGGGCGGCCTGGAGGGTGGAGAGCGCGCCCAGCTCGCGGCGCGGCTCGGTCATCGCCACGGCGGCGAGCGCCAGCGTCGCCGGGCCGGAATCGAAGCGCCGCATGCGGTCGCCCAGCACGGTGTCGCGATAGGCGTCGGTGAACGGCTGGCCGGTCAGCGTCTCGATGCGCTTGTCGTTGGACCAGGCGAAGTCGGCGAACGCGTCGGTCATCGGCCGGCTGGCGGCGTCGGCGAACAGTCCGGTCGGCATCATCGTGATGGCGACGTCCGGCATCGCGGCGAGCCGGTGCAGGGCCGGAGCGGCGCCGTAGCACCAACCGCACAGGGGATCGAACAGATAGGTGAATGCACGCGGAGGTGTCGTCACAGGGGCTCCTTCGGGGCGGTGACGCGCACCGCCTTGGTCTTCGTCGTGTCCGAAAGGGCGCTTCCAGGGCAATGTTCTCGGGCAGGTCCGGAGCCCTCTTTTGGAGGGCAGTCTTCTTGGGCACGTGTCGCGGCGCGTCGGCACCGCGCCGGACGCGGGCGCGTCCGGCAAAGCGAAGCCCGGCACGAGGAACGCCCTCGGCCGGGCTTCGCGTCGTCGCGCCGCGTCGGCGGCGTGTCGGGTCAGGCGGCCTTCTTCTTCGGCTGGAGAAGGTTGCGCTTGAGCATGCACTCGGCGATCTGCACGGCGTTGAGGGCGGCGCCCTTGCGCAGATTGTCGGAGACGCACCACAGCACGAGGCCGTTCTCCACCGTCGCGTCCTCGCGGATGCGGCTGATGTAGGTGGCGTCCTCGCCGGCCGCCTCGTAGGGCGTGACGTAGCCGCCGGGCTCGCGCTTGTCGATCACCAGGCAACCCGGCGCGGTCGACAGGATCTGACGCGCCTCGTCGGGCGTGATCGGCTGCTCGAACTCGATGTTCACGGCCTCGGAGTGGGCGACGAAGACCGGCACGCGCACGCAGGTGGCGGTGAGCTTGATCTTCGGGTCGAGAATCTTCTTGGTCTCGGCCATCATCTTCCACTCTTCCTTCGTGTACCCGTCCTCCATGAACACGTCGATCTGGGGGATCAGGTTGAAGGCGATGCGCTTCGGAAACTTCTTCACCTGCATCTCGTCGAGCGTGAAGACCGACTTGGTCTGCGAGAACAGCTCGTCCATCGCCTCCTTGCCGGCGCCCGACACCGACTGGTAGGTCGACACCACGACGCGCTTGATGGTCGCGCGGTCGTGCAGCGGCTTGAGCGCGACGACGAGCTGCGCGGTCGAGCAGTTCGGGTTGGCGACGATGTTCTTCTTGCGGAAGCCCTCGACCGCGTCGGCGTTCACCTCGGGCACGATCAGCGGCACGTCCGCGTCGTAGCGCCAGGCCGACGAGTTGTCGATCACGACGCAGCCCTGCGCGCCGATCTTGGGCGACCACTCCTTCGACACCGAGCCGCCGGCCGACATCAGGCAGATGTCGACGTCGGAGAAGTCGTAGTGCTCGAGGGCTTTGACTTTCAGGGTCGTGTCGCCGTAGGAGACCTCGACGCCCTGGCTGCGCCGGGACGCGATTGCGACCACCTCGTCGGCGGGGAACTGCCGCTCGGCGAGGATCTCCAGCATGGCGCGGCCCACATTGCCCGTGGCGCCGACCACCGCGACCTTGTAACCCATGGCTCGTCTCCGAATCTCGGCCCGTTCGAGGGCCGAAGCGACCGGGTTCTAGGCGAGACTGCGCGGCGGTTCAACACGTCGGGGCCGGGGCGCTGCCATGCCGGCTTCGGATTCGGCCGGTTTGCCGGGCCACCGGGGCCGAAACCACCCGCATTCTTCGAGGCTTCGCCCCGGAGTGCAGCAGGGCCGCCACAGGTCGGCCGGAAACGCCGCGGAACCAGCCCGTTAACGCGGCCGTTGCCTTGTCGTGCTACGGGAATCGACGGTAAAACTCAGGTTCGCGTTCGACAACGCTCGAGAGGTTCCGATGCGCCCGATGACCTTCGTCGCCTGCGCGGCCGCTGCCGGGCTCGTGGCCGTGCTGTTCTCCGCGCCGGAGGCCGAGGCCGCGACCAAGCGCCGCCAGGCCAAGACCTACGACATCGTCGCCGACTACAACGGCCGGCCGGCGTCGCGCGTCACGGTGCGCAAGCGCTCGTTCCTGGATCCGGGCCGCGAGCTGCTGCCCAACAGCCAGCACTACAGCGACTATGCGCTGTCGCCGTCCTACACGGTGTTCCCGCACTGGATGGACAACAACGCCTTCCCGGGCTCGTGGTCGCGCAATCCGCTGCCGGGCCAGTTCGATATCCCGGGCTGGTCGCGGTACTGAGGTCGCCGGTCGTTCCGGATCGCTGCACCCGGATCGGCGCTTCGCGCCGTCCGGGCACCGATTCCGCCGCGAGCCCGGAACCCATGACCCTTGCCTGTGAGTCTCGATTCCGGGCGCGCGGATCTGCGGTCCGCGCCCCGAAACGGCAAGTCGCTCACGTCCCGGCGAGACGGGCCACCTCGGCGATCACGGCCTCCCCCATCTCCTGCGTGCCGACGACCTTGCAGCCGGCCGACGTGATGTCGGCGGTGCGCAGGCCCTTGTCGAGCGTCGCGGCGATCGCTTGCTCGACCATGTCGGCCTCCCGGCCCAGCCCGAACGAGTAGCGCAGCGCCATCGCGAACGACGCCAGCATGGCGATCGGGTTGGCGATGCCCTTGCCCTGGATGTCCGGGGCCGAGCCGTGGACGGGCTCGTACATCGATTTGCGGGTGCCGGTCGAAGGATCGACGTCGCCGAGCGAGGCGGAGGGCAGCATGCCGAGCGAGCCGGTGAGCATCGCGGCGACGTCGGACAGCATGTCGCCGAACAGGTTGTCGGTGACGATGACGTCGAACTGCTTGGGCCAGCGCACCAGCTGCATGCCGCCGGCATCGGCCAGCACGTGCTCGAGCGCGACGTCCGGAAACTCGCGGGCGTGGAGCGCGGTCATCACCTCGTTCCACAGCACGCCCGACTTCATGACGTTGCGCTTCTCCATCGAGGCGACCTTGTTGCGGCGCTTGCGCGCCAGCTCGAAGGCGACCCGGCCGATGCGCTCGATCTCGAACGTGTCGTAGACCTGGGTGTCGATGGCGCGCTTCTGGCCGTTGCCGAGGTCGACGATGGTCTTCGGCTCGCCGAAATAGACGCCGCCGGTGAGCTCGCGCACGATCATGATGTCGAGGCCGTCGACCACCTCGCGCTTGAGCGAGGAGGCCTCGGCGAGCGCCGGATAGCAGATCGCCGGGCGCAGATTGGCGTAGAGGCCGAGATCCTTGCGCAGCCGCAGAAGGCCGGCCTCCGGCCGCGCCTCGTAGGGCACCGAGGCCCATTTCGGCCCGCCGACCGCGCCGAAGATCACGGCGTCGGCCGCCTGCGCCAGTGCCATGGTCGCGTCGGAGATGGCGACGCCCTCGGTGTCGTAGGCGGCGCCGCCGACCAGCCCCTCCTCGGTCTCGAAGGTGCCGAGCCCGTTCTGGTTCATCCACGCGATCAGCCGCTTCACCTCGGCCATCACCTCGATGCCGATGCCGTCGCCGGGAAGCAGGAGAAGCTTGTAGGTCGCCATGATGAGCCTTCTGGGGGGCTGATGATCGGGAGCGGCGCCGCGGCGGGCGGCCGTTGCATGGTGCGAGACGCCGCCGACGGCGGCTGTCATGTGTGACGGCGGAGTGCTAATTCGCGGCACGCCGAATGGCAAGGCGGCCGTGTCGCTCGCCGCCGCTCGTCCCCGCGAAGGCGGGAACCCAGGGGCTGCACGGTCTGCCGCTCCTGTGGAGTCCCGCTTTCGCGGGAACGAGCGGAGTGTTCGGCGTCGGCCCCGGGGCCGCGGAGCGGAGTTCAGATCGTCGGCGCCGGCAGGCCGGCGGCCGCGCAGGCGGCCCGCACCGTGTTGACCAGCAGGAACGCCACCGTCATCAGGCCGACGCCACCCGGCACCGGCGTCACGGCGCCGGCGACCTGAACGGCCTCGTCGAAGGCGACGTCGCCGGTGAGCCGGCCCTTGCCGTCGGCGGTCGGCACCCGGTTGATGCCGACGTCGATCACGGTGGCGCCCGGCTTGATCCAGTCGCCACGAATGAAGCCCGGCCGGCCGACCGCGGCGACCAGGAGGTCGGCGCGGCGGCACACCGCCGGCAGGTCGCGGGTCTGCGAATGGGCGATCGTCACGGTCGCGTTCTCGCGCAGCAGAAGCTGGGCGACCGGCTTGCCGACCAGGTTCGAGCGGCCGACCACCACGGCCTCCAGGCCGGCCAGCGACGCATGCACGGTCTTGGCCATGTAGAGGCAGCCGAGCGGCGTGCACGGCACGAGGCCGGGCAGGCCGCTCGCCAGGAGGCCGGCGCTGAGCGGATGCAGGCCGTCGACGTCCTTCATCGGGTCGATGGCGAGGATCACGGCGTGCGGATCGATCTGCTTCGGCACCGGCAGCTGGACCAGGATGCCGTGGACGCTCGGATCGGCGTTGAGCTGCGCGACGACGGCCAGCACTTCGTCCTGGGTGGCGGTCGCCGGCAGGCGGTGCTCGAAGGAACGCATGCCGGCCGCGACCGTCTGCTTGCCCTTGCTGCGCACGTAGGCGGCGCTCGCCGGGTCGTCGCCGACCAGCACGACGGCGAGGCCGGGAACGAGGCCGTGCGCCGCGGAAAGGCGCGCCACCTCGGCGGCGACGCCGGCGCGCACCGCCTCGGCGGCGGTCTTTCCATCGATGAGACGAGCGGTCATGCGGAGACTCCCGACAGGCGGGCGAGCGCGTCCGCGAGGACGGCGGGCTCGCCGGCGATTTTGATTCGCTTGATGCGGGCCGTGTCGCCGGCGATCAGCGCGACGGCGCGGGCCGGGCACTTCAGCGACTTGGCGAAGAGGGTGATCAGGGCGGCGTTCGCCTCGCCCTCGCTCGGCGCGGCGCGCACCCGCGCCTTGAGCACGGCGCGGCCGTCGGCGAGCCGTTCGATGCCGTCGAAGCCGTCGCGGCCGCCGCGCGGGGTCAGCCGCACCGTCACCACGAGGCCGTCGGCCGCCGGAGTCCAGGGGAGCTCCGGCAATTCGGCCGCCGCAGCCGTCACACCAGCGCCCGTGCGAGATTCGGCAGGATCACCGACTGGATGAAGAAGATCACCAGGATCACGATCACGGGCGAGATGTCGATGCCGCCGAGGTCCGGCATCACGCGGCGGATCGGGCGCAGCACCGGCTCGGTGATACGGTAGAGGAACTCGCCGATGACCGAGACGGCCTGGTTGCGCGTGTTGACCACGTTGAAGGCGATCAGCCAGCTCAGCACCGCCGAAGCGATCAGGATGTAGACGTAGAGCGTCAGCAGGGTGCTGATGAAACCAAGGAATTCAATCATCTCGCGGGTCTCGTCGGGTGGTCGCAATACGCGTGCGGCGCGCGGACGCGCCGTCCCGGGCCGAGCGACGTGTACCGTTCCGGTCCGACAGCGGCAAGGGCCAAGGACGGGGCTGTTTCGCCGCTGGTAAACGGCCGGTCCGCGCGGACCGCCGCGGCATTCCGGACACGCCGCGGAGGACATCCGTCACGATCGTCCGACAATCCTTGACACCGTCCGGACCGGACCCGTAAATGGCGCCACCTGATGGCTCGCCGCCCTTGCGGCCGCGAGCGGCGGGGCCGTAGCTCAGTTGGGAGAGCGCCGCAATCGCACTGCGGAGGTCAGGGGTTCAAATCCCCTCGGCTCCACCATCCCATCCGGTCCGATCCGTCGCGCGAGCATGATCCGCCCAGAACCGGCGCGGAACCTGCATGGCGTGGGCACGGGCGGTCACGTGTTCACCGGTGATCGTGTTCGTCTGTGATGATGCGTCGCGGCGCCGCCGACCCGTCGGCCGGTCGCCGCCGTATCCGGCTTCGATCCCTCAACCATCTGGACTTTCGGAAGGAATACCACACATGGCGACTCGCGCCGGGGGCAAGACCCTCACCAAGCTCGTGGCTCCGGAAGCGGCCGTGACGGCCGCCGAGCCGCGGACGCAGCGCCGCCAGCCCGAGACCGGTCGCTACCTGCTCCAGGTCGACCGTCAGACCAAGCGGTCGTTCCCGACCGTCGAGGCGGCCGAGCAGGCCGGCCGCGTGATCAAGCAGAATTACCCGGTGCTGCAGGTGTCGGTCTACGACCCGGTCGACTGCGTCGCCAAGCTGATCCAGGCGGAGTGATTCGGCCCGGCGCACACGGCGTCGGGGCCGCGCTTCCGGAGTTGCTGTCCCGCATCGTGGGCTGTCGGAATTCGCAAAGCGGGCGACCGGTAGGGCTCCATTTACCTCCTCGGCCTATGACTTCGGGGCCCCCGCCAGCCGAGGATCAGTCGCCGTGCGCCGCATTCCGTTCGCCAAGCTGCTCCTGATCGTCAGCATCGTGCCGGTGCTGGTGCTCACGCTGTTCGCCGGTCGCCTGACCTACGAGCAGTGGCTGAAATACGCCGCGCTCTCCGAGGCGGACCGCATGCTGCAGCTCGCCGTGTCGGTGACGCGCTACGTCGCCTTCGCGTTCCCGGCGGAAGGGCAGGCGGAGCGCGAATGGCTGCTCGGCCGCAGCGACAAGGCGACGCTCGACGCGCAACGACGGTCCACCGATCAGGCCTACAAGACGCTGCAGGACACGGTCGCGCGGGTCGCCCCGCAGGACGACGCCATCCGCGGCTACCTCGCGGCGATCGATCAGCGGCTCGGCACCCAGGCGGCGCACCGCGCTCGCATGGACGCGAAATCGGCGGCGATCTCCGACATACCTGCCTTCCGCGCTCCGCTCGCCGGGATCGGCATCGAGCTGATCGGCCGCACGGCCGTGGTGACCGCCGAGGACGGGCTGTCGCGCCGCATCCTCGGCCTGTTCGCGCTGCTCAAGTACAACAGCGCGAGCCTGGTGGCGCGCAACAACGGCGAGCGCGCGCTGCGCGAGGGCAACCTGCCCGGACCCGCCTTCCTGATGCTGACCGAGGCGGCCGCGCACCAGGGCAGCTATGGTCGCCTTCTGGAGGATTACGCGCTGCCCGACGTCGTCGCGCAGTTTCGCGATTTCCAGCGCAGCAACGGCAGCCGTTACGCCGAGTTGCAGTCACTGGCGCTGAAGAACTCCGGTCAGAAAGGCTCGGACGCGGACGTCCAGGCCTGGGGCGCGGTCAACGAGGGGCTGCTGCCGACGATGTCCAAGCTGATCTCGGCGAGCCTCGACGGCAGCGTCGCCGAGGCGGACCGCCGGCTGTCGAACGCATGGTGGAACATCGTCCTCTATTTCGTCCTCACCGTCGGCGCCATCCTGGCGGTCGTGGTGATGAGCCGCATCGTCCTGCGCACCATAAGGGATCTGATCGGCGGCCTGGCGTCTGCGATGGGGGAGATGCGCGAGGGCCGCTACGACGTCACGGTGCCGAGCACCGAGCGCACCGACGAGTTCGGCACCATGGCGCGCTCGATCGAGGTGTTCCGGGTCGCCGCGATCGAGCGGCAGGCGGCCGACGGTCGCGCCCGCGCCGACCAGGCCGCCCGGCAGGCGCATGTCGACGGCCTGATCGCCGGCTTCCGCTCGCAGGTGCGCGAGGTGCTCGCCGCGGTCGGCGCCAGCGTGAAGCGTCTGGAGGGCACGGCGGCCTCGCTCGACACCGTCGCGGCCTCCGCGTCCCGCCAGGCCTCCGACGCCGCGCAGGCCTCCGAGCAGGCGGCCGCCAACGTGTCGAGCGTCGCCTCGGCGGCCGACGAGCTCGGTTCCTCGGTGGCGGAGATCGGCCGCCAGGTCCATCAGGCCAACAAGGTGGTCGGCGAGGCGACGGCGCTCGCCGCTCGCTCCAACGACCAGGTCGCGACGCTCGCCCAGGCGGCGCATCGCATCGGCGACGTGGTCGGCCTGATCAAGGCGATCGCCGAGCAGACCAACCTCCTGGCCCTCAACGCCACCATCGAGGCGGCGCGGGCCGGCGAGTCCGGCAAGGGCTTCGCGGTCGTCGCCCAGGAGGTGAAGACGCTGGCGAGCCAGACCGGCAAGGCGACCGAGGACATCGCCGCGCAGGTCGCCGGCATCCAGGCCTCGACCGGCGAGGCCGTGGAGGCGATCGGCCGCATCACGGTGACCATGGACGAGATCGCCCGCTTCACCGGCTCGATCGCCGCCACCATCGAGGAGCAGGGCGCCGCCACCAACGAGATCTCGCGCAACGTCGCCCAGGCGGCGAGCGGCGCCAGCAGCCTCGCCGGCAACATCGCGACCGTCACGGGCGCGATCTCGGAAGCGAGCCGCTCGGCCGGCGACGTGCTGGGCGCCACCGGCGAGCTCGCCGGCGCCGCCCAGAACCTGCAGGCTTCGGTCGACGACTTCCTGGCCAGGGTGGCGTGAGGCCGACCGCCGTCTGCCCGGGCCGCTACAGTCGCCCGAGCAGCATCCACCACAGGACGTCGAGCGGCCACAGCAGCAGGATGGTCAGCACCGCCAGGATCAGGCAGGCGCGCACCGCCTCGCGCACCGGCAGCGCGCCGATCTGCACGGCGACGGCGAGCGGCGGCGCCTGGTAGGGCAGGAAGATGGTCGAGAAGCCGAGCACCTGGCTCATCGTCACGGTCGCGACCGGCAGGCCGGTCGCGGCGGCGAGCACCGGTGCGATCGGGGTGAGGATCGCCGGCACGCCGACGGCGGTGACGAGCGGGCCGAGCCCGGCCGCGACGGCGGCGAGCCCGACATAACTCGCGATCGCGCTGCCGGCGAGCGGCGCCACCACCACGGTCAGCAACTCGCCGAGCGTCGCGCCGAGACCGGTGTGGCCGACCACGGCGCCGAGCCCGACCACGCCGGCGACGTAGATGATCGGCTCGAAGGCGACGCTCTTCAGCGGGTTCGGCGGCAACAGCCCGGTGCCGGGCCACAGGCACACGAGCGCGGACGCCATGCCGACCCAGGTGGCCGAGATGCCGTGCAGGCTGTCGGTGAGCCACAGGCCGATGGTGGCGACGAGCAGCGCGGTGAGGCGCTTCTCGCCCGTCGTCAGCGGTGGCGGCGGATCCGCCTGCGGGGCCGGCACCGGCCCGACGTCGCGGAACATCACGACGAGCACGCCGATCAGCAGCACCAGCTTGGCGAGCCCGACCACCGGGAAATGCAGCAGCAGGTATTCGGAGAAGGTCGGGACGCCGAGCCCGGTGGTCTCCAGGAGGCCGGCCAGCACGTTGTTGGGCACGTTGGCGGGCAGGATGCCCATCGCCGGAAAGAACGTGCCGTAGAGCCCGGCCAGCATCACGCCGGCGCGCCCGCGCGATCCCTTCGCCAGGCCGGCGCGCTGGGCGAAGGCGGCGAGCAGTGGCGCCAGGAGGAAGATGCGGCCCATGCCGGACGGCATCAGGAAGGCGAGCGCCGTACCGAACACGGCGACCCGCGTGATCACGGCCGGGAACGACCCGTTGGCGACCGCGGCGAGCTTGGCGCCGAGCCGGTCGGCGAGGCCGGTGTGGCCGAGCGAGGCGCCGATCACCGAGCCGGAGAACACCAGCCAGGCGGCCGGCCCGGTGAAGCCCGACAGCACCACCGGGGCGGGCGCGACGAGACCGACCACGCAGACGACGAAGAACACGAAGGCGGCGAGATATTCCGGCACCACCCGGGTCGCCCACATCAGCACGGTCGCCAGCACGGCGAAGAAGGCGAGCCAGATGCTGTGGCCGCCGCCGGCGTGCTGCACGGCCGCGGCGAGCCCGAGCGCGATCACGGCGGTGGCGATGACGCGCGACGTCCAGACCGCGGTCATCGGCGCACGGCCCGACGCCGGGCGCGAGGATAGAGAGCGTTTCCGATCGGGCGGGGAGGTTCGGACCAGGTGGGCACGGGGGCGTTCTCCGGACGGGGCCGGAACCCATGCATGCCGCAGGCCAAGGAGGCAAGCGGGGCGGCGAGCGCGAGGCCGGTGGGAGGGGCCGGGCCCGCCGCGTCGCGGTCCGGCGTGCCGGGCCGCGTCGGGCCGAGAAGCGGCTCAGGCGGCCCGCACCGTGTCGAGGAA